>CANROD010000080.1 GCA_947632105.1 uncultured Oligella sp. | reverse complement strand
CTTAATACTTTTTAATAAACCTTATGATGTATTGACTCAATTTAGTGATGAAGGGGGTCGTGCCACATTAAAAGACTATATTCCAATTCCTGATGTCTATGCGGCGGGGCGTTTAGATAGAAATAGCGAAGGCTTATTAGTACTGACAAACGATGGTCGTTTACAGGCCCGTATTGCTGAACCTAAGTATAAAACTGAAAAAACCTATTGGGCTCAGGTCGAAGGTGAGGTGAGTGAAGTGCAGTTACAGCAATTACGTCACGGTGTTATGCTCAATGACGGTATGACCTTACCAGCCAAGGTTAAGCAAATCGCAGCGCCTGATGTTTGGTCGCGTAATCCACCGATTCGTCATCGAGAAACCGTGCCGACTAGTTGGCTTGAAATAAGTATTATCGAGGGTAAAAATAGACAGGTGCGTCGAATGACGGCAGCTGTGTTGTTGCCGACCTTGCGCTTGATCCGGGTGAAGGTAGGGCCGTGGACTTTAGGGGATCTACAGCCGGGTGAGTGGAAAGAGGTGGAGGCTAAGATTTAGTATTGGGAGGAGAGAATGGATGGGGGCAGTATTTTTTGGTGATTATAAAAAATCTCGCTACCTCTAAAAAGAAATAGCGAGATTCTTAATCTAATAAGTCTAGAGCGGCAAGCGCACTAATAAATAGCTGCTTCTTATTGGCGAGACTCTTCCATCACTCGGTCAACCTCGTCAAAGGTATCCATCATGCTTTGCGATGGTTTTTTATCGAGTAAACTCACTACCACAATTGCGATGAAGGATAGGATGAAGCCAGGGACAATTTCATATAAATCACTATTAGCGTAGTTTTTCCATAATAATACGGTGACAGCACCGATCACTATACCGACTAAAGCGCCCTTGGCAGTTGTGCGGCGCCAGAACACGGAGAGGATGATCAGTGGACCGAAGGCCGCACCGAAACCGGCCCATGCATAGCTCACCATACCAAGAACCTTGCTGTTTGGATCGCGTGCTAAGAAAATAGCAACTAAAGCAACGGCTAATACCATAAGGCGACCAAACCAAACTAATTCGCGTTGACTTGCACTAGGACGAAGGAATGACTTATAAACGTCTTGCGTCAAAGAGCTAGAACAAACTAATAACTGTGCTGATAGCGTACTCATAATCGCAGCTAAAATAGCAGCAAGTAGTAAACCGGCAACGAGTGGGTGGAATAGCAATACCGAGAACTCAATGAAGACACGTTCAGGATTTTCTAATACACGATAAGCAGCTTCTTGTGTTACAGGGTTTGATATTGTTTCCGGTGATGAGAAGAAAGCGATACCAAAGAAACCGACTGCCACTGCACCAGCTAAACAACAAATCATCCATGTAATACTGATACGACGTGCTTTAGGGATACTCTTAACTGAATCTGCCGCCATAAAACGTGCCAAGATATGCGGTTGACCAAAGTAGCCCAGTCCCCACGCTAGTGAAGAAATAATACCGATTGTGGTAACACCTTCAACTAAGCTCAAGCTCTGAGGGTTGAATTTAAGACTTGCCGCTGAGGCAGCGCCGAAGCCGCCTACGTCATTCAGTACGATAATTGGGGTCAAGATTAAGGCAGTAAACATCATTGATGCTTGAATTGCGTCTGTCCAACTAACTGCTAAGAAGCCGCCAATAAACACATAGGCAATGGTAAAGAATGCACCTAGCCACATGGCGGTGACGTAGTTCCAGCCAAACATACTCTCAAATAAACGGGCAGAGGCGACGACACCGGAAGCGCAGTAGAGAGTGAAGAAAATTAAAATAACAATGGCCGATACAATACGGAGCACGCTTGTGCGATCCTCAAAGCGATTAGCAAAGAAGTCCGATAGTGTTAAGGCATTACCTGCCTTTTCTGTGTAGGCCCTGAGGCGTCCGGCGACGAGTAACCAGTTAATGTAGGCCCCGATAGTTAGACCAATGGCAATCCATGAGGCAGAAATACCTACTGAGAAAACCTCACCAGGCAGACCCATTAAGAGCCAACCACTCATATCTGAGGCCCCTGCGGCCAAAGCGATTACAAAAGGCCCAAGACTTCGACCACCTAAAATAAAATCAGATAAGTCGTTAGTTGAGCGGTAACCTAAATAGCCGATGAGCATCATGCCGATGATATAAATCACGAAAACGGCGAGAATCGGCGTGCTGACAGCACCTTCCATATCAATCTCCTCTTGAGTATTGCTAATATATTTAATTTAAAAGTTGTTTATAAGGATTATTTTACCTGAAAAATTGCTTTAAAAATAAAGTATTTAAATCATGGCCATAAGGGTTGCATTGCCTCCTGCTGCGGCTGTGTTGATGCTGATCGAACGCTCGACACAGAGTCTTTCTAGGCGATAACTTTGCCCTTCTTTGAGAGCTTCTGAACTTAGAATCTGCGGTTGAATAATAGCAGCTGAATAGCTTGCCAAGCGTTGAGTCAGCGGTTTGAGCTGATCACTGTCGCCCTCCAGCAGTGCTGCACCGAGGGTAAATCGCTGATCCTCTAGCAGAGTATCTGACTCTGTAGTGAGTTGGATGTAACGTTGTAGGCTCTCTGGTAACTGAATTAAGAGTGCCGCGACAGCGCTGCCTTTTTCTGTGTGAAAAATTGCTTTATTGCCGCTTGCTAAGCAATGAGCCAATTGAATTTTAGCTCCAAACTCCGTTTTGGCTTGGCATAAAACTTGTTCTCGCGGCAGTAAAAAATAGGCATTGCGTTCGCCGGTTGGGCCTGGTAGTTCTTTTTCAATAGCAATAAGGTGGCGCTCGAAAATAGTTTCTACATGCTCTGGTTCATTACCTCGACCGTATTCTTTAATCCATGTCTTGAACGTATCCATGGCTATTAATGCAGAATGATCCTCTGACGCGTTGGATTTAAAAGCGGGAGTCGGGCTATGCTGGACTAAGCGCAATAGGTATAAAGGACCACCCGCTTTAGGGCCGGTGCCAGACAGGCCTTGACCACCAAACGGTTGTGAACCGACGACGGCACCGACAATATTACGATTAACATAAATATTGCCAGCTTTGATTTGTGCGCTTAACCGGTCAATACGCTCATCAAT
>CANROD010000079.1 GCA_947632105.1 uncultured Oligella sp. | reverse complement strand
AAATATAGGTAGATGGTCCCCCCAGCCGGACTTGAACCGGCGACCAAAGGATTATGAGTCCTCTGCTCTAACCAACTGAGCTACAGGGGGCCTTCTTTGACATTTACTGTTATTAAAAGACGCTCTATAAGAGAGTATCAACTAGTAAAAGCTAAGCTGACTATAATAGCTGAAATTTTATATAAAATCAATTTAAATTGTTATCTACTTCAATTGCTATCTTAGGTCAAACAAGATAGTATGGATTATCGCCCTAGGCACCGTTCAAACTTCATCTATTCTAAGTATCGCTATGACCTCATCTTTGCGTCAATATCCTATGTGGTTAGGTGTTGTGACGTTAATTCTGTCCATTATTTCTTTGTGCACCGGTACCTCCTTTGCCAAAACACTATTTACAGAAGTAGGGGCGATTGGCACAACGACCTTTAGGATTTTTTTCTCCGCCTGTATTTTATGGCTCATATGGCGACCTTGGCGTATTCCACTGACACGTGCTGATCTTGCGACCATCGTCCCCTACGGGATTTGTATTGTCGGGATGAATTTACCCTTTTACTTGTCCCTACAGACCTTACCCGTGGGCATTGCCTTGGCAATTGAGTTTACAGGCCCTTTAAGCTTAGCAATTTATAAATCCAGAACGCGTTTTGACTTTTTATGGATTACCTTTGCAATCGTCGGTCTCTATTTACTACTATGGCCTAGCACTGATTCTGATACGCTTCTCGCACTAGATCCTGCAGGCGTTATTTATGCATTAATTGCGGGCGTCTTTTGGGCAAGCTATATTATCGTTGGGCAAAAGGCACGACGAGTACACCCGGCCCATGTCACCTCCTATGGACTCACGATTGCTGCATTGATTATCTTGCCTATGGGATTACTATCTGGCGGCGCCGCAATGTTTAACCCTAACCTCTTGCTCTTTGGCCTAGGAATTGCTATTTTATCCAGTGCCCTGCCCTACAGCTTAGAAATATTTTCTTTACGAATTTTACCCACCAAAACCTTCAGTATTATGCTGAGCCTAGAGCCAGCAGTCGGTGCCTTAGCGGGTATTATTATCTTAGGTGAAGTTATTGAGACCAAGCAATGGTTAGCCATTTTATTAGTCGTTTGCGCTTCTGCAGGTTGCACAGCTACTGCGGTACGCGACCATAGAAAAAGCAATACAAAAACCAAAACAAAGGCTCAAAGCAACAGTACAAAATAATTTGTAAATTATTATCTAATTTCAATTGAAATAACAAGTAATTAAGGATAATCTTAGAGATCAATCCTACTTGTTCTGAGTGGGTATCTTCCCAACTTTTTTGCTTGTGCTGTTATGGGCTCTCCAGAGCGTCAATACCCTATGTCGCTAGGTGCCTTAGCGCTTATTTTATCGATTATTTCTCTTTGCGTCGGCACCTCTTTCGCAAAGAGCCTATTTGACTCACTTGGTCCTGTAGGTACTACGACACTAAGACTGGTGTTTTCGACCTGTTTTATGTGGCTATTCTGGCGACCTTGGCGCCTAGCCTTAACACGTTCTGATTTATCCAGCATTATTCCCTATGGTATCTGCATGGTCGGAATGAATACTTTTTTCTATATGGCTATCGCTAAACTGCCGCTTGGTGTTGCCATTGCCATTCAATTCTCTGGGCCTTTGACTGTCGCCGTACTCTCCTCTCGCTCCAAATATGATTTTTTATGGGTCGGTTTTGCTCTTGCAGGTTTGTATTTACTACTTTGGCCAACTACAGAGGGTGATGAGCTGTTTAGTTTGGATTTAGCAGGTATCATTTTTGCATTAATTGGTGGTACCTTTTGGGCCTGCTACATACTAGTTGGTCAACGTGCCCGAATGATTCATCCTGGTCTAATCACCAGCTATGGCTTTACTACTGCTTCATTACTTATTTTGCCCATAGGTATCATCACGGCGGGACCAGCCATTTTTAATCCCAATATCCTGCTCTATGGAGTTGGTATTGCCTTACTATCCAGCGCTATTCCCTTTACCTTAGAAATTTTCTCGTTGAGAATTCTACCACTTAAGACGTTTAGTATTATGGTCAGTCTAGAACCAGCTGTAGGCGCTTTAACAGGCATTATCATTCTTAATGAAAGCCTTGCCGCTAGAGAGTGGATAGCCGTACTCTTGATTGTATTTGCAGCTGTCGGCACTACGGCTACTGCAGTACACAGCAACCGCAAAGTAAAAAGCCGGAAATAACTCCGGCTCCATATATTTAGACACTACTATAAGCGATTAAGGATACAAACCGCGAACCTTGCGCTGCTCTAGAATACGCGTACACGCAATTACAAAGGCCGCTGTACGCATCGTGATATTGTGATGCTTAGCGGTCTCACGAATAGCACGATAAGCCTCTCGCATCATGCGATCTAAACGGTGATTAATCTCATCTACCGTCCAGAAAAAACTAGAGAAATCCTGTACCCACTCAAAGTAACTGACGGTTACACCACCGGCATTAGCCAGTACATCAGGCACGATAAATACGCCTTTTTCAACTAAGATATCATCTGCTGCAGGTGTGGTTGGCCCATTAGCACCTTCAACAAGAATCTTGGTTTTAATTGAAGGAGCATTTTTTTCAGTGATGACGTTTTCTAATGCTGCAGGGATTAAAAAGTCCGTCTCAGTAGACCAAAACTCCTCTTCTGTAATCTCTGTCACTCCATCAAAGCCCTTAATACCACCATTGTGCTCAACGTGTTCAAGAAGCCTGAAAATATCAATACCATCTTCATTAATCACGCTGGCTGTGTGATCTTGTAACGCCACAACCTTTGAGCCAGACTCAAAAAACAAGCGTGCAGCTGTACCACCAACATTACCAAAGCCCTGAATTGCAACACGCGCGTCTTTAAGGTCAACGCCTAAGTCTTTGGCAGCCTCACAGGAAGCAACGAAGACACCTCGACCGGTCGCCTCAACACGCCCTAAACTACCGCCTAAAGCAATTGGCTTACCTGTAACGACACCAGTAGTGGTATGACCTTGGTTCATGGAGTATGTGTCCATCATCCAAGCCATTACCTGAGGGCCGGTATTAACATCTGGTGCAGGAATATCTTTTAGTGGACCGATAATACCGCCAATTTCTGATGTGTAGCGACGAGTAACACGCTCAAGCTCTTTTTCAGAGTAATTACG
>CANROD010000078.1 GCA_947632105.1 uncultured Oligella sp. | reverse complement strand
TTACGCGAACAAATTCGCGAGGAGTGGAACCAACGCGCGCATAGTCGTTCACTATTAGACAGTCAGCGCAACATTAAATTAGGCGAAGGCGGTATCCGTGAAATTGAGTTCATTGTGCAGCTAGCGCAATTAGTTCGTGGTGGACAAATGCCCTCATTACGTCAATCCAACTTTTTTGATGCACTAGAAGCTGAAGCACAGACTAACATTATTGACGAGGAGCAACATCAGCTTCTTGAGGCGGCTTATCGCTTCTTAAGAAGACTTGAACATTTACTCCAATACAAAAATGATCAACAAACCCATTTATTGCCAGACAACGATGAAGACTTAGCACGTTTAGCCAACCTGTTTGCTTTAGAGTTAGTAGAGTTTAAGGCTGAACTAAATAGCCATCGACAAGCCATCAGCCTGGCTTTTAAAGAAGTTTTCAGGATCGTTGGTGTTGAGTCAGAGTCATCATCAAACTGCCAGGAATTACAGGCTGATGAGCAAGAAATAAGAGCGGTTATTGAAGCAGCTCCAAGTAGCGACCATTCAACGGCAGAAGATGAAGCTCTTATCAATGCCTTAGAGCATTTATTAGAAAGTCTCCGCGAGAGCTACAACATTAAAAACTTAAGCAGTCACGCTAGAAAGCGCTTAGATTCATTAATTCCCAAAATAGTCCAAGCAGCAACAAAAACCGAGCAACCCATTAGCACCTTTGCCCGACTCATGGACTTAGTAGAAAACATAGCCCAACGAAGCTCCTACATGGCTCTCTTTAATGAGTTTCCAGAGGTGCTAAGTCGGATAGCTAGAATGCTAAATACTAGTCCATGGGTAGCAAACTACATCACCAATAACCCGATCGTTTTAGATAGATTAATCGATTGGCGTGAGCTCTTAGAGCCTATTGAGATGGATGAAGTCATTCACCAATTACAAAACAATCTAGATGCTAGTGTACTAGAAGACGGTAGCCCCGATATGGAGCTGCAAATGAATCTGATGCGCGATCTAAAAAAACAAATCATCTTTCAACTACTGGCACAAGAAATGGAAGGTGTTATCACCGTTGAGCATATCGCTGATGTGCTCTCTTTACTGGCTGATAAATTACTAGAAGAAAGTATAAGACGAGTTTGGCCATTAGTCTGTCAACGCTACGATCAAAGCTGCACACCGAATCAACCCAAATTTGCCATTATTTCCTATGGTCGTTTAGGTGGTAAGGAATTAGGCTATATATCAGATCTAGATCTTGTGTTTTTATTTGATGATGCCTCTGTGGAAGGTTCAGAAATCTACACACGCTTTGCTCGTCGCTTAACTAACTGGCTATCCACCCTAACCTCTTCTGGACGTTTATATGATATTGATACGCGACTGCGCCCTGATGGCAACGCGGGACTTTTAGCAGTGAGTATTGATGGTTTTGTGAGCTATCAGCTAAACTCCGCATGGCTGTGGGAGCACCAAGCACTTACCAGGGCACGATTTAGCGCTGGCGACAATGAAATCGGTCAACGCTTTGAAGAGCTTAGAAAATCAATCTTGATACGCCAGCGTGACTTAACTGCTCTCAAACAAGGTATCATAGACATGCGTCAACGCATGCACAATGGGCACCCCAATCACAGCGCCCTCTTTGACCTTAAGCACGATATGGGAGGCATGGTTGACATTGAATTTATCACACAATATATTGTCTTAGCTTATAGCCACCAACATCCTGATTTAGTTAAAAATCTTGGTAATATTGCCCTTTTAAAAATGGCCGGTCAATATAATTTATTACCACCAAGCCTAGCCACTACAGTGGCTGACATTTATCGGATTTACAGAGCTAAGCAGCATAGTTTACGTTTACAAGGTGACGATCGTGCTCGCACCAATCCACAATTAATGACAACCGAGCGTCAAGCAGTCATTGACTTATGGAATACCGTTTTCCCTGACGCCAAAAAAGTTTTACCGGAGTTAAGTTCTAATGACCAAAGCTAATCACCCACAGCTGGACGACAAAATCATCGCTAAGCCCGAATTACCGGCTAGTCCTCGTGTGACCGACATAGATCGTCCGAGCTTAAACCTACCTAAAGGTCACAAGAAAGTATTATTACACTCTTGCTGTGCTCCTTGTTCTGGCGAGGTTATGGAGGCAATGCTAGCCTCAGGTATTGATTACAGCATCTATTTTTACAATCCAAATATCCATCCAAAGCGTGAGTATGAAATCCGCAAGGAGGAAAATATCCGCTTTGCGCAGGCCCATGGTATCGACTTTATTGATGCCGATTACGATATGGACAATTGGTTTGAACGTGTTAAGGGCATGGAGTGGGAACCCGAACGCGGTGTACGTTGTACTGAGTGTTTTGATATGCGCTTTGAGCGTACAGCGCTTTATGCCGCTGAAAACGGCTTTGATACCATCACCAGCTCATTGGGCATTTCACGTTGGAAAAATATGGCACAGATTAACGACTGTGGCCATCGTGCAGCAGCACGCTATCCTGAATTGACTTACTGGACTTATAATTGGCGCAAGGGTGGCGGTTCGGCCCGCATGATTGAAATCAGCAAGCGCGAAGAGTTTTACCAACAGGAATACTGTGGCTGTATTTACTCATTAAGAGACACTAATCACCACAGACGCCAAAGTGGCAGAGAAAAGATTGAGATCGGCGTTAAGTTTTACTCTTACGACGACCTCAATAAAGAAGAAAATCTTTAGTTTTCAGTAGTTACTGCAGCACTTGTACTAGTAGGTGCTGCTGTTGCTGGCTGAGCTCCTGTCGCTGGTGTAGCTGTAGTAGCTGTTCCTTCATCATTGGCAGTAGCATCGACGGCTGAAGGAGCAACTTCAGTATCACTATTAGCCTTTTCTACAGCACTATCGGCCTTACTAATATCTGGCGTAGTAATAAAGCCTAAACGTCTCACACCAGTCATTCTGGCAGCAGCCATCACTTCGGCAATCTGCTCATAAAGAGCCTCACCATCTGCACGAATGCGCAAATTAGTTGGTTTTTCCTCTTGAATAGCGACAAGTTCACGCATTTTTTCACGCATTAAATCCATTGTCACTTCCTCATTATTCCAGTACATCTCGCCAGTTGCCTTAATCGCAAGGTCAATGCTTTCCGGATCCTGCTCAGCAGGCTGACTACTGACACGTGGCACATCAATCTTAATTGAATGCGTCATTAACGGTGTCGTAATCATAAAGATAATTAATAGCACCAACATCACGTCAATCAATGGAATCATATTAATTTCTGACAC
>CANROD010000077.1 GCA_947632105.1 uncultured Oligella sp. | reverse complement strand
TGGCTGTTAATGTTAATCAATTAACGGGTATTGCAGCTAAGAGGGAGTTGCCGGTCATTTGGAAGGTGACTAAAGGTTTTTTCGCTAATAAAGCGATCATTATTCCAGCAGCTCTTTTAATTTCTTATTTCTTTCCTGTATTAATTACAGTTCTTCTGTTGATTGGTGGGGCTTACCTTGCTTTTGAGGGTATGGAAAAAGTCATTCATCATTTAAAATCTACTGTAAAGTCTGCTGATAGTTCTGATTCGGTCGTGTCTCACCAAAGTACAGAGTACTCTAAAGATGAGGAGCGTACTAAAATCAGAGGTCCGATTCGTACAGATTTTATTTTGTCAGCTGAAATTATCATCATCGCAATGGGTGTTGTTGCACATATGGATTTTATGACCAAGAGCTTGGTCATGGTTAGTATCGGTGTTGGCATCACGATTTTTGTTTATGGATTTGTCGCTTTAATCGTTAAGCTGGATGATATGGGTCTTTGGTTGATGCAGAAGGATTCTAGTGTTCTGCAAAAGCTAGGAAGTAGGATGATTGCTTTTATGCCGACATTAATGCGTAGCTTAGCTATTGTGGGAACAGTCGCTATGTTTTTAGTCGGTGGTGGTATTTTTACGCATAATTGGCCATGGTTACACGGTGTTGTTGATGGACTATTAGGGGACTCCTTCCTGGCAGTGATGTTTATAGACCTTGTTGTTGGAATGCTTGTTGGTTTGGCAGTCTACTTAGTACTAATCCCATTTATTAATCTGAAACGTGTCGAGGTTACGCATCTGGAAATCGATGCTTAGTCCATTTTACTGTTCTTAATAAAAATACCGAGGTGTCATACTGGGGCTCTGTATGGAAACGGCGTAATGGGTTATTTGCAGTTTCTGGGATAAAGAAAACTACCCAAAGCGGTGCTTCTTTCGTTAGAAGCATCGCTTTTTATTTTAATTAAAACGTAACTTAAGCAAGGCATAATCTGATTAGTTTACTGTTTAACAATTTTCTGATTAGGTATTGCTGTGAAATTAAAATTATTAGCTGCTAGTTTATTAACTTCTATTTCATTGGTTGCGCATGCTGAAGCACCAACTGAGTTTGATGTTTTAATTGAAATTCCGATGAATGCTGAGCCAATTAAGTACGAGGTGGATGACGAGCTAGGGGCAATGCGTGTTGACCGTTTTATGTTGACGCCAATGTTTTATCCTTACAATTACGGCTTTATTCCTAATACTTTATCAGAAGATGGTGATCCATTAGATGTATTAGTTAAAACGCCATATCCTCTTCAAAGCGGTTCTGTGATTAAGGTGCGTACTATTGGTATTTTAGAAATGGAAGATGAGTCAGGTGTTGACGCTAAGCTAATCGCTGTGCCTACTGATAAAATTTATCCTGCATATTCCTCAATCAAAACCATTGACGATCTTGATGAGTTAGATAAAAGTCAGTTAATGCATTTCTTTGAAAACTACAAAGATTTAGAAGAGGGTAAATGGGTCAAAATCACGGGTTGGAATACTGCTGACGTAGCTGACAAAGAAGTCCGTGAGAGTATCGATCGTTTCAGCGAAAAGAAATAATTAGAGCTTTAAAACACCATATAAATGATGGTCATCAGAGCCATTATTCCTTAGTTATGATAGTGTAAAACAATAACTTACAAGGAGTAATGGCAATGAGCAAAAATGAATCCCTTTCTGATGATGTCTACCAAGCTTCAATAGCAAAAGAGCCTATTGCTGCTTATGATAAGTTGCGACAATCCTGTCCGGTTAAGCATGATGAGCATTTGCATTGGACCTTATTTAAGCATGCAGATGTATTGTCGACGATTAAAGATCATGAGACATTCAGCAGTCAGGTTTCGAAGCATGTCTCAGTGCCTAATGGTATGGATCCGCCGGAGCATACAGTTTATCGCAAGTTAATCGATCCATATTTTAATGCGCAACGTATGGCTGATTTTGAGACTGCTTGTCAACAGATCGCGGATGCACTTGTAGAGGCAGCACCCAAAAATACCGAATTTGATTTGATTGAGAATTTTGCGCGTATCTATGCTGTGCAGGTCCAGTGTGCTTTCTTAGGATGGCCTGAGTCTATTCAAGCGCCTTTAACTGCTTGGGTGCGTAAAAATCATCAGGCTACCTTAGCGCAAGATCGTTCGGCCATGGCTGATATCGCACTGGAGTTTGATGGCTTTATTCGCGACTTATTAGAGACTCGACGTGCTGCCGGTGAGCAGGCTTCCGATGATTTAACCACTGCGTTGATGCGTGAAACGGTTGATGGTCAGGTATTAGCCGATGAGGTCATTGTCAGTATTTTGCGCAATTGGACTGTTGGTGAGTTGGGGTCAATTGCTGCTTGTGTGGGTATTGTTGTTAATTATTTAGCTGAGCATCCAGAGTTGCAGCAGCAACTACGTGAGGAAACTGATTCAACATCATTAGATGTGGCTATTGATGAGATATTGCGTATTCATCCACCTTTAATTTCTAATCGTCGCGTCACCACTAAAGAGGTCACGCTTGGTGGTGTAACGATTGCTGAAAAAGAGCGTCTTACCATCCTCTGGGCTTCTGCCAATCGCGATGAAGAGGTTTTTGGTGATCCTGATGCTTATTGTCCCGTCCGTAATGCTGAGCACAACCTACTTTATGGCGCAGGCATTCATTACTGTCCCGGGGCTCCTTTAGCGAGGCTTGTGCTGCGTCAAGTGACGCGAGCTTTGCTTAGAGATGTACAAGACTTTGTGTTGAGTTCTGATAAGACACCAGTACACGCCAAGTATCCGGCTGGTGGGTTTGACTCTCTGGTGTTAAGGCTGGTTGTAGGTAAGTAAGTAAGGTAGGTAGATGCTGAGGCTTAGTCCGACTGCAATGGCATACGCTTCATTGCAGTCGTGATGCTAGTCGTGGCTCATTATGACTTCTTAGTGAAGCTTGGGTTTGATGAGCGATTAGGATTATGACGATAGGTAATACGGCCTTTATCTAAATCGTATGGAGATAGCTCTAATGAAACCTCATCACCAGGGAGGATACGAATGCGGTGACGACGCATTTTACCGGCGGTATAGGCGATCAGAGGATGGCCGTTATCTAGAGTTACGCGAAAGCGTGCATCAGGTAACACCTCTGTGACTAGGCCTTTCATTTGGATTAATGATTCTTTTGACATAGTTGTTTTCTCCTAAAAAATTAAAAATAAGACGCACGTAGACAGGCAGAGACTACGACTGCTGGCTAAAGCAGATAGACCTGAATGTACTGACGTGAAAAACGGATACTCAAACGTAGATTCCCGTGAAGGGGAAATGTATGAAGTGCTTGAAATTGATCAAGCCTTTATCTTTGTGCGCTTTAAATAACTGCTATTTAAAGTAAGTGGTAGGAGCTAAGTACCATGTACCCGCAAGTTTGTCGTTTTTCTT
>CANROD010000076.1 GCA_947632105.1 uncultured Oligella sp. | reverse complement strand
GGAGATTCATAGCGAAGAGTTGGAGACGAGATTTTATTATCCACTTTGTTTACCAACCAAACAAAGCTTTTTCTTGTATGTAAAAACTAAATGATTTGGTCTTTTTTCCATTGAGCAATTTGCTCATCCTCAAAAAAATCCTTTAAAACATCTGCTGTGTCCTGACCGAGTGTTGGGGGCGAACTGTGGTACTGCACAGGAGTCTCAGATAGTTTAATGGGGTTAGCCAATACTCGTACCGGACTATTTTCAAAGCCAACCACCATGCTACGTGCTGTGGCTTGCGGTAATTGTAGTGCCTCGTCAATCGTATTAATCGCACCGCAAGGCACGCCAGCTTGTTCAAATATCGCAATCCATTCATCGCGTGACTTGTTTAAAAAGACCGTTTGAATGAGTGGGATAAGAGCTTCGCGGTTTTGTACACGTAGTGGATTAGTAGCAAAGCGTGGGTCTTGATCCCAAGCCTCACCCATCACTCGGCAAACAGCGGCGAACTGCTTGTCATTACCACAAGCGAGTACTAAGTGCTGTTGATTAGCTACCTCAAACACCTGATAAGGCACAATGCTTTGGTGTGCATTACCTAAACGCTGGGGCGTTTTGTTATTTGCTAAGTAGTTTTGACCAATATTTGCAGTCATTGCTAAGGCACTATCAAGTAGTGAAACATCCACATGCTGACCACGACCGCTGAACTCACGAGCACGTAAAGCCGCTTGAATACCGATAGTGAGCTGTAGACCACTAAATAAATCAACCACCGCAACCCCCACTTTGTGGGGCATACCGTCACTAGGGCCAGTAATGCTCATCAGACCCGATAGGGCTTGAATAATATAATCATAGCCGGGCTTATCCGCATCAGGTCCGGTTTGTCCAAAACCAGTGAGTGAAGCATAGATTAAGCGTGGATTAAGCACTTGCAAAGACTCATAGTCCAGACCGTACTTTTTTAGCCCACCGACTTTAAAGTTTTCTACTAAAACATCCGCCTCAGCGGCGAGACGACGAATAATTTTTTGACCTTCAGGATGACTTATATCTACCGTTAATGACTTTTTATTACGATTGACCGTCGCAAAATAAGCGGAGGTATCGTCGCTAAAAGTGGGTGGGGTCCATTGACGAGTTTCATCACCTTGACCGGGGCGCTCAATCTTTAGAACTTGAGCGCCAAAGTCGGCGAGAATTTGCGTACAACTTGGTGCGGCTAGTACCCGAGATAAATCGAGTACTTTAATACCGTCAAGAGCGTTTGTCGTCATAATCTCTACTTTTAGCAACTATTAACGGGCTGCAAAGGCCTGAATGCCGGTCTGGGCGCGACCAAGAATTAGTGCATGTACATCATGTGTGCCCTCGTAGGTATTAACCGCTTCAAGATTCATGACATGGCGAATCACGTGGAACTCATCAGAAACGCCGTTACCACCATGCATATCACGAGCTACGCGGGCAATATCTAGTGCTTTACCGCAGTTATTGCGCTTGATAATAGAAATCATCTCAGGGGCTGCGCGTTCCTCATCCAATAAACGACCGACACGTAGAGCAGCTTGTAGACCTAAGCTGATTTCAGTTTGCATATTGGCGAGCTTTAGTTGGAATAACTGGGTAGCTGCTAAAGGACGATCGAATTGGATACGATCTAAACCGTATTGACGTGCGGCATGCCAGCAGAACTCAGCGGCTCCCATGGCACCCCAAGCAATACCGTAACGGGCTTTATTTAAACAACCAAAAGGACCCTTCAAACCGCGAATCTCTGGGAAGGCATTTTCTTCAGGGACAAAAACTTCATCCATGACAATTTCACCGGTGATAGAAGCACGTAGCGAGAATTTACCCTCAATAGCTGGTGCCGATAAGCCCTTCATGCCTTTCTCAAGAATGAAGCCACGAATCACACCCTCGTCATCTTTAGCCCAAACGACAAAGACATCAGCTACTGGGCTATTGGTGATCCACATCTTATTGCCGGTCAGAGAATAGCCGCCATCAACTTTGCGGGCACGAGTTTTCATTGAGCCCGGGTCAGAACCAGCGTCAGGTTCAGTTAAGCCAAAACAACCGATAAGCTCACCGGTAGCCAGTTGAGGTAGGAACTTTTGCTTTTGCTCCTCTGTACCATAAGCCCAGATGGGGTGCATCACTAAGCTTGACTGTACGCTCATTGCAGAACGATAGCCAGAGTCAACACGCTCCACAGCGCGTGCGATGAGGCCGTAGGCAACATGTGACATGCCAGCACAACCGTAGCCATCAATCGTGGCACCTAATAAACCTAGCTCACCCATGCGCTTCATCAGATTAGTATCAAAGTGCTCATTGCGATTAGCCTCAATAATACCTGGCAATAACACCTCTTGACAGAAAGTCTCTGCGCTCTCTGATACCATGCGCTCCTCTTCGGTGAGCTGATCTTCTAATAAAAACGGGTCTTCCCACTTAAATGATGGACGTGACATATTCTGAACTCCTACCTATTATCGTGATTTATTTAATTATTGTTTTGCTATGCAGAACAAGTGATATACTATGCGAAACAATTGAATTAAATTTACTACTTTTAAATGGGCTTGTAAAGTGTTAAATGATTTATTAAGCGTTATTGAGCAGAGCGAAGAAGAAAAAGATCGCCAATTTATCACTTCATTGGCGCGTGGACTGAGTGTTCTCTATAGTTTGCGTTTTTATCCCAACGGTATTTCACATCAGCAACTTGTTGACTCTACCCAACTACCTAAAGCGACCGTGAGTCGTTTGCTTCATACATTGATTAAATTACGATTTATCCGTAAGCACCCGAGTAGCGGTTTGTACGTAGCAGATAGTCGATTTAGGGAAATGGTACAAGCGACACTTGATTCTGATCATTTGGTGCGTGATGCGCGTCCTTTGATGATGGCTTTTGCTGAGAAATATGAGGTGTCAGTAAGCTTAGCGGTTGAAGATGGTGGGGAAATGCTGTATTTAGAGAGTATCCGCTCACCGGCGCGTATCGCTGTGCAGTTAACCGTTGGTTCAACAGTACCATTAGTTGATACCGCCATAGGTCGGGCTTACTATAGTGCCTTGGATGAGCAGAAGCGTAAACTATTAGAGGAGCAGGGCTTAAGTCATCACTTGCTTGAGGACTATCAGTCTAAGAAAAATACATTAACCGAGCAAATGGCATTCTTTAATGAGCATGGTTATTGCTATTCAGTCGGTGAGTTTTCTCACGATATTACAGCGCTGGCTGTGGTCGTACGCAGTGATGGCGCAAAAAATGGTGTTTATGCCCTAAATGCCAGTGTGCCTTCATCGCGTGTTAGCTTGGATGAGTTAGTAGCACAGGTAGCGGAACCGCTAAAGACTTTGGCGAACGAATTGGAGCAGTTGTGAAGAATAAAAAATCGCACTTAATACTTTTTAATAAACCTTATGATGTATTGACTCAATTTAGTGATGAAGGGGGTCGTGCCACATTAAAAGACT
>CANROD010000075.1 GCA_947632105.1 uncultured Oligella sp. | reverse complement strand
TGGGCCGTTTAGGTAAGCCTGAAGAAATTGGTGAGCTAGTCGCTTATCTATGCTCAGAAAGCGCCGGCTTCATTACTGGTGCCAATATCGCTATTAACGGCGGTTTACACATGTACTAATCATTAACTGATTAGCTGCTTCATTCTTGGGAAAATATTTAATGTATTTTCCCAAGTTTGCTTTTGAATCTCTGCTACGCTTTGCCCTCTAAGATCTGCGAAAACCTCCGCAATGCGAGCAATCTGCATCGGTGTATTAGGCGTCTTTTTTACATCCAACCAACTTGGCGCCATATCCGGGGAATCTGTTTCTAAGGCATAATGCCTTAAATCATACTTCGCTGCATGTCGACGAATTTGCTGCGCCCTCTCAAAGGTCATCGCACCGCCCATGCCAAGTAGGTATCCAAGCTCAATAAACTGATCTGCCTGCTGCTCACTGCCATTAAAAGCATGGGCAATGCCACTCAATTCTTCATAACGACGCAAATACTTCAAGATGATATCTTGAGAGCGACGCACATGAAGAATAACTGGCAACTCAAAGCGACGGGCTAATTTTAATTGCTCGTTAAAGAAATATTCTTGCTTTTCTCGTGCTGCACCCATAGCAATTTCCTTGACAAAGAAATCTAAACCGATTTCACCAACCGCCACAAAACGCGGATCATCCATGGCCTTTTCAAGCATTACAGCTAATTTCTCTAAATCACCTTCCTCACTGCTATGCACATACATGGGGTGAATACCCAAGGCATAAAAACCGCCATCAAATTGATGTGCAATATCACGAACAGAGGAAAAATTATTAATATCAACAGACGGTATCACGATCGCCCTGACACCTGCAGACTGTGCAGACTTTATAACCTCTGCACGGTCACTATCAAATACTGCTGCATCTAAATGGCAATGACTATCGATAAGCATAAGATTAAAAAACCGTTAACCAGCCGTTGATAAAATGCCACGCTCCATCACTAATTGACGATCGGCTAAATTAGCCAGTTTCTGATCATGCGTGACGATAATAAAAGCTGTATTAAAATCTTGTCTAATTCTAACTAATAGGTCAAACATCGCAGCCGCAGTTTTACTATCAAGATTACCCGTCGGCTCATCTGCTAGAAGACACAAAGGCTTAGTCACTAAGGCACGAGCAAGTGCTACACGCTGTCTCTCACCACCAGAAAGCTGGCTAGGATTGTGAATCATGCGCTCAGCTAAACCCACTTTTTCTAACACTTCTGCAGCTTGGGCACGTGCATCTTTTCGTGGCGTACGACGAACAATCAATGGCATTGCCACATTATCTAAGGCTGAAAACTCAGGCAAAAGATGGTGAAATTGATAAACAAAACCGAGCTTATGATTACGAATATGACTACACTCTCTCTCGGAAAGGTTTAAGCTAGACTGTCCATCAATCAGCACCTCACCTGAGGTTGCTTTATCCAGCAACCCTAAAATATGCAATAACGTACTTTTACCGGAACCCGAGGCGCCGACAATAGCAAGCATCTCACCGAGGTCAACTGACATATCAACCCCACTTAGGATGTGTAAATCATCCGTACCATCATGGTAAATCTTAGTAAGATCTCGTGCTACCACTACCTGCTGATTAGCTACCATCTTAGTCATGGCGTAGTACCTCCGCTGGCTGTAATCGTGATGCGCGAATACTTGGATAAAGCGTGGCTAATAAGGACAAAACTAAAGAAACAATAGCAACAATCACTATATCCTCAGGTACTGGCACAGAAGGTAACTGGCTAATAAAGTAAATACTAGGATCTAAAAACTGTATGCCAAATAATCCCTCAATTGCTGGAATAATCACGTCAATATTATAGGCAATTAGGCAACCAAAACCAACGCCTAAGATAGTACCTATAATGCCAATTAATGAGCCTTGGACTAAGAAAATCTTAGCGATTGAAAATGGGCTAACCCCGAGCGTACGTAAAATGGCGATATCTGAACGTTTATCTTTTACTGCCATCACTAGTGAAGAAAGTAAATTAAAGGCCGCGACTGCAACGATGAGACTCAAAATCAAAAACATCATGCGCTTCTCTGCCTTAACTGCAGCAAACCACGTGCGATTGTCCTGAGTCCAGTCCCTAACTAACAAACCGTGTGGCATAGAGACAGCGAGCTGCTGTGCAACTTCCTGAGCATCCAGCATGTCCTCTATTCTCAGGCGAGCACCAGCTAATCCCTTATCTCTAAAGAGAGCTGCTGCATCGCCGACACTGACGAAGGCCATGGAAGAATCATACTCATAATGGTCTGAAGAAAAAATACCGGAGACAGTAAATTGACGCATTCTTGGGGAAAAGCCAGAGGGATTAATTGAGCCCTGAGGCGCCATCAAAATCACTGTATCACCTACATAGGCACCCAACATATTAGCTAAATAGCGACCTAGGACAATATTAAAACTACCCTTTTGTAAACTATCAAGATCGCCATAAATCATTTGCTCAGGTAATTCCGATACTTGATGCTCATTGACAGGATCAATGCCGCGAATCTCAACTCCTCGCAATACATCATTGCGACTCAGCATAGCACTAGAGGAAACAAAGGCCGAAGCACCTGTAACACTCGGGTTTTCTTGCGCTAAGTCAGCAATCTCCTGCCACCTTTGAAGACCTGTGACTGCGTCAGTATCCGCTTGAAATACCTGAATATGTGGAATAACTGATAACATACGGTCACGGACTTGTACCTGAAATCCATTCATCACTGACATGACAACGATTAGGGCCGCGACACCTAAGGCAATACCTGCCATTGAGCTACCTGCCACAAAGGATACAAAGCCATCGCGACGCTTTCCTCTGCCACGCGAACGTGTCAAACCGGCGTAGCGGATCCCGATCCAAAATTCATAAGGTGTTTTAAACACTTTAAACCTTTATACTGCGTTAACTATTACAATATTACGATGGAAATTATTATTACTGGCGCACTGCCACCCAAACGCGTTGCTGAGGCTCTAGCTAAAGAGATCCCTCAAGACTCAGCCTTTATTAAGCGATTACAACAGCACAAAGCTACCCGACACCAGTTGGATAGTGACCTTATCGGCTGCACGCCTGCCGAGTACTATCAGGTACAACAACAAGAGTTTAGCCCCATCGCGGGCCAACGCTATGTTGATGCTCTGCCTGCCCTTGATTACCCTAAAGAAAAGCTAGATGATAATCACGGTATCTTTACCCTAGCACTGTGCAATATTCATGTAGACTTTCAAAGTACTCGCTTGTTCCCAAGCAGTCAGCTACAAATCACTAAAGAGCAAAGCTTAGCATTATTTGAAGCAGTCAAATATTTATTTGCCGAAAAAAAAATTAAATTAATCGCGATTAAATCTGACCATTGGGTATTGGGCCTACCACAATCCTTTGCTGGCAGTATAGCTTCATCCAGTATTTTATCTTACCGCGAACTTCACGACTATTGGCCAAAAGAAGATCATAATAAAGGCTTACGCCAATTGCTCAACGAAATTCAAATGCTTTGGCATGAACTTCCAGTCAATCTTGAGCGCAAAGCCCTGGGCCTCAAAGAAATTAACAGCGCATGGATCTATGGTGGTGCACATCCTAAGCAGATTCTGCCCGAGCCCACCTACCCTTATGCTATTATTAGTACCCTTGAAAACTCCTATCGCAATGAGGACTGGGGACGTTGGTTGCAGTTACTACCGCAACTCGAAAAGGATATTCAAACAGTCCAGGGTAACGAGTTTCATCAAGCGCGAGCCGCAGCTATTGCCAAGGCTAACAATCCATTTTCAAGCCTCAAGCCAGGCGAAGACTC
>CANROD010000074.1 GCA_947632105.1 uncultured Oligella sp. | reverse complement strand
ATTACCGTACTCGGCAACTGTGTGAATATCCTTGTCACCACGACCAGATAAATTAACCAAAATAACCTTATCCTTAGTCATCTGCGGTGCTATACGAACTGCGTAGGCTATTGCATGAGAAGACTCGAGTGCGGGGATAATACCCTCGATTGAGCAACAATGATGAAAAGCCCTAATCGCCTCATCATCATTAACAATCTCGTAAGTGGCTAAACCCAACTCTTTTAGTAACGCATGCTCAGGGCCTACACCGGGATAGTCTAAACCTGCAGATACAGAGTGAGTACCCTGAACCTGACCATCCTCATCTTGAATTACCAAGGTACGATTTCCGTGCAATACCCCTGTCTTACCTAGGTTTAGCGATGCTGAATGCCGATTAGTATCAATTCCCTTACCGCCTGCTTCAACACCGACTAATAACACATTTTCATATGGTAAGTATGGGTGGAAAATACCAATCGCATTAGAGCCTCCACCTACCGCAGCCACCACCATATCAGGTTGTTGACCCGCGACCTCTGGCATTTGCTCAATGGCTTCACGTCCGATAACACATTGAAAATCGCGTACCATCTCAGGATACGGCTTAGGGCCTGCAACCGTACCGATAATATAAAAAGTATCATCGACATTGGTTACCCAATCGCGCATCGCTTCGTTAAGCGCATCTTTAAGTGTCTTGGAACCACTCTCCACAGGTATCACTGTAGCGCCTAAAAGCTTCATACGGTAAACATTAAGAGCTTGACGACGAACGTCCTCAGCACCCATATAAACCACACATTCTAGACCATAACGCGCAGCCACAGTTGCTGTCGCTACACCATGCTGACCAGCACCAGTTTCGGCAATAATACGTGTCTTACCCATGCGACGAGCAAGTAAAATCTGACCGATACAGTTATTAATTTTATGTGCACCGGTATGATTCAAGTCCTCGCGCTTGAACCAAATCTGAGCGCCACCAAGCTCCTCAGACCAACGCTTTGCATGATAAACAGGACTTGGACGACCTACAAAATGCTTTAGCTCGTACTCATACTCAGCTAAAAACTCAGGATCATCTTTGTATTTCAAATAGGCTTCATTTAGCTCATCTAGGGCGTGAACTAAGGTCTCTGCAACAAAGCGACCACCAAAACGCCCAAAATGTCCCGATTCATCAGGATAGTTGTACTCTCTCAAGAGACCTCCGCTGCTAATTCTTCAAGTAAAGAATTGATTTTACCTTAAATTGCTTGCAAATATACTGACTATGAGCGATTCACCGAATGCACCTCTGGTAATTCTGAGATAGCATTGATAACCTTACGCACCTCCTCTCCGTCTCGTACCTCAATGGTATACAGTAAGGACGCGGCACCTTGACGACTTTGCGTATTAAGACCTGCTACGTTAACTTTATGCTTAGAAAATAGCTCAGTAATATCACGAATCAACCCAGGGCGGTCCATAGCAGACACGACAATATTGACTGGATACAAGCGATCGTCGGTGTTACCCCAATCAACCTCAATAATCCTTTCCGGATACTTTACTCGTAATGCCTTAAGACTAGGACAACCCTCACGGTGTATCGTCACTCCGCGGCCACGAGTAATAAAACCATGAATTTCGTCAGGAGGAGCTGGATGGCAGCAGCCAGCTAACTGAGTCAAGAGCGAGTCTACGCCAACCACTAACACACCATTTTTACTATCAGTATTAATGTGCGAATGATGTTGGCGTGCTAAAATTTCCTCATCAGGACTAGGCGCTTCTTGCTCTACAAAAGCTTGAGCAATATTACGTAAACTAAACTCCTCTTTGGCTACTGACACATACAAGTCTTCTGCATGGCTAAAGCCTAGCTTCTGTGCTAGGTTTTCAAGATTGGTTGCCGTCTTACCAAGTCGTTGCAACTCTTTTTCGACCAAATCCTGACCATTAGTGATGCGCTGTTGTAACTCAACTGCATTAAACCAAAGTCGGACCTTAGCACGCGCTCTAGGACTAGCTAAATAACCTAATTGTGGATTAAGCCAATCTCGTGAAGGACCACCTGACTTAGCTGCAATAACCTCTACCGTTTGACCTGTTTTTAACGGTGTGTCTAATGCCACCATATTGCCATCTATTCTGGCGCCACGACAACGATGCCCTAAATCAGTATGTAAACGATAAGCAAAATCTACTGCCGTACTTCCCTCAGGTAACTCAATAACACGAGCTTGGGGTGTTAAAACATAAATACGGTCAACATTTTTTTGGTCTACCGGTTTTTCAGGCTTTTGCTCTTTATCCTTAATGATGTGGTCTTCATCACTCTCATCTAAATCTAAAGAACCTGCCGTAGCGCCTAAGACCTCCTCTTGTAACTGTGATGCTTCTTGCTCCGACAAACCCTCCTCACGTCGCCATGACAACAACTGTCGCATCCATGAAATCTGTCGATCATATAAACTTGAGGCGGAAGTCTCCCCACCTTTAGCACCAGATTCCTTGTAGCGCCAATGAGCAGCCATACCATACTCAGCAAACTCATGCATTTCATAAGTACGAATTTGTACCTCAAAATTACGTCCATTCTCATCCTTTACGACAGTATGTAATGAACGATAGCCATTAGGCTTAGGTCGCGCAATATAATCGTCGAACTCATTCATAACCGGTGTCCACAATGAGTGCGTCATCGATAAGGCTGTATAACAATCACGCTCTGTCGCGGTAATAATACGAATGGCATGCAAGTCGTAAATCTCTTCAAATGAGAGATTTTTATTGCGCATCTTGTTATAAATACTGTAAATATGCTTAGCTCGACCAGATACATCTGCTTTAACATTGAGTTGATCAAGATTTTTCTGGAGTTTAAAAATAAAATTCTTTACTAATTGCTCACGCTCAGTTCGTCTAACTTCAAGCTTTTTAGCAATATCTCGATACTCCTCTGGCTCCAAAAAGCGCAATGACAAATCCTCAAGCTCCCACTTAATCTGCCAAATCCCTAAGCGGTTTGCCAATGGCGCATAAATATCACGCGTTTGTTGTGCCAAGATCACCGGACAATAGCGCTTTGACTCACTATACCAACGGAGTGTTTGAAGACGAGATGCCAAGCGTAAAATAACAATACGTAAATCCGTCGCGAGTGCTAATAACATCTTGCGCAGCATTTCCTGTTGATCCTGAGCAGAGTCACCTTCATTATCTTCGGATAAAGTCGCCTGTGCACCAATTCGAATTAAGGTACGGGTACCCTGAACTAAATTAAGCACCTCTAAACCAAACAGATCGAGGATTTCCTGACGAATTTCATGCGATTTCTGTGGTTCTTCACTAGCAGGCAAAACCGCTAAAACCCCCGCAATCATTGACGTAACATCCATCTGCAGTAATGACAGAGAATGCAACACACCCTTTGCATGGCGTACACAAGGCTCAGAAGTAAACATCTCCACCCCCGAGAGACGCCTTTCAGCCCACTCAATCGCTAGACGCAACTTAGCAGCATCCCTTTCACCTAACTCTTGATATATAGGAGCCAACCAAACTTCACTGAAGTGATGCTCATCCTCACCGGCAAGTACTTTTTTAATCATTTGAACTACTTATAAAAAACTCAGTTACTTTAACCTCTTAGTTATGATCATAATAGATATAATCAACTAAGATGATTGGTATTATTTATATTAATCTTAATCCGATATTCTACTTCTTAAAAGAGTATGAGCTCAAATACAAAAATCTTATTAGTTATATGGCATAGTCGCACCTCCACTTCAGAGCAGGCAGCATACGCAGCAGCTATAGCTGCCAGAGCAACGATTAACGAATTACTTGCACTAGAAGACAGCACTCAACATCCTAGTAACTACAATGTTGTACTAAGAAAATCTTCTGAGGTGTCACTAGACGAGTTACTCAGTGCGCAAAGCTATTTATTTTGCGCACCAGAAAATCTTGC
>CANROD010000073.1 GCA_947632105.1 uncultured Oligella sp. | reverse complement strand
TCACTTTTAGAGTCATCTGAAAAAGCACTTAGCCTTGAAGACAAAGATGCTGTACTTAGCTTTTCACGTATTGAAAATCACTACTTTATTAATGAAGGCTTCATGGACGAGGGTCAGTTAATTCGTGACGCCCATCTATTAGCGAATATTCCAACCGTCATCATACAAGGTCGTTACGATATCTGCACCCCAAGCAAAACGGCTTGGGAGCTACACAAGGCCATGCCACACGCAGAGTTTCACCTAATCCCTGATGCCGGCCACGCTTATAATGAACCAGGGATTTTAAGCGCCTTATTAAAAGCGACTGATAAGTTTGCCGCCTTATAAATTACACACGATCAAATAATATAGCAATATTTACATTATATTAGTACTTCAGCTATAAACAATTTGATAAGATAATCCAGTAGTTTCGGCGAAGGCCATTTTTACTAAATTGCACTTAAGGAGCAAATAATGGGTTTAATCAGCTTTGTAAAAAACGTAGGTGAAAAGATTTTTGGTGGTAACGAGGCTCAAGCTGCAAGCGCTGACGAGCTAAAAAAAGAGTTGGATAAGCACGGTTTAGATGCTGAAGGTTTGGATATTGCAGTTGATGGTGACAAAGTTATCGTCAAAGGCAAGGCCAACGACTCAGCCACTGCTGAAAAAATTGCAATCGCACTTGGTAATACCATCGGTGTAGCTGAAGTAGACAACCAATTAGAAGCTGGCAGCGCTGAAACCGAATCAAACTTCTACACTGTTGTATCAGGCGATACGCTATCTAAAATTGCTAAAGAGCAATATGGCAATGCCAATGACTACATGAAGATTTTTGAAGCTAATAAGCCGATGCTGTCTCATCCGGACAAAATCTACCCAGGACAGGTTCTACGTATTCCTAAATAAGCTTTAACGCGAAGGCTTCAAATCAAAGGCCCCTAAGCATAAATCAATTGCTTAGGGGCCTTTTTCATAACTAAATAATTAGCGCTCTAACGACGACGCTTTTTCTTACTACCGCCACGACCTCGACCAGCACCGCCCATACCAGGCAAGCTAGGCATACCGCCACCCATTCCAGGCAGCCCACCGCCACCGCCGCCCATCAGACCGCCAAGGCCACCACCTAAGCCCCCAAGAGCACGCATCATCTTTTGCATACCACCACGCTGGAACTGCTTCATCATGCCTTGCATTTGCTCAAACTGCTTAAGCAAACGGTTAACCTCTTGTACCTGTACGCCAGCTCCCTTAGCGATACGCTGCTTACGAGAAGCCTTAAGAAGATCAGGCTTGGTACGCTCCTCAATCGTCATTGAGTTAATAATACCCTCAGTGCGACGAAGCTGTTTTTCTGCCTCTGGCCCTTGCATCTGTCCAGCCATACCAGAAAACTGTGCAGGCAACTTTTCTAGCATAGAGCCCATGTCGCCCATCTTTTTAACCTGCTGCAATTGCTCTAAAAAGTCATTTAAATCAAACTTATCGCCCTTTTTGATCTTAGCGGCCATCTTTTCCGCTTCGGCAATATCGATACTACGCTTAGTTTGCTCAACCAGGGAAAGAATATCCCCCATACCCAGCACACGCTGCGCCATACGATCAGCATAAAAAACCTCTAGGCCATCTAACTTCTCTGACACCCCGACGAACTTCAACGGCTTACCGGTCACATGACGTACCGATAGGGCCGCACCACCACGTGAGTCACCGTCCAACTTAGTCATGACCACACCGGTCAATGGCAATACATCCGAGAAGGCCTTTGCAACATTAACCGCATCCTGACCCTGCATCGCATCAACAACAAATAAAGTCTCAACAGGCTTTAAGAATTTATGCAGCCCACTAATCTCATCCATCATATCCTGGTCAATACCCAATCGACCGGCCGTATCCACGATTAGTACATCGAAGTAATGGCGCTTGGCATGATCTAAAGCGGCAGCAGCAATATCTAAAGGCTTTTGAGAACTATCAGAGGGGAAGAAATCTGCGCCAACTTGAGCGGCTACAGTTTTTAACTGCTCAATAGCCGCAGGACGATAAACGTCAGCACTCACCACCAATACTTTTTTCTTATCGATTTTTTTATTGTTGTGAGTTAATTCACCCTCGATCAACAAACGTGCCAACTTTGCAGTTGTCGTCGTTTTACCCGCCCCCTGCAAACCAGCCATAAGAATCACTGCTGGTGGCTGTGCAGCTAAGGACAGCTCAGTTTCTGATACGGGTAAATCACCACCCATAATGCGTGTAAGTTCATCGCTCACTACGCCGACCAAGGCTTGGCCAGGGTTTAGACTACCCACGACCTCCTGACCCACGGCCTTTTCCTTAACCTGCTGGACGAATTCCCTAACAACAGGTAAGGCTACATCCGCCTCAAGCAAGGCCATGCGAACTTCTCTTAGCATTTCCTGCGTGTTGGCCTCAGTCAAACGGGCCTGACCACGCATGGTTTTTACTACTCTAGATAAACGGTTGGTTAAATTATCAAGCATTATTCATCACTCTATGGTTGAGCAGAAAGGTATATAATGACTCTTATTCTTATTGTTTTAATTAATTAAAAGACGCCTTTCTACTTTATGTCACTAGACATTGTATTGCACTATCTATCAGCTTTGGCATATCTACTGCTCGCAGCCTCAATTTGGTATCCATTATGGAAAAATCAAGAGTTAGAGCTGCATAGAGGTATCCGCCACTGGGCGCTGTTGTTCATTCTACTCCTGCAAGGTGTAGCAGTCCATACAGCAATGCTTTATAGCGACCATATACGCTTAAATTGGGCACTGAGTATCTCTCTAACCGTCTGGATAGGGATGATCATTTTTTGGATTGAGAGCAACTTTGTCCCTATTAAGGCTTTACTCTTACCGCTAGGCATCACTAGCGCTTTAGGATGCTTATTAACTGTATTTTTCCCTATTAATGACGATAGTTTAGTCATTCATGTTAATAGTGAAATTTTTCGTGTCCACCTGATTCTTTCTCTATTTGCTTATAGTGTCATTGCCTTAGCGACCATTCAGGCTCTAGTGACTGCTGTACTCGATCGACACCTGCACACCCCTCATGATTTTGACGCTAAGCAGAAGTTCTTTAATCGTTTAATTGAGGCACAGCCACCGTTGTTGTTACAAGAGCGTCTATTATTTAGACTAATTTGGATAGGCTTTGGCTTATTAACGCTTTCAATAGTTACCGGCAGCTGGGTTTCTATACGTTATTACGATCAGCTTCTACCATCAGATCACAAAACCTTATTCACGCTATTAGCGTGGGTGGTCTTCGCCTTTTTGTTAGCAGGTCGGACATTGTGGGGTTGGCGTGGTCGCGTCGCCTTACGCTGGAATTTACTAGGTTTCTTTCTATTAATGCTTGCGTATACTGGTTCAAGATTTGTTTACGAGATGATCCTCTGACGCTAGGTGCTAGCATCAAGTACTTTAAGGTTTAAATGAGATATATAATTTTAGCCGCTATTATCTTTATTGCGTTTTTATTACTTAATCGCGCTTTGGGTAATGCACGTCAAGCTATTCAACGAGATAAAAACGAGCAACGCGCCAATAAAACAAAGGCCATTTCTATCGTTCAGTGCGCCCATTGTGGTGTGCATTTACCTGAAAATGAAGCAGTACAATACCAAGAAAAAACGTGGTGCAGCTTAGAGCATGCAAAAGAGGCTAACAAGCGATAAGCCTTGAAAAGAGAGACTATGTAGGAGCAAAGCATGAAAAACAACGGTGGGACCAAGAAAAAAGCACCCAAATTCAAAATTGATAGGCATGGCTGGTTAAGACAATACACCGGCTATACTAGCTCAGGCTTCAACATCCCAACTGCCTCGATACAGCAAACTCGTTGCCATAATCTAGCAAAAAAAAGCAAACTGGCACCCCTCAGACACGTACTATCACCCAATTTTTCTGAACGCCCACTTGGCCTTAAACCGACGCTATTAGTAATCCACTATATCAGCTTACCGCCTGATCAATTCGGCGGCCCATATATAGAGCAGCTATTTACTAATCG
>CANROD010000072.1 GCA_947632105.1 uncultured Oligella sp. | reverse complement strand
TTGGCGTTCGTGCTTGGGCAAAAATGCAGTTAGCGGTATTTTTGGGTTTAGCGCCATTACTAGCGTTGCTGTTTAATCAAATTTCTTTAATTTCACCTCTTGCCAATGCATATGCCATTTTTCTGATTGGCACAATTATTACACCCGCTAGTTTACTCTTAGCTTTTTTGAGTCAATTTACATTATTAGAGGTAGTTAGTCAGTATTTAGCGGTATGGACTCACGGGCTGCTCTATTTTTGTCTAGAGTTAACAGCTAAGCTCGCGGCATGGCCCTATGCTTTACTCGATGTCCCTGGTTTATCAATCTGGGCAGTGATATTAGCGTTATTTGCGATTTTTACTTTATTTATAGCGAAGTTTTCACATTGGACCATCATCTCTCTGTTATGGCTCTTGCCAGTTTTTTCAGGCGTTAGTACTAAACAGCCTTTAAGCGAAGGAGAGTGGCAGGCTTATATGCTTGATGTAGGTCAGGGAAGTGCTATTTTGCTGCAAACTCAGAAGCACCACCTCTTATTTGATGTGGGTGTACGCACTACTCATGAAATTGAGTCGACTAATCAGGTTATTATCCCAGTGCTTAGGAGTTTGGGAATAAGGCATTTAGATTTCGTCGTTGTGTCACATAGTGACTTGGACCACGCGGGAGGTTTTTCCGAATTGGTCAGCCAGGTTTCAGTAGGCCATATTTACGGTTCTTTTAGGCTTGACCGATGGTTGGCGATGGAGGAAGGGATTTTTGCTAAGGACTATCGACCGATAAATGCTCAGCTGTATGCTGAACCATGTTTAGCAGGGCAGGAGTTTGAATTGGATGGAGTGACTTTTAGTTTTCTCTGGCCAAGGCAAGAAGCGATTTTGCCGCTTAATCTTAAAAGTGCTAATGCAGAAAGCTGTGTTTTATTAGTGCAGGGCAAGCACCATAGCTTATTACTCACAGGCGATATTGATCGTGTAGTGGAGGCACAGTTATTACAAAGTGGGCGAGTAACTGCAGTTGATGCGGTCGTGGTGCCACATCATGGCTCTAAAACCTCCTCATCAGTTCCTTTTGTCAAGCAGCTTAAGGCGCCGCTAGCAATTGCCCAAGCCGGTCATTACAATCGTTACAAGCATCCCGACCCTGTTGTCTCAAAACGTTGGATTGACATGGGGAGTGATTTTTATAGCACAGTAGAGGCTGGCGCAGTGACTTTACGTTCAAGCGCTTTTGGCCTACAGTCTCAGACTGAACGTACCGAGAGGAAACGTTATTGGCACTAAACTAGTATAATAAAAGGTTAGCTTCTTGAGATTCTCTAAGGAAAATAATATAGGATAAGTCGTTGAAAAGTAAAAAATTTATGCCCGTTGATTTACATTGCCACTCTAATGTTTCTGATGGTGTACTTACACCAACAGAAGTCGCTAAACGAGCCCATGCTAATGGTGTGCGTTTGTGGAGCTTGACCGATCATGATGAGACGGGAGGCCAAGCTGACGCTAAAAAAGCAGCTACTGAGTTGGGTATGGACTATATTACTGGCATTGAGATTTCAGTGACTTGGCAGGAGCGTACATTGCACATGGTGGGTTTAAATTTTGACCCCACTAATAAGGTGCTTAACGAGGGCCTAGCTAGTATTCGCGCAAATCGCGATAGCCGTTCTTATAAAATTGCCGAAAGATTCGACGCCTTAGGTATACCAGGCACTTTTGAGGGAGCTATGGGCTTTGCCGATAACCCAGAGTTAGTTAGCCGTTCACATTTTGCCCGTTATTTGGTAGCTGCCGGTCATTGCAAAACTATGCAAGAGGTGTTTGACCGTTATTTAAATGATCAGGGTCCAGCGAATGTATTGGTGCAGTGGGCTACTTTACCAGAGGCGGTAGAATGGATTAAAGAGGCAGGTGGAGTGTCGGTGATAGCCCATCCGGGTCGTTATAAGTACAGCCGTAGTCAGTTTGCTGAGCTATGGCGCACTTTTAAGCTCTTGGGCGGACAGGGGGTGGAGGTGGTTACAGGCTCACATAATCCTGACCAGTACTACCAATATGCTGATGTGTGCCGACAGTATGGTTTTTTTGCTAGCGCCGGTTCTGACTTTCATAGTCCTAACGAGAGTCGATTAGATTTAGGCCGCTTACCGCCATTACCATCCGGAGTTAAGCCGATTTGGCACCATTTAGGTCACACTGATTATTAATCCGTGTTTAGCACAGACATTACAAAAAGAAAATAGGAGGATTTCGATGAACAAGGCTTTTGTTAAAGAGGATAGCAATTCTGATGACGACGATTTAGAGGTTGGCGGTTTAGCTATCCCTCCAGGCTCTAAGAATTACATTACGCGTTTTGGCTATAACAAAATGCGCGAGGAATTATCAGAGTTAGTAAATAAGGAGCGTCCTGAGATGGTCAGTACGGTGTCATGGGCAGCTTCTAATGGTGACCGCTCTGAAAACGGTGATTATATTTATGGCAAAAAGCGTTTGCGCGAAATCGATAGACGTATTCGTTTCCTCACCAAGCGCTTAGAGTCTATTGAGGTGGTTGATACACATCTACAGACCAACCGTAATCAGGTGTTTTTTGGGGCGACTGTTGAGTATGTCAATCAGGATGATGAGGAGTTCAAGGTCACCATTGTCGGTATTGATGAAGCGGAGCCATTAGCTGGTAATATTAGTTGGATTTCACCCGTTGCTCGTGCTTTAATGAAGGCTAAAGAGGGTGATGTGGTTTATGTAAATACGCCAAATGGCCAGCAGGAGTTAGAGATTCTCTCGGTCAGCTATCCTGAACATTAATTTGTTATATTCTTTTTATTCATTTAATCGGAGGACGACCTCCCGTATCTAAGCGATAACTGCTAGGACGACCTAGCCATTATTTTTTAGGAGAGGTCTATGCCTTGGTTATATCTATTAATTGCGGGTTTATTTGAGGTTGTGTGGGCTTATACCATGAAGCAGTCATATGGTTTTACTCGAATAATTCCATCAGTTATTACTATTGGTGCTATGGTTATCAGCTTTTGGCTGTTAGCCGTTGCAATGCGTACTATCCCATTAGGTACTGCCTATACCATTTGGACCGGTATTGGTGCGATTGGCGCTTTTCTTGTCGGAATTGCACTTTTAGGTGAACCTGTCAATGTGCTAAGAATTATTGCTGCCTTGCTTATAGTCTCAGGGTTAATCTTGATGAAATTGAGTAGCAGCTAGGATATATTAGTCATTTATTGATTTTTCTTTAGTCTTATAAGGTTACTGTCATAAGGCAGTAACTTTCGTGTAGAATTACTTTGCTTTGTAAGTAATAATTGATTATCATTATCGGGTTGATATTGAGAATTAATATCACTATTGATTTTACATAAAGGAATGTAATGACTAAATTAGCCAAAATTCTATCTTTTTGCACGGCTTTAACACTTTCTTCTCAGGTGATGGCCTTTGAGTTAACGCATAGCGAGGGTACTATCAAGCTTGATAAGACACCTGAAACTATTGCTACTTATGATCCGGCTGTACTTGATAGCTTAGACTACTTAGGCATTGAGGTTGATCTTATGCCAAATATTCAGGAGCGTCCAGCGTTTAAAAAGTATGCTGATTTAAAACCTGCAGGTACATTATTCGAGCCTGATTATGATGTACTTAACGAGGCAAAGCCTGATATTATTTTTGTGGCGCGTCGTACTGCTGCTAAGCAAGAAGAGTTGTCTAAGGTTGCACCGGTCGCTTTTTACTCTTTTAATAACTTCAATTACTTTGAAGATTTCAAGACTAACAACTTAAATCTTGCCAAAGCCTTTGGTAAAGAGGCTGAAGCTCAAGCTAAATTAGATGAGATCGACGCAGATATGAAAAAACTGCACGAGATCAATAAAGATAAGACCGGTGTTTTCATGATGGTTTTAGGCAATGGTAGAGTTGCACCACATGTTGAGGGTGATCTTTTTGGCTTTAGCTATGATTTATTTGGCCTGACTCCTGTATTAGAAGGCCGTGATCCTAATACACCTCCTGCACCACGTCCTGCACCGGATAGTCCTGAAGCAAAAGCTGCCGCAGAGGCCCGCGCTAAGCAGGTTACTGAGATTGCTGAGGCCAATCCTGATTGGTTAATCGTCTTTGACCGTCAGCAGTTGACTAGCAATGAGCTAACAGCTGATAAAACACTTCAAGAGCACCCAGAGTTAGGTCAACTTGATGCTGTTAAAAATAACAAAATCATATTTATTGAGCCGTCTGAGTGGTACTTAATTACCGGTGGTTTAAATAATATTCACAACATCGTGAAGCAAGCGATTGAAGAAATGAAGTAATTTAATTACTACGCATTGTTCATGTGGGCGACCTCT
>CANROD010000071.1 GCA_947632105.1 uncultured Oligella sp. | reverse complement strand
TCTCCAGAGTCATGCTTGGTTTAGGAGAAAAAAATGAATAAACTGCCCTTCAAGTTAAAAATCTTCACTACCTCCCTCTTATTGCTTTGTAGTCAAACTGGCTTAGCACAAGAGCAAGAAATGGTCGAAACATATAGCGATCAGGATATGCAAAAAGCCATTGTGATGTGTATGACCGCTGAATATGTACAATTTCATCAAGAATATCCGGCTGAAGATGATGTGATGGATACCTGCAAATTACGTTTTAAGCAATTAAGTGATGAGATTCCTTATCAAGACTATCAAAAGTGGGTTTTAGAAACTCCTTACAGCCCCTACCCACCGACTGAAACAGCTACTATTCTCGAAAAATACCATCGTATTATGTTAGGTTTAGATACAAAAATACCATTTATTAATTAATCAATTTTGTTAGTTTTGGAAGTTTCAATGAAGTCAATTTTTGCTAAAAAAATGATTGGTGCAGCATTAGCACTGAGTAGTTTTACGGTTTTTAGTCCTGCCATCGCTCAAGACTCAAACTCATGGCCTGCTCAGGACATACGTTTAATTGTACCCTTTGGTCCAGGTTCTACACCGGATCAAATTGCTCGTATTGTTGCCGCTGAGGCATCTAAATCACTCAATCAAACAATTGTAATTGAAAATCGCTCAGGTGCAGGTGGCAATATTGGTACTGCAGCCATTGCAAGAGCCAAACCCGATGGTTATACCTTTGGAATTAGCATTAATGGCCCTTTGGTATACAATCAATTCCTATACAATAACCTAAATTTTGACCCTAACAAGGACCTTTACCCTCTTACTCTAGCAGTTACACAACCTAACGTTATTGCTGTTTCAGCTGAAAGTGGTATTGAAAGTTTAGATGAACTCGCTGAGAAAATTAAGAAAAATCCTGATGCGATGAACTTTGCTATTCCTGGTACAGGCTCAGGCTCACATTTGACCCAAGAGCTATTTTTACAAGTCATTGGTGGTGATGCAATGGCTATCCCTTACAACTCTTCACCTCAAGCACTAAACTCATTAATTGCTGGCGATACTCAATTTACCGCCTTAGCACCTATTACATTAGTACCCTTAGCAGAGGACGGTCGTCTGACGCTATTAGCGCAAACAGGCAAAGAAAGAATTGAAGCGTTATCAGATGTACCAACAATTAAAGAAACAGGTGCAGCAGATATCGTTGGCTCTGCTTGGTCTGGCTTTGTCATTTCAAATAAAGTGCCACAAAACATCAAGAACCAATTACAAAAAGCCTTGGTTGATGCATTAAACTCACCTACTGTAGTTGATGCATTAAGAGCTCAATATATGGAGCCGACGCCATCGACACCGGAAGAGTTTAAAGTTTACATGCAAAAAGAAATCAAACAATGGAAGCCATTAATTGAGAGTCTAAATCTCGAGATGTAAGCACATTAAAAGCTAGCGGTCAAGCCACCATCAATCGTGAGAACTTGACCGTTTATATAGGATGCAGCATCGGATGCTAAAAATACGGCCGCTCCTGCCAACTCTTTAGGCTCTCCCCATCGCTTCATTGGCACGCGAACAACATGTCTAGCCTTTTCCTCTACAGTCGACATCATCGATAAATTTTGTTCCGTTGCAAAAAAACCTGGAGCAATACCATTACTGGTAATACCTTGATCTGCATATTGTACTGCTAGGCTTCTGACCATGCCCTCCAAAGCCATTTTGGTAATTGGATAAACTGAATCACCAGATCTTGCTAGGCGTCCCGCGATAGAAGAAATAGTAATGATACGGCCCCTCTTCTGTTGCGCCATTAACGGAATAATTTGCTGTGTAAGGTAAATTGCAGCACTTAGATTTTGATGAATCAATAACAATAAATCATTTTGATTAAAGTCACTAAGTGATTTTCTTATGCGCGTTCCAATATTATTGATTAAAATATCAAGCGTGCCGTATTTGCCTTTAATTTCTGCAATAGCATCATCAATTGCTTCGAAATTTGTCAAATCTGCACATATATAGTCGATATTTAGGTCTTCCTCTATGGCTTTTTGCTTTAAACTAATCAGGGTGGATTCATTACGACCATTTAATATGACCTTAGCACCGCTCTTTGCTAACGCCATTCCCATGGCTAAGCCTAGACCACTGCTAGATCCTGAGATTAACGCACACTTACCTTGGAGGCTAAAGTTGTTTAAAAAAGGGGGAATCATCTCTGCCATAGACACCTACTCTCTACTATAATATTTTCCTTACGAGACAAGTTTACATCTAAAGAACCCGTACAAAAGTATACCCCACATGAAGTCAAACAAAAATAGCTCACAATACCTTCAAAAGTTGTTAAGTTTAATTGCAAAAAAACAAAAAAATGCATTGCAACAACTATTTGATTCTGAAGCCGAGTCAATGATGACATTAGCTCGGCAATCATTGACTAATGAGCAATCTGCTAAAAAGGTATTATTAAAGACCTTTGTCATTATCTGGGAAAATGCGGATAGTTATAGCGCTGATATGGGTTCTGCTAGAGGATGGCTATATAGTGTTTTACGTCATCAAATTCGTGAATACTATACAGAAAACTATCAAACACTTGCTCTTGCGCTTGCTAAAGAAGCAGCCTTTAAGCCGTTGGGCATGAGAGAGATTCAAGAAGAGCTGAATCCCGAGGTTAATGCTGAGGAAACATTTCATTATTATTTTGAACAACTCACCCAAGAGCAACAAAGCTCTCTTCTTACTGTCTATTTAAGTCCTGACGTGCAGGCAGTTTCAGCCACACGCATGGGTATTCCTTTAGCACGTCTCAGCGAGGATGTAAGTATAGGTTTACACCATTTAGCACGCTCTTTACCCCACTTACCTCGTCATGAAGAAGGTCTAGTCCTTGGTGAGTTTGTCTTGGGTGGTATGAGTGACAGTGAACTACGTCAAGCATATGAGATTATTGATCGTTTAGAGGACAGTACACGTATTATTTTATTGTGGGAGGAGCTGTTTACGGAGTTTATTGCTCAACTACAGCCATGCTCCCTAGAGCCAAGTACTTGGAAGTCACTAAATGATAAGCTCAAGGAGCTTCATCACCAACAAAAAGAACTTGAGCGTCAAAAATACGATAGCACGTATAAGAATAGCGTCTCAGTAAAAAATAAAGAGCGTCAAGAAAAGGCTGCAGCTTTAGTTAAAGATGGTAAAAAAATGCCTATTAGTTTACGTCTACACTTCTTATGGCGTTCTGTTATGTTTTGGCAGGGACTAGGTATTGCATGTTTAATTTTAGTATTAGTGGTATTGTTTTGGCCCTCTTCATCTAATACATTACGATGGATAGCTGTTTTATCAGACCGCTCTGCCAACCCTACTGCCGGATGGACTATAAAAATTAAGGATAATAATCAGGCATTAATCACCCCCTCTTATCAGCAGATCGGTCAATCAAACGTTGACCTAAAGCTATGGAGTAGTAAAGACAAGGGCAAAACGATGCAAGTAATTACTACTTTAGACGCAACGACGGACAACACTATCGACTTAAGTGCTTGGGGCGACATCCAGTCACAGCAGATTTTTTACATCAGCTTAGAGCCTAAGGGTGCTTCAAGTTCTAATAGACCAAGCGGTAGCATACTTTATCAAGGTCCAGTTGTTAATTTAAATGAAGAATAAAGGGATTTTTTAAATGTCATTAGTTAGCATCGTTTTACTCCCTTTCTTCGCTTCTCTTATCACTGCAATTTTGCCTAGGAGTTCACGTAATCGTGAATCCTTATTCGCATTAGTGACTGCATTGGCCTGTTTTATTTTAGTGGCTTCACAAACACCGCAGATTCTAGGTACTGGTGGAACTATTATTGAGCGATATAGTTGGATCCCTTCCTTGGATTTAGCTTTTACCTTCCGCATGGACGGCTTGTCCTATGTCTTTGCAATGATAGTGTCAGGCATGGGGACATTGATCTCACTTTATGCTAGATACTATATGGATCCTAGTGACCCTAGAGCACGTTTTTATGCTTATTTCTTAATTTTTATGGGCTCCATGCTTGGTCTGGTCCTTTCTGGAAATGTCATACAAATGGTGATTTTCTGGGAGCTGACAAGTATGGCTTCCTTTTTACTGATTGCTTATTGGTACCATCGCACTGATGCTCGTCGCGGAGCAAGGATGTCCTTAACTATCACTGCAACCGGTGGCTTTTCATTATTAGCCTCCGTGTTAATTATGGGCTATGTCGTAGGTAGTTACGATTTAGAAACGATTCTACATTCAGGCAATTTACTTAAATCTAGTCAATACTATCCCATCATTTTAATTACCTTTGCTGTTGGCTGTTTAACTAAAAGTGCGCAATTTCCTTTCCACTTTTGGTTACCTAACGCAATGGCGGCACCAACTCCTGTTTCTGCTTACCTACACTCAGCTACCTTAGTTAAGGTAGGTGTTTTTGCTCTAATCCGTTTTTGGCCTGTTTTGTCAGGAACCGATCTGTGGTTTTACATAATCGGTGGTGCAGGAATAATTACCTTTACGGTTGGTGCTTATAACGCTCTGTTTGAAAAGGATCTTAAAGGTATTTTAGCGTACTCGACAATTAGTCATTTAGGCTTGAT
>CANROD010000070.1 GCA_947632105.1 uncultured Oligella sp. | reverse complement strand
TCAACAGCATGCTTTTCCAACAACGCACTTAACGCAATTAAGACATCTTTGGCAATGGCACCGTAGCCGATAATGGCTAGACGTTTAATCATCTGCTCCTCCGTTTGTCTGGGCCCATTGGATTTTAGATATGGGCGAATTTAGATTCTAAATAGTTGATGATGTCTTGAGATTCGTACATCCATTGTATTGAGCCATCCTCCTTCTCAATGCGCAGGCAAGGCACTGTACGCTTACCACCACCGCTTATCAGCTCCTGCTCGGCAACAGGGTCTTTATTAATGTCGAGAGTCTGAATGGGTAGGTTTAGCTTGTGCATGGTACGGCGCACTTTAATACAGAAAGGACAACCATGAAATTGGTAGAGTGACATTTTATCAGTCTCTGCTTCAACCTCTGCTTGGGCTTCAATACTGCGCTTCTTTTTTGGGGGACGGGTAATTTGGTCGATGGTTGCGATCACGCAACCCAAACCATTTCTTAATGCTTTTGCAAACATAGACTATTCCTTAATTTTAATAATTTAATCAATGACGCGGCCGTTGTTGAGCGTATTGTCTGGGTTAAGCTGCTGACGAATTTGCTCCATCAAGGCTAACTCCTCAGGCGTGCGACTATAATGTAAAAATGGCTTTTTAATCACGCCAATGCCATGCTCAGCAGTAATACTACCTTGGTAGCGTTGAGTAATTTGATAAACTAGTTCCTCGACAGGGATAAAGTCCTCTTCACACATTCTAGCGGTGGTGAGGTGAAGGTTACCATCGCCTAAGTGGCCAAATAGTTGACACTCAATATCCGGATAGTCCTTGGCAATTGCCTCTTCGACCTCGTCAATAAAAGCGGACATGTCTTTGAGGGGTATACCGATATCAAAAGCTAAATAGGGCTCACGGGCGCGCATTGATTCTGCTGAGGCGTCACGTAAAATCCACAACGCCTGCGATTGGCTAATGTTTTGTGGGATGATGGCGTCATCTGCCAGCTCTTGCTCGATAGCGCTTTCTAAAAAGGTCTGAAAGTCAGCTTCAAGTCGTGGGCTGTCTGCGCCCTCAATCTCAACCAGCACGTAGTATTCATACTCGCCATCAAAGGGCACGGCACTTTTAGTCACTTCAGCAGCGACGGTAATATAGTTTTTCCACATCACCTCAAAGCTGGACAGTTGCGCCATCGTCGCACGGGAAAACTTAAGTAAACCTGTGATTTGATCAAAGCTATTCATCGCTAATAGTGCAGAGTAACGACGCTCAGGTTTAGGGAAGAGACGCAGCATGACCTTGGTGATAATGCCGTAACGCCCCTCAGTGCCGATAAATAAATGCTTTAAATCTAAACCAGTGTTGTTTTTAATAAGGCGACGGAGCATATTGAGTACCGTACCATCCGGCAAGACTACCTCAATACCCATGACTAAATCGCGGGTCGTGCCATAGCGTAATACGCGATTGCCACCGGCGTTGGTACTGACATTGCCGCCAATACGGCAGCTACCACGAGCCCCTAAGTCCAACGGGAAGTACCAGTCTTTGGCTTCAACTAATTGGCAGACTTCCTCTAACACCATGCCGGACTCAACGCAGAGTGTGCCGCCGACTTCGTCAAACTCAATGACTTGATTCATTTGCCCGAGGTTGATAATAACCTCATCATCTTGCACTGTAGCACCGCCAGCTAAACCAGTTAAGCCACCTTGCACAACAGCTTTTATACCGTGCTTAGTGCAAGCGCGCATAATACCGGCAACTTGCTCGGTAGTTTTGGGACGAAAAACGGCTAAAGGCTTGCCGGCCTTAACGTCAGTAAAATCCGTTAAAAACTGACTGTGTAAACTTTCATCAGTAATCTGTCCAAACTCAGCGGTGGCTTGGAGAAATTGTTCTTTTTGTGTCATGAACTAACCCTTTGTATTGCTTAATGCGAATCATTTTACTAAGTTCGTGGCAAGAATAGAGTGCAGAAGCGTTTATGAGTAACTTATAAGTTATTATCCCGTCTTTCTAATAATTGATCTACATCAAAGTCGATCGTTATCCGTCGGCAAAAACCCTTAAAAATAGATGATTTCATCTATATGAAGTTATGAAATGGCTATAGGCAAGGCGGTAGCGCTTGGCTAGAATTAAATCATGCGGAGAGGGGGATCGCTCAAGAGCCCTCGCAATATGACTCTTGAGCCTGCGAATCTAATAGTTCCCCCTAGAGGGTTCGTTGCTTTTGAGGCCGGTTGATTCTTAGGAGTTGACCGGTTTTCTTTTTGGTGGGTGTCATTAAACTTCATGTGATTACCGCGCGATTACCGCGCGATTACCGCGTGATTACCGCGCGATTACCGCGCGATTACCGCGTGATTACCGCGCGATTACCGCGTGATTACCGCGCGATTACCGCGCGATTACCGCGTGAAGTAGTTATGGTAGTGTGTAATATGTTGCTCTTCCAGAGCCGTGTTTTATTAACTTATTTTCATCAAGCAGTTGCTTAAGCAAGCGGTAGGCTTGATCCTGGGTTAAATGACATAACTCCATCACCTCTTTACGCTGTATTTTTGAGTGATGACTGAGATGCCCTAAGACCATTTGCTCATGCTGTATATGACTAAACCCTGCTTGACGCGTGTAAGCAACTTCCTCACCTTGAGCTCGATAAACCGCAGGTGATAAGGTGTAAGTACGGCCACGTGCCCGACCATGTGGTTGTACCAAACCACTTTCAACTAGTCTTTCTAATACTGTCTTAGTTTGTATGTGGTCACGCTGGATATGTAGCGCAAGTTCTTCTACGGTTAAACGTTTTTGTTCGCGTAGTGCAGCCAAGACGATTAAACTATCAATGGGCATACTTCTCCCAAACTGACTTTCTTGTTCAACCACAATTTGTAAAAAAGCCTCATCTGCATCTACAGTGGCTAGCTTTAAGATGACACTGTGAGCATTAGTATTGCTATAGTCAGGTTCGGGGCGACCAAAACGCAGCATGCCGCGATAAATTTTGTCAACACCTCTGCCCGAACGCTCCACCACTCCAATCCGTTTCATCGCATCAGCTAAAACTGGATTTCGTGGTCGTGGCTCGGTAGTGAGCAAGTTGTTTAGTGTGACTCCCTCAACCAAGCCTCCTGGGTTACTGACTGTTAGGCCATAGTCATCTAAACGCACATGCACCGCACCTAATCTGTGATAGTCTCTATGAACTAAGGCGTTAGCGACAGCCTCTCGAAACACGCTCATATCTACTTTAGGTATAGGTACGCGAAACAAATCAACCTGTATTTCTTTTTCGGGATTAAAAGGACGAAAGTTAGTTTCAAGCCAGTCCAAGGCTTTTAATAACGGGAAGCGACGAAATTCGTTAAAACGAATATCTTCGCGGTCTAATACCTGAAACGCAAACTCATGTGTTGACGCCTTTTCACGTAAAGCCGTTTCTCGTCCAATAATTAGTAAACCCGTTAAGGTAGGTACGCGTTCGCCAATCTCATTTCGGACAGTTAATCTTAGGGCTCCGTCTAAACCTTCATCATCTAATTCCAGTAAAGCCTGATCACCTCCGTAAGTTTGTATTGCCTGACGTAGGCGTTCTCGTTCTAAAGGATCTAAATCATTCAGTGTTGCACCTGCAATGGGTCGTGCAGAAACATCCATAAGTCCTAAATGACTTGCACGGCTAATACGTTCGTGCGGCAACATGGGGACACATTCTGGCGTACCATCTTGCTTTAAGCGCCTACGTAAATACATACCGGAACTAGTTGCTACTTCATGAAAAATAGACTTAGGAACCAGGATACGAGCTACTGTTATGTCTCCTACCTGTACGGGCTGAAGTTTTACCTGTAAAAGTGGAGAGGTTCGAGAAGCAATTAAACCAGGCAAGCCATCTAGGTTTTTATGGGTTTCGTGCAGTCCTGTGGCGGTACCATCATCTTCAACACCTAACCATAACTCCCCACCCTCTGTGTTGGTTAGACATACTAAGGCCTGAATAAGCTCATCGTCGCGTAAGCGCTTTCGGTCACTTTTAAATTCAACTGTTAGAGATTCGGCAGTCGGTATACTAATTGTTGAGTTATTTTTTTCGGTCATTTGCATTTACTCTTCTTGTGTTTCTCTAGTAATAGTAAACTCTTTTCCGTGTCATATCATCTAAAGCTAAGTTTGCTTCCTTTGCCCCTAAATAACCCCAAAATACCTCAGCAACGTCAAGCTCACTGCCATTGTCGGCATGGCGCCGACGGTCGTGATACCAATAATATTAGCGGCGGCGACGTCATTGGCGCCCATTGCTTTTGCCATTACATAACTTGCTGCGGCAGCCGGGGAGGCGGTCATTAGTAGCATCACACCTAAGCTCATACTATCTAAGCCAAATGCTAAGCCCACCGTGACAGCGATAATGGGAGCGATGATTAGACGACCAATACTGGACCACATAGCAATATCGGTCGCACTGAAAATCTTTTTGAAATCTAAAGTCGCACCAGCGCAGATTAAGGCTAAAGGTAAGGCCAAGCTAGATACATAGCCACCGGCCTCAGCAACTAGCGTTGGAATAGGTATGTGTAACCACTTACAAGCGAGCGCTAAAAGAATGCCAATAATTAACGGATTAGTGATGATTTGACGGGTCATCAGTAACGGACTGAATTTTTTATTGCCCGATGCTTTGCTAAGCGTAATAACTGCGAGCACATTAAGCAGTAAAGTTAAAACACCACCGAAAATAGCACCAATCGCGACACCGGCAG
>CANROD010000069.1 GCA_947632105.1 uncultured Oligella sp. | reverse complement strand
GTAGGGGTTAGTTATGTGGTTTGCTCAGTGTAAACTTTGCACAGAAATCACTGAGCAAACCTACCAGGACCCTAAACCTGATAATCGGCACAACAACTGTATCGATATATAGTACTGTACAAGCATACAGTAAATTGATCAAGCTTATTTTCCCTGTGACTAATTGTTGCTGCATTAATGCCACAATTTTCTTCTAGTGCCACAAACAAAAACGGGGCTTGTTAACGCCCCGTTTTTATTGAATAAATTACTTTAATCATCAAAATTTATTGTATTAAAACTCCTGATACACTGCTCACTAGCGATCACTGTATCAGCTAGACTAAAGACCCTTGGCGTAATATGAGCAGCATAAAATAAGGCTGTTGCCAATTTCTCATTCACTTCATTATTCTGCTCTGCCGCGACTGAGGCCTGACGAGCTAATTGCCAAGCAGAATGGGTATAACCTGCCAACATTAGGTAAGGCACACTAGATGAAAAGGCTTGACTCATCTCTTTTTTGTCACCCAAGTCAATGAGGTAATCCACAACCTTGGCGTAAGTTTCAATTGCCATATCCAATCGCAAGCCGATAAAGCGTAAATCATCATCCTTAGAATCCAATAAGCGACTGGCTGTATCTTGCATTTCCCTTACAAAAGACTTAGCTACTGCGCCCTCGTCACGCAACGTTTTACGACCGATAATATCATTGGCTTGAATAGCCGTCGTACCTTCATAAATAGGCAAAATACGCGCATCACGGAATAATTGAGCAGCGCCAGTCTCTTCAATATAGCCCATACCGCCATGAACCTGTACACCCAGACTAACCACTTCTTGAGCCATCTCAGTGCTGTAACCCTTAACAATAGGCACAAGGTATTCATACATCGCCTGATATCGTGCACGTTGCTCTGTGTCGTCCAGATGATTAGCTAAATCAGCACAACTAGCTGCATACAGCGCAATGGCACGGCTACCCTCAGTCAAGCTACGCATCGTCATCAGCATGCGCTGCACATCAGGGTGCTTATTAATACTGACGGGTTCACGACTACGACCATCAACAGCATTACCTTGAATACGCTCTTGGGCATAGAACCAAGCTTGTTGTGTCGCACGCTCAGAAATCGCGGTGCCCTGTAGACCAATCGCAAAACGTGCTTCATTCATCATGACAAACATATGTCTTAAGCCATCGTTTTCATCGCCGATCAGATAGCCAATGGCTCCTTCACCTACTTCGCCTTTATTATCACCAAAGACCATCACCGCAGTCGGACTGCCGTGTATACCAAGCTTATGCTCAAGTGAGGCACAAATGACATCGTTACGTTGACCTAAGCTACCATCATCGTTAACGAGGAATTTTGGTACTACAAATAAAGAAATGCCCTTAACCCCCGAAGGCGCATCTGGCGTACGCGCTAGCACTAAATGAATGATGTTCTCTGCAGCATCATGCTCGCCCCACGTAATGAAGATTTTTTGTCCACTAATGCGGTAGCTACCATCGTCTTGGCGCACTGCTCTGGATTTTAAAAGTGCTAAATCTGAACCAGCTTGTGGCTCAGTTAAATTCATCGTACCTGTCCAACGGCCTTCAACCATTGGGGGAATAAAGCGTTGCTTTTGCTCCTCAGTGCCAGCTTGTGTAATTGCCTCAATACAACCATCAGTCAGAACAGGGCCTAAGGCAAACGCCATATTTGCTGCGTTGAGGTTTTCTGCCAAGACTGTTGCTAAGAGCTTAGGAAAGCCCTGCCCACCAAACTCAGCTTCATGTTGCAAGGCTTGCCAACCACCCTCAGAAAAAAGGCTCATAGCCTCCTTAAAACCCTTACTAAGCGTAACCTCACCATTTTTGCAGACAGGATGATCTTGATCACCGACCACATTTAATGGCGCAATCACATCTTCAACTAATCGTGAGTTTTCTTCAATAACGGCATCGACTAAATCATCTGTTATTTCTTCAAATACTGCTAGCTTCTGAATTTGCTTCAATAAACCCATCTCTTTTAGATTAAAGCTAATATCCTTAACAGGTACTTTATAAGTCATTGTGTCTCCTTATTTTTAATAAAAGTTAATAGGCTTTATTAAATCCAATTAATTTGTTTTTTATTATGGCTATCACTTGCTGTACAAGCCTCAATCACTTGTTGTAACTGCTGTTCATTTAGTGGTTTATCAGACATAAATTCAATTGTAAAAAAAGCCTTAGATACAAAGACTATACGATTAGGCGGTAGTTGTCGATAGTACTTTAAGAGTTGACCTGTTTTATCGCAAAAAATAACATCTATCGCAAAACGCATAGCAAAGGTATGGATAGCCTTGCAAGGCATAAAAACATAATAATCGTGCTCGCGTATATAGCGTTTCCCCAATAGACCCTTTAGTTTTGCAAAGTAGCTTAGACAGTAAATAATTCTCATGGCACACACTCTTTTACCATGCGGCATTCATTAGCTTTAATCCAATAGGAAAAGCAATCACGATGAAAGTGCATGGAAAAATGCAGGTAACTAAGGGAAATAGCATTTTGACAGGCGCTTCTAAGGCTAGTTTTTCAGCCTTCATAAAACGTTCATTACGTCTTTGCTCAGATTGCGCTCGCAAAATGGGTCCTAGACTGACACCCAGCTTCTGACTCTGGGCAATAGAAGATATTAGATGATTAATCTCATCTAAATCGGCCCGCTTAGCCATTTCTTTAAGTGCATCTTGCCTAGATAAACCAGCTCTCATATCACTAAGAGCATGACTTATTTCTGTTTTCAATGGTCCTTTAGGCAATAGATGATGTGTTTGGCTTAAAGCACCATGAAAATTCAAGCCGCCTTCTACTGAGAGAGTAATCATATCTAAAAAAAATGGGAATTGCTTTAACAGCAAACGCTGACGCTCCCTAGCTTGCTGCCTCAACTTATGCCGTGGTAAATAAAAGCTCAACACAGCAGTAAATAAGGCACAAAGTAGCAGCCAATTCATACTAATTTTTAACCACCAGAAAACCAACATCGTAACAACAAGTCCGAGTACGCTGGCACCTATTTGCATGGCAAACACATGCTCAACTTCTAACTGGTCCAAACGCCCTGCTTTGATGATTTCTTTCTCAACCGCCATACGGTAGCGCCAAGACATAAATGGCTGGCCGATGGCTGAAAAAAAACTAATCCATGGCCAAACAAAGCTCCAAGCTGCATGAATTTGCAGCCCCTCTGGCCTACTCATATCTGATTTTAAGCTTGGCATTAATAAAAAATAGATCAATAACCCAAGAGAGACGCAGGCACTGACGATCGTTATATAAATAAAATATGAAGACATGTCGACACCCCTAAATATCAATGGTCACGATTTTACTAATCATCCAAACACCTAGCCCTTCTAAGAGAAATATCAATGCCAGCACTGCCCAGCCCATGTAGCTATGCCATAAATAATACATCGCCTCTGGGTCAAGTCGATTAAGCACTAACATCAAGGCCACCGGCAACAAGCACATCACCACCGCTTGCATTTTGCCCTGAGATGTTAAGGCCTTAATGCGTCCTTGAATCTGCAAACGGGAGCGTAAGGTAGCAGCAATGCGCTCAATAGCTTCTGATAAATTACCGCCAGTTTGCGCCCCAATTCGTAAAGATGAAACAAATAAATCACATGCTTCAGATGGCATCCTTAATGATAGATTTTGTAAACACTGATCAAAAGGCACGCCCAATCGCTGCTCCCGTAGCAGCAATGACAATTCTTGCGCTAACGGTGCCTGAACATCGTCTGTCAAAGACTTAATGGCTGTCTGCACGCCTGAACCGGCCCGTAGCGCCCCGGATAGAGACAAAAGGAAGTCTGGCAATTGTTTATCAAAAGCGTGTAGCCGTCTTTTTCTTAATAGAATCAAAAATAATTTAGGTACAAATAACATCATCAGAGCAAGCGCTAATGAAAACCACCATAGCTTTAACAACATCCATGAAGCTAAAAATACAAGCACTGTTGAAAGTAAAGAAAAGCTCCATAGCTGCACAGGGTCAAAGAAAATAAAGGCGTCACTGAGTTGCACCCTCATCTGCTCTTTAAAGTCCTGCTCATATCGCTTAGCAGCTTGGTTAAAACCCTGCAATAGCAAACAACAAATCAACGTAATTGACACTGCAGCAAATAATAAGCTGATAATAATCACAATTCACTCCTTTAAATTAATGCAGTGCTTGTGCATTCCTAGCAATCAGTTTGGTCGATTGGTTGAAATGGCTTATATCGATTTGTACTCCCTCTTCTTTAAGCCGTTCAAACTTCTCCGGCATAATTCCCATCCCATAAAAACCGCTTTGCGAACCGCGCTGAAACTTAAAGATTTCCTGGCTCTTGATGATTCCGCTCTCCATACCACAAATCTCCACAATGGAAGATACAACACGCCGACCATCACTTAGTCGAGTTTGCTGCACAATAAAATCAATGCTGGAAGCGATATGCTCACGAATCGCCGCAAGTGGCATATCCATACCCGCCATCAGAATCATCACTTCTAACCGTGAAATAGCATCGCGTGGAGAATTAGCGTGAAGTGTGGTGAGGCTGCCCTCGTGCCCAGTATTCATTGCTGAGATCATGTCAAAGGCCTCGCCGCCTCGACATTCGCCCACCACAATACGGTCAGGCCGCATACGCAGGGCATTTTTGACCAAGTCTCTGATGCTTATTTGTCCACGCCCTTCGGTGTTTGGGGGGCGAGATTCCAGACTAATTAAGTGCTGATGGTTTAATCGCAACTCAGCGGCATCCTCAATCGTCACAATACGCTCACCATCGGGAATGTGGTTTGACAAAATATTTAATAAGGTCGTTTTACCGGAACCGGTTCCGCCTGAAACAACCATATTCATACGATTTTTTACACAAATATCTAAAAATTCGCCCATATACTGATCCAAGGAACCTAGTTCAATTAAATCCTGCATATCTGGACGTTTTAAAGGAAACTTTCTTAT
>CANROD010000068.1 GCA_947632105.1 uncultured Oligella sp. | reverse complement strand
AAGACCAATGCCTATGCTGATATTTGGTTAGATGGTGAAAAACTCTTTAGTACTGAACTGTCTAAACCTATCACTAAAGAAGCCAGTGACCCGACCGAACCTATTTTAGGTAACACCTACTTGCCGCGTAAGTTTAAAACGACGGTAGTGATTCCTCCGCACAATGATGTCGATCTCCATGCCAATGACTTAAACTTCATCGCAATTGGCGAAAATGGCAAATTAATCGGTTTCAATGTTTTAGTTGGTGGCGGTTTATCCTTTGAGCATGGCAATACCAAGACTTTCCCTGAACTGGCTTATGAATTTGGTTTTGTCAAACTAGATGATGTGCTTAAGGTTGCTGAAGCCGTTGTTACGACACAGCGTGACTGGGGTAATCGTACCGATCGCAAAAACGCCAAAACACGTTATACCATCCAACGCGTTGGTCCTGAGCGCTTTGCCGCTGAGGTGGAACAACGCGCAGGCATTAAGTTTGAAGCAATTCGCCCTTATGAGTTTACAAGCCGTGGTGATCGTATTGGTTGGGTTGAGGGTGTTGATAAGAAATGGCATCTGACCCTCTTTATCGAAAATGGTCGTTTATTAGACTACCCTGATCGTCCGCTAAAGACTGGAGTGCGCAAAATTGCTGAAATTCACAAAGGTGACTTCCGCTTAACTGCTAACCAAAACATTATCGTCGCCAATGTATCGGCTAGAGATAAAAAGAAAATTGAGCAAATCGCTCGTGACCATGCCTTAATTGTTGATAGCGTAACACCGCTACGCAAACAAGCAATGGCCTGTGTGTCACTACCCACCTGCCCACTAGCCATGGCTGAGGCTGAGCGTTACTTACCTTCTTTTATTGATACGCTAGACGATATTATGAGAAAACACGGTGTTGCAGATGAAACCATCATCACCCGTATTACCGGCTGCCCTAACGGTTGTGGCCGTGCCATGTTGGCAGAAATTGCCCTCGTCGGTAAGGCCCCTGGTCGTTACAACCTACACGTTGGCGGTAACCTCATCGGTACACGTATTCCTAAACTCTACAAGGAAAATATTGCTACGGATGAAATCCTTGAAATACTCGATGGTTGGGTTAAAGACTGGTCAGAAAATCGTGAAGAAGGCGAAGCCTTCGGTGACTTTGCAATTCGTCATAAAATTGTTAAGCCAGTAGTTAATGCGGCTGAGGACTTCTGGGCGGTGAATTGATTTTGCTAGCTTGTGTGTTATAGCAAGTATCTTGAGGAAAGAAGAAGAGCGACCCCTAATAAGGTCGCTCTATTTTAATTAAAAAATGCCTTAAAACACTAAGCTATATTAGTAGCTGTCTTCCCATTTTTTAACTTCTTCTTCCGCTTGGTCACGTGCATAGCCGTACTGCTTTTGGATTGTACCGATCAACTCTTTTCGTTTACCGTCGATTTGTTGAAGATCATCATCAGTCAATTTACCCCATTGCTGCTTGGCTTTACCTTTAATCTCTTTCCAATTGCCTTTGATAATATCTGTATTCATAATAAACTCCCTTTGTCGGATTAAGATAATTCAAAACAAATCATCTTTTTGTGACACTACAGTTAAATACTAAAGACTGACTGCTTATTTAATCAGCAACATTAATTTAACTGTTCATAAAGCAACTACAAAAAATGGTCTTTATGAAGTTTTAGGTTAATTCGAATCTCCAGTAGCTTTCAAGGCAGCTTTCACTGTTTTACACTTAAGCAACAAGACGTAGCATTATGGCACTCGAAAAAGAACATCATTGACACAATGAGATTACACCCTTAACCTTAATTAAATAAGGCGACCCTGTCAGTTAGAATCCCCTAAAGTCTCGTAAAAACCATGCAAAGCAACTTATCCATACGCTCTTATAGCACTAAGCCAACGATTCATGCTCATGATTTTTACCAGTTAGTCCTGCCACTCAGAGGAGTAATCTCTATCCAAGTTGGACTATTTGACGGCAAAGTCGCACCTGGCGAATGTGTGATCGTCAAAAAACAAGAAGAACACCTATTTATGGCTAACCCAGAGGCACGCTTTGTAGTAGCTGACATGGTTAATGTGCCGGAGAATATTTCTACTTATCAGGAGGTTGTTTTTGCAGTAAAAAAACCGCTGGCACTCTATCTTAATTTTATTGAAGCTCAGTTAGAACTGCAGGTGAATGCAGTGTTAGAAAAAGCAATGTTCGACACATTTTATTATCTACTAGCCGAACATATTTTATTGCCTAAGTTAGATAAGCGCATTGCCAATGCCATTAATTATGTCGAATGTAATTTGCAAAAAACACTGACAATCAACACCTTAGCAAGTGCTGCTAACCTAAGCAATACGCAGTTCAAAGTACTGTTTAAACAGCAAACCGGCCTAACTGCCATGAGCTATGTGAGTAGGGCTCGCATTGAAAAAGCGCAGGCATTACTGAGCCACACAGATTATCCCTTGAAAATAATTAGTGAACTGGTGGGCTACACTGATTTATCTTCTTTTAGTCGGCGATTTACGCAAATAGTTGGCCTACCTCCCAGTAAGTTTAAACAGTAAGCTCCGTCTTTCAAGACACAAAGTCCGTCCTTTTAGTTAAATTATGTACACATAAAAAATGTAGTATTGATACTCATATCCCTTACCTTGAAAAGGTCGATTTAATTATGTTGCATGAAGGTGTTAAAGGATTACTAGCAATTGTAATCGCCAGTTTATTATGGGGTACGACCGGCGTTACTGCCAGCTACACCGCCGATCTTAGCCCTCTGGCTATTGGCGCATTTACTATGGGGGTAGGTGCTATTTGGCTGTCATTAGCCGCTAGCAAAAGCCTAGTACAAGATTATGCCACACTCCGACTACACCCTAAGTTAGTACTCTTCGGTGGACTGTGCGTTGTTATTTATCCCCTCGCATTTTATTCATCCATGTCCTTTGCTGGTGTAGCTATCGGAACAATGGTATCAATCGCCAGCGCACCTTTATTTGCAGCTATTCTAGAGCGTCTTTTTAGTAAAAAACCAATATCAATACAGTGGTTCATCAGTTTTTTATTCGGAGCTTTAGGTATTATGTTTCTTGCTCTAGGCAAAGCACCGGTAAATGCAGGCGCTGAAAACAATCACTTTATGCACATTATTGGAGTTACCTTAGGATTAGTTGCCGGCTTAACCTATGCCGGCTATTCATGGGTAGCTAAACAACTTATTGATCTCGGTGCTAATTCTAAATCAGCTATCGCAATACAATTTGCTTGTGCTGCATTATTTCTTTTACCCTCTCTATGGTTCACAGGAGATAACCTATTTACAAACCAACTAAATATTTCCATTGTTTTTTATATGGCAACGGTTCCAATGTTTTTGGGTTATCTGCTTTTTAGTTATGGTTTGCGGACCATCAGTGCCAGCAACGCAACCTTAATTACTCTCATTGAACCCTTATTTGCGACACTACTCGCTATACTGTTAGTGGGCGAAAAATTTCTAGGCATCGGTTGGTTCGGTATGGCGCTCATCTGCTTATGCTTACTGGTACAATCAATTAATGTTCATGCTATTCGTCAACAGTTCAGCTAGCTTAAACACAGCTGCTCGTCATAGTTGCCAATCGCACCAACTGGCTATTAATTCAGCTGACAATCAACGGCGGTCTTACCATGAATAAACTGCTCACTCGTCTTGCTCTAATCTACTGCTGCTTAGGCTTAAGCATACAGACACAAGCCCAGAGTTTTAACTCTCAGGCACCTAATGCCACTCAACAACAAGCTGCCTTTACTGGACAGACTCGTGCTCCCTTACTCTCAGAACAATATGAATTACACGTTGAGGTCATCACTACCGGGCTTGAACATCCTTGGGGTATGGCTCAGCTACCGAACGGCTCATGGTTAGTTACTGAGCGCCCTGGACGTATGCGTTTAGTGAAGGCTGATGGTGAACTATCTGAGCCCATCACTGGTTTGCCTGCCGTAGATACCCAAGGTCAAGGTGGATTACTGGATGTCATAATTCATGATGATTTTGACAATACACACCGTGTCTGGTGGAGCTATGCTGAACCGCGTGGGGCGAGCAGCAATGCAACTGCTGTCGCGACAGGTATACTCTCTAAAGACTATCAGCACTTCACCGAGGTTAACGTCATTTTTCAACAAGAGCCAGCTTGGCAATCAGCCGCTCATTTCGGTTCTCGTTTAGTATTTGACAACGACGGTATGTTATTCATCACAACAGGTGATCGCTATCAGGCCAGCTTACTAGCACAAGATATCAATAACCATATTGGCAAAATACTACGTATCAACCCTCAAGGCGGTGCTGCTCCGGACAACCCTAATATGGATGGTGGACAAGCGGAGCTATGGTCTTATGGACATCGTAATATACAGGCAGCAGCATTAGCTAATGATGGCAATCTTTGGACTGTCGAGCACGGCGCCCGCGGTGGGGACGAGCTGAATCAACCACAAGCAGGTCTCAACTATGGCTGGCCAATCATCACTTATGGAGTAGAGTACTCAGGCCGCACCATTGGTGATGGTCTAACTACCCATGAGAGTATGGAACAACCTGTGTATTATTGGGATCCGGTGATAGCGCCCAGTGGCATGGCATTTTACCAAGGTCAGCTTTTTGCTGATTGGCAGGATAATATCTTAATTGGCGGACTCGCTAGCCAATCCTTAATTCGATTGAAACTAGAAGATGGTCAAGTAGTTGGCGAAGCCCGTTACCTTCAACGTGAGCAAGGCCGCATTCGTGATGTAGCTGTTGCGCAAGATGGCGCAATCATGCTGTTAACTGATGCCCCTAATGGCAAATTATTACGCGTTATACCTCGAAAGTGAGTTGTTTTATTAAAAAGCCTCAATAGACATCTTACTCTGCTTAGGCTAAGCTATCCTTACTATCTAATGAAACTAATTCTAGGAGACTCGTATGACTACCATTCCCCGAATGACTAATCTATTTCTACAACTAGGTTTAGAATCCAGTGAAGAGGCCATTGCAGAATTCATTGGCTCACACCAGTTACCTGCTGATGTAGATATCGTTGATGCACCTTTTTGGACTGAGGGTCAACGTCAATTTATTGCTGAAAAATTAGAGATTGATGGCACTTGGAC
>CANROD010000067.1 GCA_947632105.1 uncultured Oligella sp. | reverse complement strand
AAGCAATAGAACGGCAAGCCCTAAGTTAAGCTCTGACAGTATTTTAATACCACGGTCTAGACCACTAGCGACTGATAGAGTGGCTAAACCACAAGCAATAATGATCAGCACAATTTGTACTATCGTGCCGACCGGCAAGTCGAATAAGTAGTTGAGGCCACTATTAATTTGTGACACGCCAAAGCCCAAGGACGTGGCGACACCAAAGACAGTACCGATTACAGCAAACACATCAACGGCTTGACCTATGCGACCGTAAATACGATCGCCAATAATAGGGTAGAGCGCGGAGCTGAGTCGGAGTGGTAAACCATGTCGATAAGCAAAAAAGGCGAGAACCAATCCCACAATGGCGTAAATAGCCCAAGCATGTAGACCCCAGTGGAAAAAGGTGATACTCATGGCGTTACGTGCTGCGTTGGCTGTACCGCCTTCACCTACAGGGGGGCTGAGAAAGTGCATGACAGGCTCAGCTACGCCAAAGAACATCAGGCCAATCCCCATCCCTGTGGAGAAGAGCATGGCATACCAAGCATAGTCTTTATAATCCGGAAGGGAGTGATCCGGCCCTAACTTAATATCACCATAGCGGCTAATAGCCAAAAAGATGGTGCATAGTAAAATGATGGCGACAGTTAGGATATAGAACCAACTAACGTGCTGGAGAATCCAAGTTTGGATACTACCAAAAATCTGTTGGGTGGAGGAGGGAGCAAAAATAGCCATGCCAACTAAAACTAGAATAATGGCTGCTGACGAGAAAAATATAGGAGGATTAATGCTCGATTGCTTAAAGGTTTTCATTAAGTTGCCTTGTTTAGAGGTGAACATAAATGGCAGTGTAACAGAATAAGACCGAATGGACTATGACAAGTGACGATGAGACTCAGTGAGTATGAATTTGTGAGGAGTCACTCAATGAGCTATTTAACCATGTTATGGTCGATCACTTATGACCATTTTCTCTCAAAAAACCCCCAACATAAATCATATGTTCAAAAGGCAGTGGCTTATCACCGACAGCTTCTACAATCGTATTTAGTGTGGCGTGTAGTACAGATTGCTTTTCTGAGTAACCAGCATTAAAAGCAATGGCAATAGGTGTATTGTCTGGGTAGTTTTTCTTTAATTGTTTTATTACCTCCGCCAGTTCAATGCCCATGGTGAAAAAGGCCATAGTTGATTGTGTTTCGGAGAGTTTAACTAAGGCATCAGTGCCGTCATAGCCTGCGCGTGCCACTTTTGCTGTAGTAAGAATAACACTTTCACTATTTGGACCATCAGTTAGTCCATGAGCAATCGTGGCATTAGCCGCATTGAAGCTAGAGATGCCAGGCACAATGAGCGGATGCAAATCGCTAAACTCAGTAATATAACCAGACTGTGGGCCGTAGACCATCGGATCACCATAATCAAGTACCACAACGATTTTACCGGCAGCGATAGCATCTCGGATAATACGTCGAGTGCTCTCTTCCCGTGCTGCTACCTCCTCTTCAGGAGACTTGCGACGAGCTAACGAAGTAAATAGACCACGACCAGTTTCATAAAGCTCCTTGCCCTTAAGCAACTCATTAAATTTTGCTTGTAATTGAGTCGATGCAAAAATCACATCGGCTTTCTCGATAGTTTTGAGTGCTCGCAAAGTGATATTGTCAGGGTCGCCAATGCCTGTACTGACAAGATAAAACTGGCTAGTAGTTACTTTATTGCTATCGAGGGGCATAGTATCTTTGATTGTGTTGAATTATTTCCCATACACCGATACTTCAATCAAGTTATCATCAGGGTCTCTAAAATACACTGATAGTATGGCACCTATCGCACCTGTGCGAGCTACGGGGCCTTCTAAGATATCAACACCAACTGTCTGCAGGTGCTGAATGATTTGATCCATGGGTGTTGTGCTAATAAAGCAGAGATCTGCGGAGCCCGGGGTGGGGTGGTAGGCTTTGGGTTCAAACTCGTGACCGAGCTGATGAAGATTGATTTTTTGTTGACCAAAACTAAGCGCCTTGCGACCTTCACCGAAGGTCACGACCTCCATACCGAGTGTTTTAGAATAAAATTTACATGATTCATCAATGCTTTTAACAGTGAGCACTAGATGGTCAATTCTGCTTATTTGCACAATCATTCCTCCACATAGATAAAAAAAGTCTGACTTTAGCTTAATGCTGATTCCTCTATATTATAACTTTTAACGACGACGGCCGGATTGCCGCCAGCGATAACCATAGGAGGAATGTCATTCACTACGACGCTATTGGCAGAGATGATAGCACCGTGACCGATATTGACGCCAGGGAGAATAATGCAGTTAGCACCGAGCCAGACATTATCTCCAATGACGACAGCTTTGCTTGAGCCGATAGTATTAATTCTATCCTCAACATTAGGGAAAGAGGGATCGTGACCGTTGCCATCGAAAATTTGGCAATTAGCGGCGATTAGGCAGTTTTTACCAATTGAAATGGATTGATAAGCGTGAATGCAGGAACCGTGGATGCGGGTGTTAGGGCCGATGCTAATAGAGGCGCCAGGCCGGTCTGCGTAGATTTTCACAGGAGAGTGCATGTTTAGATGGTAACCCTCATTGGTTGAGTTGAGGGTGACGTTTTTGCCGATATGTAGAGAGCAGCCCTTCCTAATATCAATAAGCGGCACGCCATTAAGAATAGGCGTGTCGGTCAGCGTAATGTTGTCCTGACGTTTCAGAGAAGCAAGATACAGCTTTGACGATGTTCGCGAACAAATTCGAGCTAGACGAGCTTTTGTTTTAAAAAATAAATTAATCATGCTATATGCCTTGTTTTGAATTTAATGATCCCGCTTTCGAATATTTTCAATCATCCACGCTTGGGGGTTAAAAGTGCCTTCATGCCAGTTGAGATCCTTGTCCCAATAGCCCGGACATGCGTCATAGGGTTTCATCGCAAAGCCATAAGAAATTTCAATAATTAGTGGTTGTTGATGCTCATCATAGACAAAGTCATAGGCGACGGCCTGGGAGCCAAGTTTTTGGTTCACATCAAATGCTAATTTGATCACATGCTCATCAATCTGCTTAGGATCAAAGACAATTTGACCACTGCCCGAGGCACGAAAATCATTGTCTCTAACCATGCGTTTGATGGCAAATGCTTTATCGCCAATCACGACCACACGTAGATCGGAATCGTTGTCGGGCATAAAGTCTTGAAAGTAGACATAGCCCTTTTCATTGGCTTGTTTTTTAGCAAAATCCCTAGGAATAATCAAACGGCCACAGCTTTTTAAAGCAGCAAGTAAACTAATTTGCCCATCTTTGAATTTATTAATTCTCTCCATGAGATAGTTCATACGATCGAATTGTGGGAAACCTTTGCCAAACGCTTTTTTGATTAACTTGGCGGCGTCGGCTTGGGACCTGACTAGCTGGACATTAGAAGCACCGGCACCGCCTTTTAGTTTAAAGACTTTGGGGTAGGTCGTTTGTTGGCTCCATTTGAGCGCTTCCTGTTTATCATAAAATACATAGCTTGGGACCATGGGGGCGTTGATAGCTTCTAATAAATACTTTTGAGCGACCTTATCATCAAAGTGCCAACCCGTATTGAAGCTTGGAAAGACATTAATTCCAGCGTGCTCCAAGGCAAATAGAATCTTTTTTGCAGCAACTACATCTTTAAAGTCAGCGTGGTGGTGGTGCCACATAAAGACATCACTATCTTGAAGTTGTTCGATAAGGTCGCTATCAAAGGCATTGACTATTTTGTAGGGTATTTGGTGCTTGGCACAATAGTCAACCCAACGCTCTGAGAACGTGCCGCTATGGTGATGTATGGCTATTTTATTCACGTATTAAACTCCCTGTCTTTACTCTTTTTGCTGAGATCATGATTGCTCCGCCTAGCATGGCTCGAGTCAAAGTGATAGTTAATGCAGCGCCAATATAATCAAAATAATAAATCATTGGAAAGGCGGTGCAGAGTCCGATGATTGAAGTGATGATAGTGATATTTCTTAAGCGTTTTTCATGACCCTGGATGATTAAGAAATTGGTACCGTAGATGTTATTTAGAGATGCAAAAATCAGCGATACTGCCATGATTTGCAATATCACCACAGCCGCTTCAAACTCTGGTGTAAAAAACACGTTGATAATGATTGGTGCACTGAGGATGAGTACGGTAGCAAATAGGAATGACAGGCTTAATTGGAATGTTGCGTATAGGCTATGTCGATGGATTTTTCTTGATAAAAAGGGATAAAACACGCGCGAAATAATTGATAAAAATTGCTGTGCTAGTTCAACAAATTTTCTACCTGCATCCAACAAACCATTCGCGACGCTGCCGCCAAAAAAGCCTAATAAAATAATTGATAGGCTGTTGTATAAGTTGGGCATGATGTTATTAATAAAAACATCGGTGCTATTTTTAATGGTGAGGATGATTTGACTGAATTGCGGTTTTTGAAGTTTGATTTGCCATTTGACTGTAATAATATACATAGCAAAGATGCCACAAATCACATAGCCTAAACCCATAATAATCGGTTGTAAAATAAAGTCTTCTGGCTTATTGATGAAAATAAATACGGCGGCAGTAAAGATTGCTTTAGACAGTACGTTAAAAATCGTGATGTACTTCATGCGTTCCAATGCTTGGAAAAACCAGTCAGGCGATAGGATATAGCCAGGAATAAGTAAAAAGGTAGCGAGGAGTACGGCCCGATTTTCTTGGAAATAAGGGATAGTTACGATGGTGATTAGTAATAAACCAAGAGACACCAGCATTAAGAGGATACGTGCCCATAGCACATTGGAAAATATTTCAGCTACCTTGTCTGGGTTTTCTCTGTTTTGTGCGACATCCCGCGTTGCCGTGTAGTTAAAACCCCAATCGGTAATTGTCTGTAGCCATACGATAACGGCACTGGCAAAAGCGATCTTACCAAAACCATCCACCCCAATGACACGAGCAAGGTAGGGGATAGTCAGTAATGGAAAAACGTAGCTAGCGATTTGTAAAAGCATTAGGTAGCCAAAGTTGCTAAGTAATGCCTTGCCGTCTTGGCTTTTTTTAAGACGTGATTGAAGCGAGTTTAATTTCTTGAACATACCGTGAGAGTTTATTTTGACCGTCTCATTTTAGGCGTTATGTTACGGCAAAGAATGGCCAGATGCTGTAACGATCTTATTCTTAATACTACATTAGATGTGTGG
>CANROD010000066.1 GCA_947632105.1 uncultured Oligella sp. | reverse complement strand
TATCATGCTTTTTTTGAAGCACTAAGAATGGTCTAAGTCGGAGGAAGAAGTCATCCGTTTGGACTAAAAAAGAAGCCGCTAATAGCGGTCCCTACAATTACAACAAGCACGGTAAATTTACCATCATTATTCCAAGGTAAATCCCAGTTTCACTGTCACTTGCCAGTAGGCTACTTTGCCATCACTAACATGCCCTCGCGTTTCAACTACCTCAAACCACTGAATATTGCGAATTGTCTCGCTTGCCTTAGCAATGGCCGAGCTGACCGCATCTTCTATGCTAGTAGTGGATGAGCCAACAATCTCAATTTGCTTATAAGTATGATTCATAACAAAAGCCTCCTTTTAATAGGTGAATTTTCATCTTAAGCTTTTTGGATGGGCGTAACAAGTACAGCTGTAGCAGATGTCTTGCTATAAAATACACTTTATAATAAACTAGTTTTAATATAAATTACGTTTATCAATAAACCTATGGCTACTCTAAATCTCGCTACATTACAAAAAATTTCCATACAAATTCTTTCCCGTGATGTGCCTGAATATAAAAGGTACCTTTATCACCAGATAGACTTTAATACTCGTTTACTAGGTATTAAGGGTGCACGTGGTGCTGGGAAAAGTACGATTTTACTGCAGTATGCCAAGTCACGTAATTTAGCAAGCACACAAGTTTTGTATGTCAGTTGCGACCATCCCGCCATGGTTGGGGTAAGCCTATATGATTTGGCTGACGCTTTTTATGCGCGTGGTGGTCGATTATTATTAGTGGATGAAATTCACAAAGCCGATAATTTTTCACAAGAACTTAAAGCTATTTACGACGTATTTGATTTGCAACTGCTGTTCAGCGGTTCGAGTGCTTTACAAATCGAATATGCCAGTGCTGATTTATCGCGCCGAGCGGTTGTGCATCGCCTAGGCGTATTGTCGTTTCGTGAGTTTTGTGAATTAGAACTTGGTCAGCGTTTACCCAGTTTTTCTTTAAAGGAAATACTGATTTCACATGAAGAGATTGTGGCACAACTCTTAGCGCATTTTCGTCCACTAGAGCAGTTTGCCAAGTATTTGCGTTACGGGTGTTATCCTTTTTATCAGGAGTCTCTGGTCGATTATCCATCGAAGCTACTACAGGTGGTTAATTTGACAATTGATTCAGATCTAAGCCGTATTTATCATATTGATCCCTCTAAACTGGATAAGCTTAAAAAAATCTTGTATATGCTGTGCAGTACCGATCCTTATGAGTTAAATATCTCTAAATTAAGTGCCTCAGCCAGTGTTTCTTGGCCTACTTTGCAGAAGTATTTGCAGCAAATGGATGCAGGCAGTTTAATTCATGTAGTGCGGGGAGGCGTGGGGATGCGCGCGATTAATAAACCCGATAAGCTACTATTAGATAATCCCAATTTATTTCAGGTACTGTGTAGCGGCAGTAATCAGGGCTCTATACGTGAGAGTTTTTTTGTTTCGCAACTAGGTCTAAAGCATCAGGTGCATTATCACGATCGCGGTGATTTTGTGGTGGATGATGAGTGGGTCTTTGAAGTGGGTGGTGCCGGCAAAACTAGTACACAGCTACAAGGTGCCAAAGGCTTTGTCGTCGCCGATGATATTGAAGTGGGTTTTGAGAACAAAATTCCTCTGTGGTTATTTGGTTTTTTGTATTAATCATCAACATTACTTATTGCTTTTAAACCACTCATGAAAAACATCATTAGCGCTCTCTTTATTGTCATTTTTGCAATAGCATTTAGCGACGCCGAAGCCAGAGGTAATAAGCCCTGTAGTGGTAAGAAAGGTGGCATATCGCATTGCCAAGGAGCCATCTTCGTGTGCAACGACGGTTCCGTTAGTCAATCCAAGAAAAACTGCTCCCGCGAACATGGCGGTGACGGCGGTGGAAGTACAGGTAATTCGTTAGGCTTTGCTGCCGTTGGAGGACAACAAGGCTGTTCCTGCAGGAGCGGCAACTACTGCACCGGTCCCAGAGGCGGTAAGTATTGCCTAACTGATTCAGGAAATAAGAGCTACCCCTATCTGGCAGGATAGTTGTCACTCTCTAATCTACCTTGACAAACACCGATCCTCGACCGCTTGCATCAAGCAGAAATTAAGTTGATTAATCCGGTTCACATTAATCAACTTAACACTGTAGCGCAGCAATCACCGGTAAAGAACAATCAAGTAGATATGTTTAAAAATTAGTTTTCATCGGTGTCTTCTGTCAGAATAGATGTTTTCCCAGTTAAATTATTATCTCGAAAGTTTTACATGAAAGTAACTACCACTAAAACTATGCAAAGCACTGACAAAGCTACACGTTCTCCCGAAGAGCAACGCTTTGACAAGGCTTGGCAACAGGTTATTGAGCAACAGATAGATAACGAGAATTACCGAGAACATATCCGGACTTTTGTCAAAGAAACCAGCAACCGCTTAGAAGCAAAAGAAAAAGAGTGCATGGATACGATGTACAAAAGCTCTCTTCACTTACTTGGGTTTCTGAGTAGAAAGTCCTTAACACGCTGGCAGCGAGAAACATTATTAGCATGGGTCGGTCAGTATTTATTCACCATGCAGAGTAACCCTTTTAGCTCTCATCTTGATTTTGGACCGATCACACAAAGCTTGAATGAGGCTTATGAGGCTTTACACCCTCCTCTATATGAGGATTTGGGTGATGAGTCGTCTTTTCTTGATAATTTTGAAGATAGTGATGAAGGCTCAAAAGGCAGTGAGTCATTTTTTGAGGAGTTTTTCGAGGAATTTTTCAAACATCAACAAGAAGAAGCTGCGCAGCAACACCATGAAGAAAAGCTGGCTTTAAAACAGCTGATGAAATCCTCATCGATAAACCGTCTTTTCCGAAAAATTGCGGCTATTTTACACCCAGACAAAGAAACTGATGAAGCCCTGCGTGAAGAAAAAAACAGTCTAATGAGCGAATTGATTCAAGCGCGTAACTCCAATGATATTCCACGTATATTTGATTTTTACGCTAAATATGTAGGTCACTCACCCTTGCAGGAACTTGGTGAAGACTTGGAGAGTGCCAGCGAATTACTCGAAAGACAGCATAGAGATTTACTGCGAAGTAAAGAAAATATTCTGCACGACGACCCACTCGCCGGCATTTTACATCATCATTTTCACAAAAAAACACCAGCTGCCACAACACGAGCTATTAATAAGCATTTGAAAGGACTAGAAGAACAGCACAATAACTTACAGATAATTTGCCGGGACATCACCAGTTTAAACAAACTGAAGCCATACCTTGAGCTCCATTATGACATGCTGCTTCAAAAGCGAGAAAAAGATTACTTCTTTTAGTTGTATGATTCAGAACAATTAAGTATTGTGGTCAAAATCAGCGATTGCTTCATAAGTTAAATATACGTCCAAGTTTATTTATCAGCTAAAGCTGCATATTTAGTTTCCAAACGGTCAAATACATCATTCAATCCCCGCCCACTTATGTGTTTGCACACTGAGCTGCCAGTGCACTGTGTTTGGGCCCTCAACGCCAGCAGCATTTAACTGGCCAATCAAACGAATCGTCTGATAAATATTCATCTCACCCTCTATCTCTAAAGGTGAAAGATAATAGTGCTTAGCTGTGATTTTTTGTGCCATCACCTGTGCAAAGTCCATAAATTGCCGCTCAGTCATTGTATTAAGATCAGCTACGATACGTACTTCATCTGCATGACTTAAAGCCTTTTTCTGATAACGCTCGGCATAACACGCTTTGGGACTGGTCGCAATATAATCGATCTGCGCAGGTATCTGATGCAGACCATTTGTCTCAATACATAAATAATAAGCACGGGACTTCAGTGCATCCAACAACACCGTCAAACGAGGGTGAATCGCCGGTTCGCCCCCAGTGATAATGATATTTCTCGTTGTATAATTCTGCAGTTTTTCTAAAATCTGCGTCAACGTCATGAAGTCGTAGGTCTGATAATCTGTATCACACCATGAACAAGCTAAATCACAGCGACCCAAACGAATAAAAATCGCCGGCATGCCAGTGTTATATCCCTCACCCTGCAGACTTTCAAAAATCTCTACAATACGAAACTCAGGATTTGGGTTCTGAATGGGCTCGCGGCTTGGGATGGGAATAATGACAGTCTCAACCATTTATTCCCCCTCATATTCGCTATAGGAAGTCGGCGTTTCCCATAAACGAATTCGCGTCACCGGTAAATTTCCCTGCTCGCGTAGTACATGATAAATATGATAGCTGACAGCCTCAGCCGTTGTGCGACAATCAAGAGCATAAGTTTTTAGATCCCAGCCCTCAAGCATTTCAGCTAATGCTACTTCACGTTCACTTTTTGTATTGTACAAAAAGGCATGATCCATCGGTTCGACAACCCATTGCTTCACCACCTGTTTCAAGTCAGAAAAGTCCATGACCATCCCGTCTTTTGGACCATCATTTATTAAAGGCCCACTAATCTCAACCTCTAGGCGGTAGGTATGCCCATGTAAATTTTTGCATTTGCCATCATGACTATCCAACATATGGGCAATATCAAAGCTGAAGCTCTTAACAACCTTCATGAGTCGCCCCTTTGCTTGCTAAATAATCACGCAGCCCATTTTCTCGCAACACGCAACTTGGGCATGTGCCACAACCACCCTTTACCCCTAAGTAGCAGGTATGCGTTTTTTCTCGTACAAAATCGAGATAACCCAAGTCATCGGCTAAACCCCATGCTTGGGCTTTAGTTAAATACATTAATGGCGTGTGAATCTGAAACTGATAATCCATGGAAAGACTCAGTGTGACATTCATAGACTTCACAAAGACATCACGGCAATCCGGATAACCGCTAAAATCGGTTTCACTAACACCTAAGTAAATATGCTTAATCCCTTGAGACTTTGCATAGATACCAGCGTACATGAGGAATAAGGCATTGCGCCCATCAACCATAGTATTTGGCGGAGCACCTTCGCTCTCTTCTATCGTCGCCTGATCGTCCATCAGCGCATTGTGCGTCAACTGCCCCACTAAGGACAGGTCGATGATAACTTGCTTGATCCCAAGCTCTTCTGCGATTTGCTTAGCACAATCCAACTCAATGGCATGGCGTTGACCATACACAAAACTGATAGCTTGAACTTGATTTGCCCCGTACTGGGCGATAGCCTGCAACAAACAGGTCGTCGAATCCTGGCCACCCGAAAAGATGACCAAGGCTTGTTCTGATACTGACATAATGATAATTTCCGTAGTTTTGGTTTCGCTCTACTCTGATTAAGCTAGAACGGCGTGGGAAGGTTTCGAACCACGC
>CANROD010000065.1 GCA_947632105.1 uncultured Oligella sp. | reverse complement strand
AGCAACAAGCAATTGCAGCGGCACTAAGCAAGGCTAGAGCCCGTCGCCAGACAACGACCTCCACTACTAATTAAAAAATGAACAAAGAAAAACGTCAAGAAATTTTTGAGCGTTTCCGTGCAGCCAACCCTAAACCAACCACAGAACTAGAATACAGCAATCATTTTCAATTATTGATTGCTGTCCTATTATCAGCTCAAGCTACGGATATTTCAGTCAATAAAGCTATGCAGCCAGTCTTTACTACAGTCAAGACTGCGCAAGACTTAGTCAATATGGGCCTTGAAAGCTTTACAGAAGCAATAAAAAGTATTGGTCTATATAAAACTAAAGCAAAAAATGCACTAGCAACTGCTAAAATCCTCGTTGAACAATATGATGGTATCGTCCCTAATAATCGGGAAGCATTAGAGGCTTTACCAGGTGTCGGCCGCAAAACAGCCAATGTCATATTAAATACCGCTTTCGGTGAAATTGCTATGGCTGTAGATACACATATCTTTCGAGTATCTAATCGCACCGGTATAGCCAAAGGGAAAAATGTCTTAGAGGTTGAGCAACGCCTATTACGCCTCGTTCCTAAAGAGTTTTTACTTGATGCTCATCATTGGCTAATTCTACATGGACGCTATGTCTGTATGGCACGCTCACCAAAGTGTTGGCAATGTGGAATTAATGACCTTTGCGATTTTAAAGAGAAACAACTTAGTCCGATAGCTTCAAAACGCACCATTGTAAAAAAACCACTAAAAAACCGTTAAAAAACAATTCAAAAGTAGCTAATACTACAAAAGGAGTTAATTTGTTCATTTATCTTTTCGGTTTAATCATATTTCTATATATCTTTATCCGCTTAATTCGCCCCCTCCCTTTACGATGGTGGTTCAAACTTAGCTATGCAGGTATCGCCTTTTTAGCAACTCAAAGTCACTTTATACAGACACACTTACCTGGTGGTCTTTCGGCACCAGAAATTCCAGGTTGGTTAATTATGACTATGGGATGGGGCTTTGCCTCCATGATGGTCTTAGCTTGCTCATTACTTTTACGCGATTTACTGCTTTTGCTAAGCTACTCCCTTAGTAAAGGCGATCGAGTTAGGCAAAGAATTTTATCCCCCCTAAATAGCAGTTTTATGCTAATGTTTTCAACCTTCATTTGCGCTGTGGGCGTTTGGCGAGCAGTGAGCTTTCCTACAGTAACCCACACTGAACTCTATTTTGATAAACTACCTCCTGCTTTTGATGGTTACCGTATTATCCATCTCACTGATCTACATACAAGTCGCCTACTACCTGAATCATGGTTAAGTGAAACACTCAAAATCACAGACCACTTAAAACCTGATTTAGTACTAATAACCGGTGATTTAATTGATGGCACACCAGAAAATCGGCAACGTGATATCCGACCATTCAAACAACTCAAGACACCTGATGGAGTTTGGGTTTCGCTAGGCAATCATGAATATTATTCTGATTTAAATGAGTGGTTAAAAGCTTTTGAAGAACTAAATCTACCGGTATTAATCAATGAAAACATACGTATTCAACGAGACTCAGAAGAAATTATAATCGCCGCGATTACCGATATAGCTGCCGAACGCTTTGGTGAAGAAATGCCTGACATTGATAAGGCGTTAGTTGATACTAGCGAAGAGGATATGATTATTTTGATGAGTCACCGCCCTATCAACACGCAACAGCATGCTGACAAAGGCGTCAGCCTACAGCTCTCAGGCCATACCCATGGTGGGCAAATTGTTGCTCTGAATCTATTGACAAAAATAGCTAATCAAGGCTTTTTGATGGGGCTCTACAAAATTGACGAAATGTATCTCTATTTAGGTCGCGGTGCCGGCTTATGGGGAGGTATGCCAGTCCGTATAGGTGTTGAGTCAGAAATTGCTGAGATTACTTTACGTTCAACAAAAAAAGAGGCTAAGGAAGCCCCTAATCTATAAATCAATCACAAAAGACTGAACTAAACGCTACTTAGCTCAGTCTGCAGCATAAACGAACTTGCCGTCCTTGACCTCACCCATCACCGCAGCACGCTTGTCAAAGCCTTGATGATCCTGGGGGGTCACATTTAATACCCCTGTCGGCACGATTAAATCCTTAGTGTTTTCTAACTGCTCACGTAAAGCAACTCGAAACTCTGTAGTACCTGGTTTATGACCTTGGGCCAAAGTCCGCTCGACAGCGGAATCAGCTAAAACCCAAGCCCCCCAGGCATCACTAGAGAACTGAGTTGCCGCTCCCTCACCATATTCAGCTTCATACATCGTTGCAAACTCGATAGCGACTTCTTTTACCGGATGATCTTCTGCCAAGGTCTTAGCAACGACACTAGGCCCAGTTGGAAATAAAGTACCTTCAACAACCGCCCCGCCTACTTGCAAGAACTCAGGCGTTGCTATGCCGTGTGTTTGATAAACTTGCCCTTGATAACCACGCTCTTTTAAAGTTTGTTGAGGTAACACAGCGGGTGTGCCTGAACTGGCTATCAAAATCGCATCAGGTTTAGCGCTCATTAGCTTTAAGACCTGACCCATGACACTACTATCAGTTCGCTGAAAAGACTCTTTAGCAACGATGTCTAGATTAGACTCTGCAGCCTCAGAGAACTCACGCCACCAACTGTCTCCATAAGCATCAGCATAACCAATATAACCGACCTTTTTAAAGCCACGCTTAAGCATATCATCAACCACTGCCTGTGCCATTAAATCATCATTTTGAGCCATTTTATAAGCCCATTCACGACCACCCTCACCAACAGGCTGCACCACACTACCTGAACCAACTAAAGAAATCATCGGTGTTTTAGTTTCTTGAAGCACATCCAAAAGAGCTAAAGCCGATGCCGTAATATTTGGTCCTATTAGCAAATCAATATTATCTTCAGAAGTCATTTTGCGAACGTTACGAACGGCCTTACTGACATCCGTTGCATCATCAAGAATAACGTAACGCGCTGACTCGCCCCCTAGAGTATCAGGCCATAACGACATCGCATTCTGGGATTGAATACCAATAGCTGCCGCAGGGCCTGTATTAGATATTGTCACTCCAACAACAACCTCGGCCATTGCCGTCGTAGGTAGTGCTAAAGCTAATAAAGTACTAATAAAGATTTTTTTCATTATTGTAAAACTTCATGAATTAATAAGGAATGCTTGCTCAAGAAAAAATCAAGCTAAGCTAGTTGAATTAGTTTAATTCGACTTAATACAGACTGAACTAATCAACAGTTACAGCCTTTTTCTTTTTTTGAGGCTTTGGTGCTTCAAAGTTAAGTTGAATTTTGTCCTCAGCATCAATATCAATACTAACAAAACCACCATTTTCCAGACGACCAAATAACAACTCATCAGCCAATGCGCGACGGATCTTAGTTTGAATTAGACGATGCATCGGTCGTGCACCTAGCTGTGGGTCAAAGCCATGTTCACCTAAATAAGTACGTAACCTATCACTAAACACAACTTCAACTTGCTTTAACTGCAACTGCTGCTCAAGCTCAATAAGAAACTTGTCAACAACGCGTAAAATAATATCGCGATTAAGTGGCGCGAAGGAAACAATCGCATCTAAACGATTACGAAACTCCGGTGTAAAGGTTCGGTTAATTTCGACCATCTCATCACCTTGCTGAGTGCTTTGCGTAAAACCGATACTGCTTTTACTTAGGCTTTGAGCACCGGCATTAGTTGTCATAATGATCACAACATTACGAAAATCAGCCTTACGACCATTAGTATCAGTCAGCGTACCGTGATCCATCACCTGCAAGAGGATATTGTAAATAGCAGGATTAGCCTTTTCAATCTCATCAAGGAGTAACACACAATGCGGATGCTTATTAATTTGCTCAGTTAATAAACCACCATCATCATAACCCACGTAGCCTGGAGGTGCGCCAATTAAGCGCGAAACCGCATGCGCCTCCATATACTCTGACATATCAAAGCGCACTAGCTCAATACCTAAAGCGGCAGCTAATTGCTTAGAAACCTCCGTTTTACCTACACCGGTAGGACCGCTAAATAAGAATGAACCGATTGGCTTATCCTCTCTACCCAAGCCGGAATGTGTCATTTTCATCGCTGCCGCTAAGGTTATGATCGCCTCGTCTTGACCGAAAATAGTTGTTTTAAGCTCTGCCTCTAAGTTTTGTAGCTTGCTACGCTCATCACTAGAGACTGCGGCAACTGGGATCCTCGCCATCTTGGCGATCGTAGCTTCGATCTCTGCTTTACCTAATAACTTCTTCTGACGCGACTTGGGTAATAATCGTTGCGCAGCGCCAGCCTCATCAAGCACATCAATGGCCTTATCCGGTAAAAACCTGTCGTTAAGATAGCGCTCAGACAACTCTGCTGCTGCCTCAATTGCGGCTTGGTTATAACGTATTTCGTGATAAGCCTCAAAGTGTGACTTTAAACCCTTGAGGATATCAATCGTTTCCTCGACCGTTGGCTCAACCACATCAACCTTTTGAAATCGACGTGATAAAGCATGATCTTTTTCAAAAATCCCACGATACTCCTTGTAAGTCGTTGCCCCCATACAGCGTAACTTACCAGATGAAAGTGCTGGTTTTAGCAAATTACTGGCATCCATCGTACTACCTGACGTCGAACCCGCGCCAATCATAGTATGCACTTCATCGATAAAGAGAATGGAGTTATCGAGCGTTTCTAATTGCTTTAATAAAGCCTTTATGCGCTGCTCAAAATCACCACGATACTTGGTACCTGCCAATAAAGAACCCATATCTAAGGAAAAAATCTTAGCCGTTTTTAACACATCGGGAACTTTAGCGCTAACAATACGCTGCGCTAACCCCTCTGCAATTGCTGTCTTACCCACCCCGGCCTCACCAACAAGTAACGGGTTATTTTTGCGTCGACGGCAAAGCACCTGAACAACTCTGTCTAACTCATACTCACGACCAACAACCGGATCAAGCTTACCCTGCTCAGCTAACAGATTTAGATCAACAGCCCATTGCTGTAAAGGCGTACTTGCTTCCTCTTCTGGCGTTTCACCAGACTCATTACCAACAACCTGTTGGGGTGTCGGTGCCTTAGACACTACGTCTTTGCTAGTGCCATGTGATAGGTACTCGATAATATCAATGCGACTAATCTCTTGCTCTTGTAAATAATACACCGCATGAGCATCTTTTTCTGAAAACAAAGACACAAGAATATGGGCACCAGTGACTTGTCGCTTGGAGCTATCAGCACCCGCAGAACCCTGCGTTGCATTAACATGCATAACAGCCCTCTGAATCACGCGCTGAAAACCTAAGGTAGGCTGTGCATCCCCCTGGTCTTCTTCCGCTACAATGGGCGTATTATCCTCAATAAAAATCGATAGCTGCTTTTGCAGTAAGGGAATATTGGCGTGGCAAGCGTGCAATGCCTCTACTGCCTCGTTATTGTCCAACAAGGCCAATAGTAAGTGCTC
>CANROD010000064.1 GCA_947632105.1 uncultured Oligella sp. | reverse complement strand
GGCGTAACCTCTAGGTGGTGGCCGTTAATGGATAAGTTTGTAGAACTCATAAGCACCTCTCTTAGTCGTTGTTAAAATTTCTTCACAGTTCTACTCTAGCATAACTATGACAGGACGCAAGATTGAAAAATACTAATGGATATTTAATGCTTTTAATTTGTCATTTGTTTTTAGTTATAAACTTGTTGTTTTTTTGAGACTTCAGCCAGAGTATTTGTCGGGGAAGGTACTTATAAATGTGATCAAATTACTTATAACTAACATTAGCTAACAATTTGCATGTTTAGGTAATTTTTAATTTGTTATTTAATTAAAACATCTTGCATTTGGAGCAGTGTCATAAGTGAGTTTTTCATCAAAAAATGAGGGGAATTAATTGATGCGACGTGCTAGTAATAGGGTGTTTGAGCATTTAGAGGGTGCAGGAGTTGGAAGTCTGACACAGCGTGAGGAGGATGTTTGCAAACTAGTGGTTCAAGGTTGTAGTAATAAGAAAATCAGTAGTGAGTTATTAATAACCGAACGAACTGTTGAAACACATCGGGCTAATATTTTTAGGAAGCTTAATGTACATAATGCAGCTGAGTTGCAGCATGATTATGGTGGCTATTTTGATAGTAACTTGAATGAATAATATATTTTACGGGGGACCTTATGAAAACAAATTTGACAAAAAAGATGCAAGTTGCCACGATCGACTCGAAGAACAATAAAGTAGTAAGTGAAAGGCAGTGTTTTACGATAGAGTCTATGACTAACAGAGAAAGGGAGGTCTTTGTTTTGGTTAAAAAGGGCCTGACGAGCAAAGAGTGTGCCGCCGCCCTAGGTATTTCAGTACGAACTGTTGAAGTCCATCGAACCAACCTGATTCAAAAATATCAAGTTAAAAATATTGTTGAGTTAGTGTTTCGTATTAATCAGCACACTCAAGCTGCGGCTCGACTGTAATGACCCAGCACTTTCTGCTCACATTATGCCGCTAAAGCCTCTCTGACTTCAACGGGTGACTTCATGCCCAAGGACTGGTGTGGGCGTTGATGGTTGTAAAACCCGATCCAGTCCGCTAACACTCGATTAGCATGTTGTATGCTCTCAAAACGCTGCCGATGTACACATTGCTCTTTGAGCGTACGAATAAAACGTTCAATCATTCCATTCTGTTGAGGGCAGTGCGGCATGATAAATTCCTGCTGTAACCCGTAGCTCCTAACCAAGGAGGTATAGTGCTTAGAGGTAAAGATTAAGCCGTTATCTGAACGTAATGTGAGGGGTCTTGCTACCCGTCCTAGTGTCCCAAAACGATTAATTAACGCTTGCTCTAATGCACTGCTTGCCATTTGTGCACGGCCATTACGAGACAAGTGCCATCCGATCAGCTCTCGGTTATGGCAGTCAATCACGAGCGCTAAGCTCGCCCAACCATCACGACCTGTCCACACACGACAAAGGTCTGTTGCCCATCGTTCATTCAGGGACGCTGCCTTCGATGGACTCACCTCGACACGCGGCCTAAAGCCGACTGAACGCTTCCTAACCTGCCAACCTTTAAGTTGAAAGATACGCTGTACTGTGTTCTTATTAAACCTAAGAAGGGCTGCCACCGTTCGATAGCCGTAGGAAGGGTTCTCCTCAATCAGCTGTTTAATAGGGCTCACCAAACGCTCTTGGAGCTTAGGTATCGCTTTCTTGATGGGTTTATAGTAGAAAGTCCGTCGTGGGACGCCAAACCAGCGGCATAGCTTCGCAATGGATACTTCATAGCCATCTTCTTTTAATCCCTGCTGGATGGCTTCAATCATTTCTCTTCCTCGTCCAACAGGGATTGCAACTTTTTTCTGGCGCGTATCTCCAACATCGCCTCACCATAGGCTTCTTGTAGATCGTTCACCTTACGCTCATATTGCTCTCGAATATCGTGAGGTTTAGCTCGTAGGGCATTCTCCATACCCCCGGTCGCTTCCTCAATCCATCCTTCAATCTCGGAGGGTGATAAATCATAGGTCCGACTTGCTTCCGAAACGGTGGTTTTACCTTTAAAAATATCTAAAACTAACGCACTTTTACGCTTGGCTGTCCAACGACGATTCTCTGACTTCATCTCTGTACTCATGGTCAAATTTTCTCCATAATATCAAATTAAGACCTGAGCAGGTTTTTACTGGGTCATTACAAGGATTCATGAGTATATTTACTACTATAATCATGAAAGAGTAAGTACAAAACTAAAGGGGCTGAGTCCTGTGCAATACAGAAATCAGTCCTCCTTATAAAAACTAACCGTCCAACTTTTGGGGGTCAGTTCAGGTTTTGTGGGAGGATTACCCTCAATTACATGAAATATAAAAATCAGACAACTAGTGTGACAGAGGGGGCCTACTTATTCAAAGTCTGATTCGTTAATCACTACTTCTGGGTGTTGATTGTGCATCCAGTCAACGATAGAGCTTTCGGGTTGATATCCTTCAACTAGCAATAAAAACACATCACGTACTTTTGCATAATCATGCTGACGAATAGACTCTTCGATGGTATTTAAGTGATGTTTTAGATCTTCCCACTCGATATAGTGTTCATTAGCACGTTGAATCATGGGGTGTTCTGTTTTACTGACGTTACTGCCAATGAGTAACTCTTCATAGAGTTTTTCACCTGGACGGAGGCCAGAGAAGTTGATTTCGATATCTCCATCGGCTTTGTCTTTTGATTTGACGGTTAGGCCGGAGAGTTCGATCATCTTCTTGGCTAAGTCGAGAATTTTTACAGGGGCACCCATGTCGAGTACAAAAACATCGCCTCCTTGCCCCATTGAGCCTGCTTGAATAACAAGCTGTGCGGCCTCAGGAATGGTCATGAAGTAGCGGGTGATCTCTGGGTGAGTGACTGTTAGTGGACCACCGTCACGAATTTGCTTTCGGAAGAGGGGGATCACAGAGCCGGAGGAGCCGAGTACATTACCAAAACGAACCATGGTGAATCGTGTTTGATTAGCAAAAGGCTTATCAGTTTCCGCTTTGTAAAGTACCGGGGATTTTTCAAGGGCTAGTGCTTGCAATACGAGTTCAGCCATGCGTTTACTACTGCCCATGATATTGGTGGGGCGTACCGCTTTGTCGGTTGAAATCAGAACGAAGTTTTTGACTTTGGCACGAATCGCCGCTTGTGCTGCATAAAGGGTACCGGCAATATTGTTTTTAACGCCTTCGGCAATATTGTATTCCACCATGGGGACATGCTTATAGGCTGCAGCGTGGTAGACCGTATCAACTTTCCAGCCGCTCATCACATCAAAAAGGCGTCGCTGGTTACGGATAGAACCTAGGATAGGAATAATCTCTAGATTTAACTGCTTATCATGTGCGTAGGTGCTGATTTCACGGTGAATGTCGTAGAGGGCGAACTCGGAGTGTTCAAATAATATCAATACCTTGGGTTGGAGAAGGACGATCTGTCGACAAAGCTCTGAACCAATAGAGCCACCAGCGCCTGTGACCATGACAACTTGTGCTTTAACACATTGTTCAAATAAGGCCATATCGGGAGCAACTGGATCGCGCCCAAGCAGATCGGCAATATCGACTTCGCGTAAATCTTGTACTTTGATTTTGCCACTGACGAGGTCCATCATGCCCGGCACGGTACGGACTAATACTTTATGAGGAGTGAGCGCATTGATAATTTCAAGGCGACGAGCACGGGTGGCTGTTGGTATGGCAAGTAGTACTTTTTTGACTTTATTAGATTGGATCACTTGAGCCATATTGTCTGGACTATAGACGGGTATACCTGCAATCACTCGACCGCTCAGGTTTGGGTTGTCATCGACAAATCCAACCACTCGCATGTCTTTACCCATACGGATAGCGGTAAGTAACTGATTACCAGAATGACCTGCACCATAGATCAACACGTTTTTGAGCTTATCATTCTTTTTAGGTGCTGGTGCATTATAAAAAGGTAAAAACTGCGTCAGTCGAAAAACGCCATGATTAAAGTAGCTACGCATCAACATGCGCAAGCCACCCATCATGACTAGCAGGAGTAACCAATAAATAAAAATAACCGAACGTGGAACGGCAGGTAATTGAGGGCCTAGATAGATGGCAATACCGAGTAGGGTTGTAGCAATGGTGACACCCTCAAAAATCACTGTATTTGCTTGGTAATCTACGTAGCGGATGACTGCTCGATAAAAGCCTTTAGTAATAAAAATAGGTATGGACACTAATGGTGCAATAGCAAATAACCAAGCATGTCCACCAAAGGGATGAATTGCACTAAAGTCTGCAAGTCGTAAATAAAAGGCTAGCCATAAGGCTAGCCAGACGATCATGATGTCTACGACGACTTGGAGTAGGCGTTTATGCCTACGATCCAACGCTAATAGGCGCTCGCGTATGCGCCATCCTGAGCGCCAAGGTTTTTCAGAAGGGGTCATAAATTAGTTCCTGTGAAAGATTTTACAGGTGTCTTTTGATAGGGGCATAAAATGTTTTTTATTACAAGGATAGAAAAACTCGGCCCCATCAATTGTTATGAGGACGGAGTCTTCTGCAAAGTCGCAGATTAATTATTAATGCATTGGTTTATGCAACTTAAACGGCTTCTTGCATTACTTCAACCAATACCTGTACCGTTTTATCAATTTCGGCGTCAGTCAGGGTAGGGTGTACTAGGAACATTAGGCTGGTTTCACCAAGTTCTTTAGCTACGGGCAAGGGTTCTTTAGGTCGGTAGGGGGTGTTATCAAAGGCTTTTTCTAGATACACTTCGGAGCAAGAACCAGAAAAAGCGGGTACACCTCTAGCGACGATTTCATTAATGATGCGGTCTCGGTTCCAATCTGGTTTTAACGCGCTCGGTTCAACAAACACATAACATTTATAAGCCGCATGATGAATGTCTACAGGAATGGTTGGTACACGCAAGCCCTTAATAGAACGCGCTGCTTCCCAAATTTTATTAGCATTTGCTAAGCGTTGTTTGTTCCACTCAGGCATACGCTGGGTTTGAATACGCCCAATGGCGGCTTGCATCTCTGTCATGCGCCAGTTAGTACCAAAGCTTTCATGCAACCAACGAAAGCCCGGTGCGTGTTCACGTTCATACACGGCATCCCAGCTTTTGCCATGATCTTTTAACGCCCACATCTTCTTCCAAAGCGCAGTGTCGTTAGTGGTAACCATACCGCCTTCGCCACCGGTGGTCATAATTTTATCTTGGCAGAAAGACCAAGCACCCACATGGCCAATAGACCCCACCGGCTTGCCTTTATACAACGCACCGTGCGCTTGAGCGCAGTCTTCGATTACAAATAAATTATGCTCATCGGCTAGCTGCATAATAGGGTCCATATCGCAGGGCCAACCGGCTAAGTGCACACAAATTACCGCACGCGTTTTAGGCGTTAACACCGCTTTAATAGACTCAGCAGTAATGTTTTGAGTGTCGGCATCGACCTCGGCAAATACCGGCACTGCACCGGTATTAACAATACTAGAGACAGAGGCCAAAAACGTACGAGGAGTAACAATGACTTCATCGCCTTTGCCGACACCTAAAGCCAGCATAGCGACATCTAAAGCGACTGTACCGTTCATTAAAGCAATGGCATGTTCAGTACCAGACCAAGCAGCAAACTCGCG
>CANROD010000063.1 GCA_947632105.1 uncultured Oligella sp. | reverse complement strand
GTAAAACTCCTAAATATAAATTAATTGTAAAGGAAAATTCTACATTTGAGCTGTGTTAATTTAGGGGGTGGTTACCCGGATATAACCGTTTTCTTGGATTTCTTCAAGACTTGCCGCATTACTTGAGGCTGAAAAGAAGAATGCTGTTGAGGCAAGAGATAGTGCAGATATAAATGAAATACGAGCTTTTTGCATGGGTGTCTCCAGTTTTGCATTGTATATTTTTTATTTAAAATAATTTAAGATTCAAAAGAAGAGAGATATTTCAAATAAAAAATATAATGAATGAACTCATTTTTAGAGTAACAGATAAGGATGGGGGGTAAATCGAGATGGGCATTATATACCCTGTTTATATGTAACAAATCATTTCAAACGAAACAATAGTTACAACTCAATCTTAAGGAATTCCATTTAAAATCAAAGGGTTATATTTTTTTACAAAAAAATGGAAAAAGTGTTGGCTAAGACATACATTAATTAGGCTTTGCTGCAATCTGGAGGGATATTAATGTGGTCAGAGATGGAGAAGGTATGAAGAATGCCTTTAGGGAAGTGGCAGATATTACTATTACGTAAAGCGTTCCCCACTAGAGCCGTAGGCTTAGTGGGGGAGTATGCTAGTTATTAATAAACACCCTGTTCAATCATTGCATCGGCTACTCGGCGGAAACCGGCAATATTAGCCCCTAATACTAGGTTATGAGGCTCACCAAACTCCTCAGCTGTATTGGCGCATTGGCGATAGATGTTTTCCATGATGAGCTTGAGACGACCATCGACTTGCTCAAAGCTCCATTGTTGCATACTGGCATTTTGTGCCATTTCTAATTGACTGGTGGCAACACCACCGGCATTAGCTGCTTTGCCTGGGCCATACAGGATTTTTGCTTTTAAAAACAACTCGACTGCCTCAGGTGTTGAAGGCATATTTGCTCCTTCAGACACTAGGCTACAACCATTACTTAGTAGCGTTTGGGCATCGGCAGCATTGAGTTCATTTTGAGTTGCGCATGGAAAGGCTAAATCACACGGTACTGACCAGACTGCGTTTTGACCTTCTGGGTAGTCATTTACTGGGGTGTATATTGCGTCAGGATGGTGCTCTAAGTAGAGCTCCAAACTCTCATTCGCACCTTCTTTGAGGGATTGTAGAGTTTGTAGATTAATGCCATTTTTATCATAAATATAGCCACGAGAGTCACTGCAAGTCACCGGAATAGCGCCTAATTGCTGTAGCTTCTCAATCGTATAAATCGCTACATTGCCCGCACCAGAAACTGCGCAGATTTTGCCCTCCATATCCTTATGACGAGCCTTGAGCATGTACTGAGCGAAGTACACGCAGCCGTAGCCTGTGGCTTCAGTACGAGCTAGAGAACCACCCCAGAGTGGTCTTTTGCCGGTGAAGACACCTTCATAGCAGCCAGTGATACGCTTGTATTGACCAAACATATAGCCAATTTCTCGTGAGCCTACACCGATGTCACCAGCAGGGACATCGACAGTGGCACCAATATGGCGATAAAGCTCAGTTATAAAAGCCTGACAGAAGCGCATGATCTCAGCTGGCGATTTATCTTTAGGATCAAAGTCAGCACCACCTTTAGCACCGCCAATTGACAAGCCGGTTAATGCGTTTTTAAAGATTTGCTCAAAGCCAAGAAACTTAATGACACTTGGGGAGACGGTCGGGTGAAAGCGAATACCACCTTTAAACGGGCCGAGCGCTGAATTGTATTGAATACGAAAACCGCGATTTACCCGTACTTTACCTGCATCGTCAGTCCAAGCAACACGAAAAACAACTTGTCTTTCAGGCTCTACAATACGCTCTAAAATGGCATGCTCTTCGTATTTCGACTCACGGGCAAAGAGAGGTGCTAAAGTCTCCAATACTTCATTGACCGCTTGGGTAAACTCAGGTTGATGTGGGTTGTTTTGATGAAAGTGACTAAAGACGTTTTCTAAGTAGCTCATGATTGTTGTGTAATAGGAAAATAGAAGGGTTTTGCAGACTATCTATTTTCCTATTGTAAGCTACTTTTAAGCAAGTAAAAATTTCCTATGCCGCTAAATTAGTATTAGAAACTAATTGCTTAAGCAACTTTTCTTTTTTCTGTACTACTGATTCAAGGGATTTTTCCTTGATATGGCCAAACCCTCTGATGTCGTCAGGGTAATTAGCTAGCTCTAAAGCAATATCGTAATTGCTGTCACTCAATGATAATTTGATATGCTCAAGAGTTTCTAAGTATTCAACGATCAATTGACGTTCTAATACCCGATCAGGGTGCTTGCCAAAAGGGTCAAAGGCGGTACCGCGTAGGAATTTCAACTTGCTCAACACCTTAAATAGAGTAAAGATACGAGGGCCGTATTTTTTCTTACGAGGTGCTCCATCATCATCTTTCATTTTGAGGCTAGGAGGGGATAGGTGTACATAGAGTTGATAGTCTTTACCGGGTTCGCCTTCAAATTGGCGTCTGAGGCGATCAAAAAACTCTTTGCGCAAATAGAGTCTAGCTACCTCATATTCATCTTTGTAAGCCATTAGCTTATACAGATTACGGGCAACTGTTTGAGTTAGTCGACGAGCATGGTTGCCAGCGATGTTTTGCTCCGCCTCGCGTACTGATAAGACGATCTGCTCAAAGCGTTTAGCATACTTGGCACTTTGATACTCCACTAAGCGATTACTGAGACGCTTTATAAGTGCATCAAGGCTTTCGACCATCGCAATAGGTTTAGTCACAGTAGTGCCGTCTTCATCCATTACAAGCTTGGAAATAGGATCGGTATTAATTGACTCAGGTCCGTGGATAGCTAAATAACGTCCCCACTCAAAGGCCTCTTTGTTCTTTTCAATCGCGACGTTATTTAGCTCGAAAGCACGCATCAGGCTCTCGTAGTGCAAAGGAATTTTACCAAGTTGCCAAGCATATCCCATGAGTAAAGGGTTAGCAAAAATAGTATCACCGAGTAATTTTAAGGCCTTACGGTTGGCGTCAAAGAAGCTCACATTGTCTTCTCCAAGAACATCTCTGATGTCATATTCGGTAATTTTACTTGGATAGCGCCATTTGCGATTAGCAATAATTTCTGCCGTAGGTACTTTAGCTTGGTTAATAGCACCCCAAGTACGACCTTTTTGAGCTTTTGACGTAATTTCCTTAGAGGCGGCAACCAGTGAGTCACAGCCGAGAATCACGTCAGCTTCACCCATCCCAATGCGAGTAGCATAGAGGTCAGATGGTTGATAGCCAATTTGTACGTGACTAATAACCGCTCCACCTTTTTGTGCTAAGCCGGTAATATCTAGGACATGCACACCCTTACTTTCTAAGTGTGCGGCCATACCAAGAATAGCACCAACCGTTACAACCCCAGTACCGCCAACCCCGGGTACTAAAATATTGTAGGCTCGATTAATGACTGGTAGTTCCGGCATCGGCATGTTTTTGTCCAATGTTGGGATATTAGCCCCGTCAATCTTCGGTTTGATCATCTCGGCGCCCTCGGCGGTGACAAAGCTAGGACAAAAGCCTTTGACACAAGAGAAGTCCTTATTGCAACTGGATTGGTTAATTTGGCGCTTAGTGCCAAGCGGTGTTTCATAGGGCTCAACCGATAAGCAGTGCGATTTTTCACTACAATCACCACAGCCCTCACAGACCTCATCATTAATAAAAACACGACGTTGCGGATCGGGGTAGGTGCCACGCTTACGACGACGGCGTTTTTCTGTCGCACAAGTCTGGTCATAAATAATGATTGTGGTGCCTTCTGTTTGTTGCATCTCCTCCATGACCGCATCATAGTCGTCACGATGATATATCTCTGGGTTATTGACTAAAGATACCCCCTTGTACTTTTCTGGCTCATCGCTGACAATGACAATCTTTTTGACACCTTCGGCAACGAGTGTGGCGTTGATCATTGGAACGGTGAGGGTGCCATCAACTGGCTGACCACCCGTCATTGCGACTGCATCGTTATATAAAATACGGTAGGTAATGTTTGCTTTTGCTGCAATAGCGGCGCGTATAGCGAGAATGCCTGAGTGGAAGTAAGTACCATCACCTAAATTGGCAAAGATATGCTTGGTGTTTGTAAAGTGCTGCTGACCAATCCAGGTTACCCCTTCACCGCCCATTTGAGTAAAGGTCTCTGTATTGCGATCCATCCAAATCGTCATATAGTGACAGCCAATACCAGCAACTGCACGTGAGCCTTCCGGTACGCGAGTGGAGGTATTGTGCGGACAGCCTGAACAGAACCAAGGCTTACGGTCAGTCACTACAGAGATACGTTGACTGTCTTTTTCTTTGGCGTGAATAATGGCTAAGCGCGCCTCAATGGTGGCTCTTATCTCTGGTGGTAAATCACGTTTTAATAAACGCTGTGCAATGGCCTTGGCAATAATAGCGGGCGATAACTCAGCATTTGGAGGTAGTAACCATTGGCCTCGTGGTACGGACCACTCGCCACCACCGTCCTCTTTGGCATCATACTTACCATAAACCTCGGGACGCACATCATCACGCCAGTTATAGAGCTCTTCTTTAATGGCGTATTCCATGATTTGGCGTTTTTCTTCGACTACTAGGATTTCTTCTAAGCCAGAGGCAAATTCACGTGCCCCCTGAGCTTCTAGGGGCCATACACAGCCCACCTTATATAGACGGATGCCAAGAGTGGCACTTGACTCCTTAGTAAGTCCTAAGTCGATTAGCGCTTGGCGTACATCTAAATAGGCTTTACCGGCGGTCATAATGCCGAATTTTGCCTGAGGAGAGTCAATGACAATACGATCAATTTTGTTAGCGCGTACATAGGCTAAGGCAGCGTACCAACGATAATTATTTAAACGTGCCTCTTGAGCTAAAGCGGTATCAGGCCAGCGAATATTTAGGCCATCCTCTGGTAGTTGGAAATCCTCGGGGTAGTTGACCTGAACACGATTGACATCAACATCGACGGAGGCACTGGATTCGACAACATCGGTGACACACTTCATGCTGACCCAGAGCCCTGAGTATCGGCTCATAGCCCAACCATGTATGCCGAAATCTAAATACTCTTGGACCGTAGAAGGGTAGAGCACAGGAATGCCGGCAGCTTGCAGTATATGCTCAGACTGATAGGCTACAGTTGATGACTTAGCACCATGATCATCACCAGCTATTAGTAATACGCCACCGTGTTTAGACGTGCCGGCATTGTTGGCATGCTTAAAAACGTCCATGGAGCGGTCTAAGCCCGGCCCCTTGCCATACCACATTGAAAACACGCCCTCACGAGTAGCCTCAGGGAACAGGTTAAGCTGCTGGGTGCCCCAGACGCTAGTGGCAGCTAAGTCCTCATTAAGCCCTGGTTGAAATACAATATCATGTGCGTCGAGGTGCTTTTGTGCATTCCAAAGTGCTAAGTCTACGTTACCCAAAGGTGAGCCACGATAGCCTGAGATAAAGCCAGCAGTATTGAGCCCGTCTTGCTTATCTCGTAATTTTTGAATCAACGGAAGTCGTACTAATGCCTGCGTACCATTCATAAACACACGGCCGGAATGGGCAGTGTACTTAGTGTCGAGAGTAATATCCTCATGGCCTGGCGCTAAGTTAGTTGTTTTTGTTGTGAGAACATCAGCCCCACTTTGTTTGTCTACCGTTGGGGTAGTATCATCAAACGGACTGTTAATTGCTTTATTCATCCGTACTGTCTCCTAATTATGATTTACGCAAATGGATAATCTGCGCTTTTAGCGCTAGCATCTTGTGGATGCTTACAGTACATTATGCTCTATTATGGAGGTTTTTATTATTAGGGTTAAGCCGATAAGATCTGTATGAGTAACA
>CANROD010000062.1 GCA_947632105.1 uncultured Oligella sp. | reverse complement strand
GTTTTACCGTGGTCAACGTGACCGATTGTACCGACGTTTACGTGTGGTTTGGTACGTTCGAACTTACCTTTAGCCATAATATTAAAATTCCAATCAATAAATTTTTAAAATAATCTTAACTGCACCGGAATAAGATGCCCGATGCAGTATTTTATCAACAATAACTAGCTGCGAGAAGCGATAACTTCTTCTGCAACATTTTTAGGTGCTTCAGTGTAGTGTTTAAACTCCATTGAGTATGTAGCACGACCCTGAGTTAAAGAACGCAAGTCTGTAGCATAACCGAACATCTCAGCTAAAGGTACTTCAGCTCTAATGATTTTACCGCCACCAGGAATATCATCCATACCCTGAACGATACCACGACGAGATGATAAATCACCCATTACAGTACCAGCGTAATCTTCTGGAGTCTCTACTTCGACAGACATAGCAGGCTCTAGCAAGACAGGAGATGCTTTACGCATACCATCTTTGAAAGCCATTGATGCTGCCATACGGAACGCGTTCTCGTTAGAGTCAACGTCATGGTATGAACCGAAGAATAAAGTAACCTTAACGTCAACCACAGGGTAACCAGCTAAGATACCAGCAGGAAGAGTTTCCTGAATACCTTTGTCTACCGCAGGGATGAACTCACGAGGTACAACACCGCCTTTAATTTGGTCTACGAATTCGTAACCACCACCTTGCTCTAAAGGCTCAAGCTTAAGAACAACGTGACCATACTGACCGCGACCACCAGACTGACGAACAAATTTACCTTCAACTTCTTCACATGTCTGACGAATAGTTTCACGGTAGGCAACTTGAGGCTTACCAATGTTAGCTTCAACGTTGAACTCGCGCTTCATACGGTCAACTAATACCTCAAGGTGTAACTCACCCATACCAGAGATAATGGTCTGACCAGATTCTTCATCAGAAGAGACACGGAATGACGGATCTTCTTGAGCTAAACGAGATAAAGCAACACCCATTTTCTCTTGATCAGGCTTAGACTTAGGCTCAACTGCTAATGAAATAACCGGCTCAGGGAACTCCATGCGCTCCAAGATAATGTGGTTACTCATATCGCATAGAGTCTCACCAGTCGTTACGTCCTTAAGACCAACAACTGCGGCAATGTCACCAGCAACAATTTCTTTAATCTCTTCGCGATTATTGGCATGCATCTGAAGAATACGACCGATACGTTCACGTTTAGCTTTAATAGGGTTGTAAACAGTATCACCGGAATTAATAATGCCTGAGTACACGCGCACAAAGGTTAATTGACCAACAAAAGGGTCAGACATTAACTTAAACGCAAGTGCAGACATTGACTCTTTGTCATCAGCCTTACGAGTAACTGGATTACCCTCATCGTCCTCACCTTGAACTGGAGGAATCTCTGTCGGAGCAGGCAAGAACTCAATAACGGCGTCAAGCATACGCTGAACACCTTTGTTCTTAAATGCTGAACCACAAAGCATCGGCTGAATTTCGCAAGCGATTGTACGGATACGTAAACCCTCAACAATCTCTTCCTCTGTTAATTCGCCCTCTTCGAGGTACTTGTTCATTAACTCTTCGTTGGCTTCAGCTGCTGCCTCAACCATCTGCTCGCGCCATTGCTCAGCATCAGCCTGCAAGTCAGCAGGGATATCGCCATACTCAAACTTAACACCGTGGCTAGCTTCGTCCCAAATGATTGATTTCATTTTGATTAAATCAACCACACCCTTGAAATCATCCTCAGCGCCTACAGGAATAACGATAGGTACTGGGCTGGCACGCAAACGCGTTTTTAACTGTTCGTAAACTTTAAAGAAGTTTGCACCAGTACGGTCCATCTTATTAACGAACGCTAAACGAGGTACATGATACTTGTTAGCTTGACGCCATACAGTCTCAGACTGAGGTTGTACACCACCTACTGCACAATAAACCATGCATGCACCATCAAGAACACGCATAGAACGCTCAACCTCAATGGTAAAGTCAACGTGTCCTGGGGTATCAATAACGTTTACACGATGCTCAGGAAACTGGCCAGCCATACCACTCCAAAAAGCAGTAGTAGCAGCAGATGTAATGGTAATACCACGCTCTTGCTCCTGCTCCATCCAGTCCATGGTAGCAGAACCTTCGTGGGTCTCACCTAGTTTGTGGTTAATACCGGTATAGAAAAGAATACGCTCTGAAGTCGTAGTCTTACCCGCATCAATGTGTGCGGAAATACCGATGTTACGATATCTTTCGATTGGGGTTTTACGGGCCATTTTAAGTCCTTAGGTTACCAACGGAAATGAGAGAAAGCCTTGTTGGCTTCTGCCATTCTGTGAATTTCTTCGCGTTTTTTCATAGCGCCACCACGGCCTTCAGCCGCATCTAGCAACTCGCCAGCCAAGCGTAAATCCATAGATTTTTCGCCACGCTTTTTGGCGGCTTCACGGACCCAGCGCATAGCCAAAGCCATACGACGAACTGGGCGAACTTCAACAGGTACCTGGTAGTTAGCACCACCAACACGGCGGCTCTTAACTTCAACTACCGGTTTAACATTGTTAATTGCAACGTTAAATACTTCTAGTGGATCTTTATCCGTAGTGCTTTCAATTTGCTTAAAGGCACCATAAACGATGCGCTCTGCAACGGCCTTTTTACCGGAAAGCATAATAATATTCATAAACTTGGCAAGATCAACACTACCAAACTTAGCGTCAGGTAGGATCTCGCGTTTAGGCACTTCACGACGACGAGGCATGTTATTACTTCCTATATTGTGTCAAATTCAGTTGAACTACTTGCGTAGTCACGGTTGTCTATTGAGAGAACAACCACTTACATCCGCAGAAAATATTCCCAGCAGCTGCGGCTGCACGCTTACTACCCATGAGTAGGAAGCAAATACCTATCGCTAGGTTGGACAATTACCAGTTTAAGCTACTGATCAAGCTATTAGGCTTTCTTAGGACGCTTAGCACCGTATTTAGAACGAGCTTGTTTACGATCCTTAACACCTTGTAAGTCAAGAGCACCACGAACAATGTGATAACGTACACCCGGTAAGTCTTTAACACGACCACCGCGAACTAATACGACAGAGTGCTCTTGTAAGTTGTGACCTTCACCACCGATGTATGAAATAACTTCATAACCGTTAGTTAGACGAACTTTAGCGACTTTACGCATGGCAGAGTTCGGCTTTTTAGGTGTAGTTGTATACACACGAGTGCACACACCACGTCGCTGTGGGCAGTTTTCGAGCGCTGGGCTCTTGCTGTTCGCGCGACTGGACTCTCGTGGCTTACGCACGAGCTGGCTAATGGTAGGCATGAGCTACAATCCTTAAAAAATTAATTTAATTATTAAAACGGCAGTTTAACGTACAGCCTTTTTTGTACGCTTATGTAGACTAGACCTATGGACATAAGAGCCACAACTACATGATCTAAAATCTAAACATTGAATAAAAATCAAATTCTACTCCTCCTAAAAACGAGCTTTGAAAAGCGATATTTTAGGAAGAGAGAAATTCTTTAGATGTATTGTGATCGAGTCTATGCCCGATCTAAGGCAAAAGACTAGAAACTGACTTTTTCAGTGCTTAGCACGACACAATAACATTTCTTATTAAAAAGATCAATAAAAGAAAGGCTCTTTCGAGCCTTTTGTTAATAAAATGAGACGCTTAGCCGTGTTTCTTAGCGTGTAATAACGACGCCGTCTGTCTCTTTAAGCGTCGCTTCTGCAAACTCAATAACCGGTCGATCTATCATCTCACCATCAAGTTGGAATACAGAGTTACCATATTTTCTTGCCGCATTTACCACACGTTGCGCCCACTCAAAATCCTCAACTTTGGGCATAAAGACTCTATGAATAATCTCTAATTGCGTTGGATGGATACATAAACTACCACCAAAGCCCATTTCCTTGGATAGGGTCAAATGCTTCTCCATACCCTCTAAATCCTTGAAGTTTGGATAAACAGTATCAAGCGGAGGATTAAGCTTAGCGGCTCGGCTGTGGAGACAAACCTCTGAACGAACATGATGGATTAAACGCTTTGCTCCTTCTGTATTCCGATCGATACCGAGACTTAGGGCCAAATCAAGCTCACCAATAGAAATTCGTGTAACTCCATCAACAGCACAAATTTCCTTTAAATGAGTGACGCCAGCAGCAGTCTCAATAAGAGGAATAACAGGTACCCCTAAACGCTCAACTGGTACAACATCCTTAGCACTTTCAGCCTTAGGCAATACAACACCGAGGATATGTTTATCAATACGACCGGCAAGCGCTAAATCATCAATAAACCATGGAGATTGTGCATCATTAATGCGTAAAAAAAAGCGACGACCAGGATTGTCGTTAGCCCATCTTTCAAGCTGCTGCCTTACACTAAACTTCGCATTGGCCTCAACGGCATCTTCAAGATCCACAATAACGATACTCGCATCAGTAGCCAACGCCTTTGGAATACGTTCAAGATTTGCTGCAGGCACAAAAAGTGCCGAACGAATATAAAAATTTTTCTTAGCCATAGTAGCCTCCTTTTACTAGAAGTTTAAAGCTATTTAATCTGACAGAGCAATAAGGATTTACGCCAAATCGCTAACAATTAAATTGTACCTAACTGAGTAAGCTGTTCAATTTGCTCGGTATCGTAACCAATCTCTTTTAAAATTGATTGACTATGCTCACCCAAGGCCGGTACGTCATCCATGCGGTAATCATACGCATTATTAACACCCGGCGGTAACAAGGCAGGCACAGTACCGGCGGAAGTACCCACATCACGCCAACGATTACGTTCTTTAAGTTGCTGATGATTCCAAACGTCATGCATCGTGTTCACGGCTGCATTAGCAATTTTCGCTCCTTCCAACAGTTCAATCACCTCATTTTTACTCAATGCTGAAAATGTTTCAATGATTATCGACTTTAGCTCATCACGATTTTCTGTACGTTGGCTATTACGATTAAATCGAGGGTCATCTGCTAACTCAGGCTGCTTTAGAACTTGATCACAAAAAACCTTCCACTCACGTTCATTTTGCAAACCCAGCATAATATTTTCTCCTCCGGCGACAGGAAACGGACCATAAGGATAAATTGCCGCATGTGCTGCACCAGCTCGTTTTGGCGGCTCTGCGCCATCAAAAGCATAGTACATTGGAAAACCCATCCACTCCACCATACTTTCAAGCATAGACACATCTATGTGCGATCCCTTGCCAATTTTACCTCGTAAAATCAAAGCCGATAAAATATTACTATAGGCATACATACCGGCAGATATATCGGCAATAGAACAACCAGCCTTAGCCATCTCATCAGCTGAACCAGTTACCGATACAAAGCCAGACTCACTTTGGATTAATAAGTCATAAGCTTTTTTCTGCTCATAAGAGCCGCCTTCTCCATAACCTGAGATATCGCAGACAATTAATTGAGGATACTTTTCATGTAAAGCGTCAAAAGATAAACCTAGTCGTGCAGCCGCACCAGGCGCTAAGTTTTGAACTAACACATCGACCTCAGGCAAAATACGCTCTAAGATCTCAGCCGCCCCCTCAGACTTTAAATCTAAGGTCAAACTCTCTTTTGACCGGTTAATCCAAACAAAATGTGATGCCAATCCATTAACACGCTCATCGTAGTTACGGGCAAAATCACCCACATTCGGACGCTCAACCTTAATCACGCGAGCCCCTAAATCAGCTAACTGGCGTGTACAAAAAGGAGCTGCCACCGCATGCTCAAAGCTTAATACCGTAATACCATCCAAAGGTCTAATCATATTCTTTTCTCTTACTAATTACTTAAACTTTACTTCAGCTTTTTGCGCGATGGTTCCATCTTGTTGGGCCCATAACTCAGCTGCACCCTCTTCTTCGACAAAAGCACCTTCTACCTTGAAGGCATTGCTACCGAGTAATGGACGCACACCACGGAAAGCAAAATAACTCACCTCTTTCTGAGG
>CANROD010000061.1 GCA_947632105.1 uncultured Oligella sp. | reverse complement strand
GAGTCATTTAGACACCAATCTTATCTGTCAGATAGAGCAATTGGTGTGATTTGTGGCTTAGGCTCTTTTGTCTACGAAGCTGCGCTGCGTTATTTCGCTCAAACAACAAGAACTTAAAATTAAAACATTAAGGACTACGGGATACCCTTATGGATCTTAGAAAATTAAAAACACTTATTGACCTAGTAGCTGAATCAGAAATTTCCGAACTCGAAATCACCGAGGGTGATGGTAAGGTCAAAATTGTTAAGTCAAAGCCACAAGCTGAGATGGCAACTGTTTATTCACCAATGGCTATGCCACAAATGTACCCAGGGGGTATGGCTGCGGCTCAAGCTGCTCCTGCCGCTGCACCAGTTGCAGAAGCAGCGCCTGTACAGGAAGAGGGTTATGTGGTTAAAGCACCGATGGTTGGTACTTTCTACCGCGCTCCAAGTCCTAACTCACCAGCATTTGTTGAGGTAGGTAAGAGTGTGAATGAGGGCGATACCCTGTGCATTATTGAAGCGATGAAGCTATTAAACGAGATCGAGGCCGATGTTAGCGGTGTGGTCAAGAAAATTCTTGTTGAAAATGGTGAGCCAGTTGAGTTTGGTCAGCCATTATTCATTATTGCTTAATCGCCTTATTATTCAATAAACGGTTAAATAATTTATGTTTGAAAAAGTACTAATTGCCAACCGTGGTGAGATTGCACTGAGAATTCAGCGTGCTTGCCGCGAGTTAGGTATTAAAACAGTCGTTGTGCATTCCGAAGCAGACCGTGAGGCTAAGTATGTTCGTTTAGCTGACGAGTCTGTGTGTATTGGACCCGCTCCGGCTCAGCAGAGTTATCTACATATGCCTGCGATTATTGCCGCAGCAGAGGTGACTGATGCTGAAGCGATTCATCCTGGTTACGGCTTTTTAGCAGAAAATGCAGATTTTGCACAACGCGTTGAGAAGAGCGGTTTTGTATTCATTGGTCCACGTCCCGAGTCTATCGTGATGATGGGCGATAAGGTCAGCGCTAAGCAAGCCATGATTAAGGCCGGTGTGCCTGTTGTTCCGGGTTCGGCGGGTGCGCTTAATGACGATCCTCAAGAAATTCTCGACATGGCACGTGATGTTGGTTTGCCGGTCATTATTAAGGCAGCGGGCGGTGGTGGTGGTCGTGGTATGCGCGTCGTTCATCATGAGTCTGAGCTTGTCAACGCGGTTCAAATGACCCGTGCTGAGGCTAGAGTAGCTTTTGGAAATCCTGAAGTCTACATGGAGAAGTACCTTGAGCAGCCACGTCATATTGAGATTCAAATCTTAGCTGACGGTGAAGGCAAGGCCGTCTGGTTAGGTGAGCGTGATTGCTCATTGCAGCGTCGGCACCAAAAAATTATCGAGGAAGCGCCTGCTCCAGGTATAGATCGCGAGCTTATTAACAAGATCGGTGAGCGTTGTGCTGAGGCATGTCGTTTGATGCGCTATAGAGGCGCCGGTACTTTTGAATTCTTGTATGAAAATGGTGAGTTCTATTTCATCGAGATGAATACCCGTATTCAGGTAGAGCATACGATTACTGAGTGTATTACTGGTATTGATTTGGTACAAGAGCAAATTAAAATTGCTGCTGGTGTGCCATTTACATTGAAGCAAGAGGATATTCATCTCTTAGGTCATGCCATTGAATGTCGTATCAATGCGGAGGACCCGTATACTTTTATGCCTTCTCCTGGGTTGGTTACTAAGTGGCATACGCCGGGTGGTATGGGTGTTCGTACGGATTCTCATGTGTTTTCAGGCTATCGTGTACCGCCACACTATGACTCCATGATTGGTAAAATCATTACCTATGGTCAGGATCGTAAGCAGGCTATTGCACGTATGGATATTGCCTTGTCGGAAATGATTGTAGAGGGTATTAACACTAATATCCCACTGCATCGTGAGTTATTAAATGATCCTGTCTTTATCAAAGGCGGCATGGATATTCACTATTTAGAGAAAAAGTTAGCAACACGCAGTAAAAAGTCTGCTGACTAATATCTTTTTAGTGAGTTATTGATTACTCAACCTTCGGGTGATGAAGCCGGGCATAGACTCGGCTTCTTGGTTTTTGTATTAAATTTAAGAGGCGCTTATGCGTGAATTAATCATTCATTGTAACGAAGAAATTGCAGATGATATGTCTGATTTCTTGCTTGATCACGGCGCTTTATCAGTGTCTGTTGAGGACGCGGATATAGGGACAGAGGATGAGCAGCCACTTTATGGTGAACCCGGCATGGAGTTGGATGCATTCGCTTGGCAGCGTAATCATGTTATCGCTTTATTGGACGATGAGACCGATGAGCAGGCATTAATGCTATCGTTGGCTGTGCAGTTTGGTGAGGATGAGTACACCGTGTCAAGCTTGATTGAGGTTGAGGATAAGGATTGGGTACGTGTTACTCAAACACAATTTGATCCAATGAGGCTTGGTGAGCGTGTCTGGATTGTTCCTAGTTGGCATATGGATAGTCATGATGTATTACAAATTCACCAAGACGAGTCAAATATGGTGATTCAGTTGGATCCGGGTATGGCTTTTGGCACTGGTTCTCACGCGACGACAAGGCTGTGTGCTGAGTGGCTGGAGCAGCATCCACTTGATGGTAAGTCAGTCTTGGACTATGGTTGTGGCTCAGGTATTTTATCGATTATCGCTGCTAAATTAAATGCTGCAGATATACTCGGCATCGATATTGATCCTCAATCGGTAGAAACAGCGCGTGCTAATGCATTGATTAATCAATGCCAGATTTACTATGGCTTACCTAATGAGCTGCCTGAGGGTCAATATGATGTTGTCGTGGCAAATATCTTGGCTAACCCATTAAAAGCACTTGCTCCTTTGCTATCTAATCGCGTGAAACCAGGTGGTTCGCTTGTTTTGTCGGGTATTTTAGAGGGGCAATACGAGCAGTTAATCGATTTCTATCGTCCTTGGCTTCAGCTTGAGGTGTGGAATGCTGATGAGGGTTGGGTTTGCTTGCATGGCAAAGTCGAGGCCTAAGGTTTCGCAGCGCCTATGAAAACTCAGTGCCCCGAGTGTAAAACCGCTTTAAGAGTATCAGCTGAGCAGCTAAAGGTACGTGGAGGGCAGGTGCGTTGCGGTATCTGCCACACAGTTTTCAACGCACTGGATTACTCTGTCGGTGAGCAAACGCCTAGACGTCGTGATGCCTATCATGAGCTCGCTCAGGAGCGTGTTTATCAGGATGAACCATATATAGAGGACTCACAATATTACGATGATCGTGTGCCGCAGGATGACTTTGACGATGACTACTATGCGAGCGCGAGTTCTCGGCGTCGAGGAAGTAGCTTTTTTTGGGTCATCGCAGTATTTATCCTGCTTATCGCTTTGGTATTGCAGGGGGCGGTTGTTTTTCGCAACCAATTAGTTCATTATTTCCCATCAAGTCGGGCTGTCTTGACGCAACTTTGTTCCGTGGCTAACTGTGAGTTAGGTGGTACGCGCTCAATTGATCAATTTATCTTGAAGAATGTTTCTCTAAACGTACGTAGCGATGTCGCTCCGCAGAGCGATCAGACTGCGTTAATCTTACGCGCTACCTTACTTAACAAAGAAAATATACCAGCCGAATGGCCTTCACTTGTCTTAGGGCTTAAGGATGAACGTGGACAGGTCGATAGGCAGCGTATTATTACGCCTGAGGAGTATGTCGTGTCCGACCTCAGAGTGCGACCGATGGCATCGCTTTCTGAGTATTCCATCCGCTTGCACTTGGCATTAGAGGGCACGATGGCTACGGCCTATGAATTAAAACCTTATTACGAAGAGTAGTTATGTCAGAACAATCAAAAGAAGTACTTATTTGTGGCTCTTTAGCCTTTGATACCATCACCCGTTTTGAGGGACATTTTGCAGAGCATATTAAAGCCGATAGCGTGCACAGTTTAAGCGTCTCTTTTCTAGTGCCTTCAATGCGTAAGGAGTTTGGTGGGTGCGCTGGTAATATCGCTTATAACCTAAAGCTGTTGGGTGGTGCTCCAGTGCCGGTCGCGGCGGTTGGCAGAGATTTTGGTGACTATCAACAGCATTTCACTGACTTGGGTATTGAGCAGCGCGCTATTCAGATACTAGATGATGTGTTTACAGCACAATGCCATATCACAACCGATTTGTCAGGTAATCAAATTGCAGCATTTCATCCTGGTGCGATGAGTTTTGCTGCGGATAACGATATCAGCCAAGAAAAGGCAGAGTGGGCTATTGTTGCTCCCGACGCTAAGGATGCCATGTTTAAGCACGCAGAGCGTTTGCAGGCGGTTGGCATTCCTTTTATCTTTGACTTGGGTCAGGCGATGCCTTTATTTGATGGTGATGACCTAGAAAAGATGATTAAAATGGCGCGTGTTTTAACGGCTAATGATTATGAGATGCGAGTCATTGAAGAGCGTACCGGCAAACGTGTTGAGGAGCTTGCTGAGAGTCTAGAGGCCGTGATTGAAACGAAGGGCGGAGAGGGCTCGATTCTCTATCATAATGGTCAACAGATGCTGATTAAGGCTGTTCCTGCCGCTGCGATTGAGGACCCGACTGGTTGTGGCGACTCTCACCGTGCAGGTATCCTTTATGGTCTTTCGTCCGGTTGGTCATGGGAAGATAGTGCGCGGTTAGGTAATGTCATGGGCTCTATTAAGATTGCCTCAGGTGGTCCACAAAATCACCGTCCTAGCTTAGCAGAAATTCAGCATATTTTTGTTGAGAATTACGCTAGTAATCCTTGGGCTTAAAGTTCTTTAGTATCAAGTCAAAAAAATCGGGCCTCATATATCAGAATATGAGGCCCGATTTACATACAAGTATCGTGTTTAAAATTAAATTAGATACTGAAATACCGGTGAGCCGAAGCTTCTAGTGCCAACTAATAGGATTTGACAAATAATCACTACAACAAGTGGTGATAGATCAATTCCTTGCATTTTGTTGAGTAGCGGTAGGCGACGGATAGGTGTCAGAATTGGCTCTAACAAGGTTCTAAATAAGGTCATGGCTGGTGAAAGCGGGTTAATCCAAGACATGATGGTATAAAACAAGGTTAACCAAAAAACAAGATTTAAAATATTTTTAGCTAATACCAGTAAAGCCTCTAACGGGACATAAATCAATACTGCTCCTAACTGACTACCCATAATTAGTAGCAGGGTTAAAAGTAGCTGTATTGCACAAGTTAAATAGGCGGCCACTAATGCCCCTATATCAACATACCGTGAGCTAGGCAGAATTCTTCTAATAGGCACCACTAACCAGTTGGTTAGCTGTGTGATATTAGAGACCAATGGATTAAAAGCGGGAATACGCAGCCAGTAAAACCAAGCGGCTAGTATTAAAGCCGCACAGAAGAGGGTGCATACAATTTGAATTAAAAACAAAAGCATTGAAGTCATTAGTGAGTATCTCTTTTGTTGTGCTTATTATTCTGCAGCGTTATTTTTGCCGACAGGGAAAGGCCATTTAGGCTCAGCAGTATCACTTGGTACGCTGACCTTTCTAGTGACAACCTTTTTAGTTGCAATGACAGGATTAGCAATAGCCTTTTTTACTGGTGTCTTTGTGACAGTGGCTTTTTTGGTTGCTGCGGTTGCTTTTTTAACTACCGTTTTTTGTGTGGTTGCCGTTTTAGTTGCGGTTGTTGCCGTTTTTTTTGTGACGGTTTTTTTAGTTGTCGCAGATTTTGTAGCAACTTTTTTAACTGCTTTTTTAGCCGTTGTCTTAGTTGCTTTTTTTGCTGCTTTTTTAGCTACAGGTGTTTTTGTCACTGCTGTTTTTACTGCAGTAGCTTCGGATGTGGTATCTACATCTGCTGTTTTAGTAGCGGTTTTCTTGCTAATAGCCATAGGAGCGCTCCTTTAAATATTAAGTACTTTTGTTCGGGTTAAGATTACTGTGTTTTTTACTCTAGATTACTGATAATTAAGGTGTGTAATTACAAGACCTTATTAAGACGCTCTAATACCACATCGCGACCTAATAGAGCGAGTACAGCATCGACTGATGGTGTTTGCTTTTGGCCTGTGGTTACGACACGGATAGGAATACCTAAAGCCGGCAT
>CANROD010000060.1 GCA_947632105.1 uncultured Oligella sp. | reverse complement strand
TGCGCAACACGACCATTACGCGCAGTAAACAATAAAGGATAATGCGCGGCTAAACGCTTAGCGATGTAGTTGGCATTTAACAAGGCTAATTTACTAGCACGAGTTAAACCATAAGCTCCCATCATACTAATGTACATAAAGGAGATAGGGAGGATACCAGCTGAGCCAAACGGCGCTGATGACACCGGTCCAACTAGGCCATCACCCTCGCTCATGAAGCCACGCTCACCAACCACGCCAGGTAAATAAGGCGCTAAATGCGAACGTACACCAATAGGCCCTACACCTGGACCACCACCACCATGAGGAATACTGAAGGTCTTATGCAGGTTAAAATGTGACACATCTGAGCCGAAAACACCAGGTTTAGCCAAACCTACCATGGCATTCATATTAGCGCCATCAAGATAAACCTGACCACCGGCCTCGTGAATTAAATCACAAATCTCTACAACTGCTTCCTCAAAGACACCATGTGTTGAAGGATACGTAATCATCAGTGCAGATAAATTATCGCCTACCTCAGCAATTTTTGCCTTTAAATCCTCGACATCAACGTTGCCATTATCATCCACGCCAACAATTTTAACCTTCATGCCTGCTAGCGCAGCTGACGCTGGATTAGTACCATGAGCAGAGGCTGGGATTAAGCAAACATCTCGTTGCTCCTGACCTTGTGCTCGGTGATACGCTCGAATAGCCAACAAGCCCGCATACTCACCTTGAGCACCCGAGTTAGGCTGTAAGCTCACAGCGTCATAGCCTGAAATTTCACATAACTGCTCTGTTAAGCGTTCAAAAACTTCCTTGTAGCCCTTAGCTTGCTCAAAAGGCGCAAAAGGATGGACATTAGCAAATTCCGGCCAAGTAATTGGGATCATTTCTGCGGTAGCATTAAGCTTCATCGTGCACGAACCTAATGGAATCATCGTACGATCTAACGCTAAATCCTTGTCTGCTAAACGACGCATATAGCGCAACATATCTGTTTCGGAGTTAACACTAGAGAAAATCGGATGAGTTAGATAAGCACTTTGTCTAGCAAAAGCCGCTGGCACATGCACATCAGCGGTTTGTAGCAAATGATTGATACTTGGCCCCTTGACCTTTAGCGCCTCAGCGATGATATCAATCAGATCCTGTAAATTTTCCAGAGTAACTGTCTCATCTAGAGAAATACCGAACTCATCATCCGACACATCACGGAAATTAATTTCACGGTCATAGGCGGCACCTAGAATATTTTCTGTATGTTCACTTTTGACTGTTAGTGTGTCAAAGAAGTTTTTATTAGTAACACTTAAACCCATCTGCTCCAAGGCTTCACGCAATACGGCAGTTAAAGCATAGACTCTACCGGCGATCTCACGAATACCTCTAGGGCCATGATAAACAGCATACATACTAGCCAAAATAGCGAGCAAGGCCTGAGCCGTACAAATATTAGAAGTCGCCTTTTCACGACGAATATGCTGCTCACGCGTTTGCATTGCTAAGCGTAAGGCGTAGTCACCGTTCGCATCAACCGAAACACCTACTAAACGGCCTGGCAAGTTACGTCGATAAGCATCTTTACACGCGATAAAAGCGGCATGTGGGCCACCATAAGACATTGGCACACCAAAACGCTGACTATTACCTACGGCAATATCAGCGCCCCATTCACCTGGAGCCTTTAGTAGCGCAAGCGCTAACAAATCAGTCGCTGCAATAACCAATGCTTGGTGCTCATGTGCTTCTGCCGCAACTTTGCTATAGTCAACTACCTCACCCTCACTGCGAGGATATTGAAGTAGCACACCAAAACACTCGGGAATACCATCGAACTCATCATCCACCACGACCTCATAACCTAAGGCTTCAGCTCTGGTAAGCACCACTTCTTGAGTTTGTGGGTGGCAATACATTGACATAAAAAAGGTATTGCTTTTGGACTTAGAACTACGTTTTGCCAAAGTCATCGCTTCAGCAGCAGCAGTACCCTCATCTAATAATGAGGCATTAGCGATATCAAGCGCTGTCAGCTCAGCAACCATTGTTTGGAAATTTAATAATGCCTCCAAACGACCTTGAGAAATTTCCGGCTGATATGGCGTATAAGCGGTATACCACGCAGGATTTTCTAAAATATTACGAAGAATAACATTAGGAATCAGAGTCCCATAATAACCCTGCCCGATGTAGCTACGAAAGACCTGATTTTGTCCTGCAATTTCCTTAAGCTCTGCCAGCATATCCTCTTCAGAGCGCGACTTATCAATCGCTAAAGGCTCTTTAAGCAAAATATTCTCAGGAACTACCTCCGCTACTAAAGCATCTAAACTATCAACCCCTACTACTTCCAGCATCCTTGCGATTTCTGATTCACTAGGACCAATATGACGATGAACGAACGTCTGAGAAAGATCTTGAAATTTATGCAACATAAAAGCCACCAACACAACAAAAGAAAATAAAAGAAAAGCTAAAGGCTATCCCTCGTAACTGAGCCTAAAAGCACAAAGCTTAGAAAACCTAGAAACCCTACTCCGATTTAATAATCAAACTGTGAGGTTTCAGATCTTTCTAAGCTTTGCTTGGTGAACTAAGGCTTATTCCTGCTCAGCCAAATAATCCGCGGCCTCTAAAAGACCATCAATATCCTCAGGATTATCAACGGTCATTTTAAAAATCCAATGCGTATGAGCATCATCGTTAATTAAATTAGGTTCAGCATCTAAAGCCTCATTAAACTCAATGATCTCGCCCGACACTGGCGCATAGATATCAGACGCTGCTTTAACTGATTCGACCACCGCGACTTGGTCACCGGCGGCAACCTTATTGCCAACCTCAACCTCACCGACAAAAACCAAATCACCTAACTGGTCTTGGGCAATATCAGTAATCCCTACGATATATGCATCACCATCAGCTTTGATCCACTCATGCGTTGAAACGTACTTTCTATCATTTGGTAAAGACATTTAACTCTCCTTCAAAAATTAGAGTATTTCCAGCTTTTTATATAAAGCTCAGAGAAAAAAGACATGCCAATTTTAAATCAAATTACATAAAAGGAGGAATTTAGTTTAAAAGGCAAATATACACGTTATTAATCAACTACTTAGAAGATGAAACAAAGGGCAAATCAACAACAGTTGCAGCTAACCACTTGCCTCGAATCTCTACCTCAACCGTATCTCCTGTCTTAATCCCCGCTGGTAAGCGAGCCAAGGCAATGGATACACCCAGCGATGGTGACATCGTACCGCTAGTAATGACACCTTCACCTGCCTCTGTACGAACCCTCATTGCGGCACGCATAATTCCGCGCTCTTTCAGCTTTAGCCCTACAAAAGCATTGCTACGCGGGGTCTCTGTAATCGCACGACGACCAATAAAATCACGCCCCTCATCTTTGAGACTTACAGTCCACGCTAAACCAGCTTGGGCAGGCTGTATGGTATCGTCCATATCTGAACCATAAAGATTTAATGCAGCCTCCAGACGAAGCGTATCACGTGCGCCAAGTCCACAAGGCTTGACTCCTGCGCCGAGCAAATCCTGCCATAAAGCGGTGACTTCGCTTGCAGGTAAGGTAATCTCAAGCCCATCCTCACCGGTATAACCAGTACGAGCAATCATGACCTCAGTATCCACAAAGCCCGAGTTGAAAGGCGTGAAATCAGCCGCTTCACGCCACTGTGGACGAACCTGCCAGACCTTTTCGAGCGCGTTCGGGCCCTGCACCGCCAACAGAGCTAATTCAGGGAGCGTCTCTAGCTTTACGTCTAAATTAGTTCGTTGAATCTGCTCCTGAATCCACTGTACATCTGTTTCAGCACAACCGGCATTAACAACAAGACGCCAGTGGTCTTTACCTAAGTAATAAATAATCAAATCATCAATGACTCCGCCCTCTTCATTCAGCATACATGTATAGAGCGCTCTACCCTGGCGACCATCGATTTTACTGACATCATTAGCCAACAAATACCGTAAGAATACTAACGCCTCAGCCCCCTTAATCTCAATATTCAGCATATGCGAAACATCAAACATGCCGGCATCCTGACGAACCGTATGATGCTCTTCAATTTGTGAGCCATAAGCGATCGGCATAGACCAACCGTTAAAATCGACCATTTTTGCGCCAGCATCAACATGCGCTTGGTGCAGAGGAGTTTTCTTTAGATGATCTGTCATTTTTCACCTTCTAAAATTAATTTTTTGCTTTTGTAAATACCAGTATAAACTATCATTATTAAAGCCTGACACCATTTAAAAGATATTCTTTTTCCTTAAACGGATTAGAGCTTTATGACTCCACTGACTACTGCAACCTAGTTTAAAGGCTACGGGCATACATCCCACTCAAAACCTAGATACTTAAGGGTTTATAGCAATATATTTATACCTTTCAAAGCTTTTAAATAGCAAGGGCTGATTAATTTTCTTAGAAAATATAGGAGAACATCAATATGGATAATGGTTTTTACGCGACGTTAGTCGAGGGCACAGTCACCCAAACAGGTATCACAGTCATCGAAGATAGTCGTATCCGCGGAGGCGATGCTGAGTTCTTATACTCAGGCACTATTGAGCTAAGCGGCGATGAGGTAGTCGCCAATTTACGTTTCCGTTCTTATACTGCCAGTAGCAATAATAACTTTGTTGATTTTACTGAGCGGGATTTTGAGTTATCTCTGAGCGGCCAAGCCACTGACAACGGCTTCCGTGTCACCGGCTACACCCCTAGCGGACGCGAGATAGAGGTCATAGGCAAGCGTTTATCTGCCATTGATTTTAGTGATTAATTTCTTTTTAAACAGACTAAAGGCACCTCCACTAAAGTGCCTTTAGTTTTGAATACTATGCAGCAGCCATGGCCTCTGCGCAAACAACGGCACTTGACCAAGCCCATTGAAAGTTATAGCCACCAAGCCAGCCGGTCATGTCGACAACCTCACCGATAAAGTAAAGACCTGAGACCTCTTTCGATTCCATCGTTTTTTGTTCTAACGCATTGGTATCCACACCACCTCGCATGGCCTCTGCTTTTTTATAACCAGCTGTGCCACTTGGTGTAATTGACCAATTAGCCATGGTATTGGCTAATTCTTTCAAGCGCTTATCAGAGATCTCAGCTATTTTGACCTCACTCTCAAAGCCCTCTTGAACAGGCCACAACTGGGCAAATCGTTTGGGCCAAATACTACTTAAAATCGTTGCTAATTGCTGCTTCGATGAGCGTTTTTCTTCTAACAGCCAGGCCTCATTATTAGCCTGATAGTTTAGGTTTAAATAGATAGGTGATTGACCATCCCAATAAGATGAAATCTGCAATATGCCGGGACCAGATAAACCACGGTGAGTAAACAGCACATCTTCAATAAAGCGCTGAGCCTTTTTACCCTGTGCATTTGCAATCTCTACCTCTAGGGACAAGCCGGAAAGTTGCGAGTACTTCTGCCACTGCTCCGTCGTAAAAACTAACGGCACCAAAGCAGGCCTAGGCTCAACAATCTTTAACCCAAACTGCCTGGCTAGATGTAAACCAAAATCAGTCGCCCCCAACACTGGAATAGCCATCCCCCCAGTCGCCACCACGAGTTTCTTAGCAGTCAGCGTACCTGCTGAGGTTTCTACGCTATACAGCACTTCTTGTTTCTCATCACTAGCGGCGATACGCTCGACCTTATGAACCTTACAAGGCATGCGCCAACGCACGCCTGCTTGATCACATTCATTTTTTAAAAGGTCGATAATATCTTGCGCAGAATCGTCACAAAAAAGCTGCCCCTTATGCTTCTCATGCCAAGGAACTTGATAGCGCTCAATTAAATCAATAAAATCGCGAGGCTTATAATGAGTCAAAGCATAACGAGCAAAGCGCGGGTTCTGAGAGACGTAGTTCTCCCAAGTTGCACCGATATTAGTGAAGTTACAACGACCGCCACCAGAAATACGGATTTTTTCACCTAACTTCTCAGCATGGTCAAGCAGCTGTACTGACAAACCGGCCGCTCCTGCACGAGCGGCACACATCATACCTGCCGCCCCCGCACCGATAATAATGACATCACTATGAGTAGGTGACTGTACTGTAAACTGAGT
>CANROD010000059.1 GCA_947632105.1 uncultured Oligella sp. | reverse complement strand
GCTTCTAACCAAGCTGTGTTTTCTTTGCGACGCCAACGATAAGCGGTAGCAGACCAATCAGTGGTTGGAGGTACTGGCGGTAACCACGATTGTAGCTGTAAGAGCACTTGATGAGCAGTTTGCATCAAATCCTCTAGCATTGGAGTGTTTTGTGGGCTTTGGTCAGTTTTTTTATGTATAGTCATAAAGGTTACAAAACGAAAGGTTATAAATAACAGAATCTAAGAAATCACTACAAGATTATCATTGATAAATTTTAAATTGGCGTTTTTTCCCCTATAATAGAATGATTTTAGATTGTTTTGAAAGAGTAGTATTCGCCTTGCTATCCTAGGCTTTTGCTAGTATTTGTTATTCTTTCAAAGCAATTTCTAACCGTTTAACATTTAATTATCAGGAAGAGTCTTGAGCGCTACGCAGATTTTAAGCCCTATCACAAAGGATATGGAGGCCGTTGACTTCGTTATTCGATCGTATTTGAACTCTGAAGTCGTTATGATTCGCACAGTTGGTGAGTACATTATTAGTTCGGGTGGTAAGCGCTTACGCCCCGCTTTAGTCGTGATGATGGCCAATGCACTGGGCTATCAGCAGGTTGATAAGGAGTTTCAGCATCATCATTTACTAGCTGCTACTATTGAGTTTATTCATACCTCAACCTTGCTACATGATGATGTGGTGGACGAGTCTGACTTACGTCGCGGCCGCGAAACAGCGAATGCTGTATTTGGAAACGCAGCTAGCGTCTTAGTGGGTGATTATTTATACTCTCGATCTTTTGAGATGATGGTTTCAGTAAACCGCATGGAAATTTTGCAGATTTTATCTCAAGCCACGACAGTGATTGCCGAGGGCGAGGTTCTGCAGCTTTTAAACGTCCACGACCCGGATGTGTCTGTGGAGCGTTATATGCAGGTGGTGCGCTATAAGACAGCCAAGTTGTTTGAGGCTTCTGCTGAGGTCGGTGCGATTGTTTGTGACGTCTCGCCAGAGCTTAGAGAGGCAGCGGCAGCCTACGGTCGTCACATGGGTACTGCCTTCCAATTGATTGATGATGTGTTAGATTATTCAGGTGATGCTGAGGCTTTAGGTAAAAACGTCGGTGATGATCTCCGTGAAGGTAAGCCGACCTTGCCTCTCATTCACGTTATGAATCAGGGCACACCAGAGCAAGTCGAGTTGATTCGCAACGCCATTGAAACTGGCGAAGCCAATTTTAAAAAGGTAGCTAAGGCGATTAAAGCGACTGATGCTTTGCAATACACTCGTACCATTGCAGAAAAAGAAGCTCAGCTTGCTATTGATGCATTAGAGCACTTCCCTGACTCTATTTATAAACAGTCGTTACTTCAATTAGCACGTTTTGCAATTGAGCGAGACAATTAATTTTTAACAAGGATTTAACCATGCCTGCTTATCGTTCTAAAACCTCCACGCATGGGCGTAATATGGCTGGAGCACGAGCCTTATGGCGTGCTACCGGTATCCAAGATAAAGACTTTGGTAAGCCAATTATTGCGGTCGTTAACTCATTTGTAGAGTTTGTGCCGGGACACGTCCATTTAAAAGACTTGGGCCAGATGGTCGCTCGCGAGATTGAAGCTGCCGGTGGTATTGCCAAGGAGTTCAATACGATCGCGGTTGATGATGGTATCGCGATGGGGCACGACGGCATGTTGTACTCATTACCATCACGCGAATTGATTGCAGATTCTGTTGAGTACATGATTAATGCGCACTGTGTTGACGCAATGGTTTGTATCTCTAACTGTGACAAAATCACTCCGGGAATGTTGATGGCTGCCATGCGCCTTAATATCCCTGTGGTATTTGTATCCGGCGGTCCGATGGAAGCTGGTGTGATGCCTTCTGATAGCAGTAACGGTGAAAAGGTCATTAAGCTTGACCTAGTCGATGCAATGATTAAGGCCGGTGACCCAACAATTTCTGACGAGGAAACGGAGCTTGTCGAGCAAAATGCCTGTCCTACCTGTGGCTCTTGCTCTGGTATGTTTACCGCTAACTCAATGAACTGTTTAAATGAGGCGCTAGGCCTTGCCTTGCCTGGTAACGGTACGATTGTGGCGACCCATGCTCAGCGTAAGGAGTTGTTCCTTGAAGCAGGTCGCAAGGTCATGGAGCTAACCAAGCGCTATTATGAGGGTGATGATGAATCAGTTTTACCTCGTAATATCGCCACTAAGGCTGCTTTTGAAAATGCTATGACCTTAGACGTGGCGATGGGTGGTTCAACCAATACCGTTTTACATATTTTGGCGGCAGCAGAGGAAGCCGGCGTAGACTTTACGATGAAGGATATTGATCGTATCTCACGTCATACGCCGTGTCTGAGCAAGGTAGCACCTGCTACTGCTGAGTATCATATTCAGGACGTTCACCGTGCTGGTGGTGTCATCGGTATTTTAGCTGAGCTAAACCGCGCTGGTTTATTAGACACCACTGCCGGTCATGTGGCGGGTAAGGACTTAGGCGATGTGTTAGCTCGTTGGGACGTAATGTCTGATACTCAAGATGAGGGTACCGAAAGGTTTTATCGCTCGGCTATTGGTGGTGTACGTACGACCAAGGCCTTCAGTCAGGACAATTACTATAAAGAGTTAGATGTTGACCGTGCTAACGGCTGTATTCGTGACAAGGCGCATGCCTATTCTGAGGACGGTGGCTTAGCAGTGCTTTATGGTAATTTAGCACCTAATGGCTGTATCGTAAAAACAGCGGGTGTTGATGAAAGTATCCTAACCTTTACCGGTAAGGCAGTCGTTTTTGAGAGCCAAGATACTGCAACTGAGGGTATTTTAGGCGATCAGGTCAAAGAGGGCGATGTCGTTATTATTCGTTATGAGGGGCCTAAGGGTGGTCCAGGTATGCAGGAAATGCTTTACCCTACTTCTTATCTGAAGTCTAAGGGCTTAGGCGCTAAGGCTGCACTGTTAACGGATGGTCGTTTTTCAGGTGGTTCATCGGGTCTAGTGATTGGTCACGCTTCTCCTGAAGCAGCTGAGGGCGGTAATATTGCCTTGGTTGAGGAAGGTGATAAGATCGAAATCGATATTCCTAACCGTCGCATTAATCTAGCGATTAGTGATGAGGAGTTAGAGCAACGTCGTCAGCGTATGGAAGAGCGCGGCGTTGATGCTTGGAAACCGCTCAATCGTCAACGCTATGTGTCACAGGCTCTACGCGCTTATGCTGCGTTAGCAACCTCAGCCGACCGTGGTGCTGTACGTGATGTCTCTCAGGTAGAGCGTAAAAAGTAGTTTCAAACGCTTAATTAGCGGTTTGAAGATACTGATTAAAGGGCGATCGCTAGGTTTAGTGCATCGCTCTTTTTTGTGCAAAAACATAATAGAAAAATAGTAGTAGGAGCAAATAGGTATATATGCAAAATGAACATCAGCGACTTGAGGAGTCTAAGCAATCTAGTGAGGTTCTCTACCAAGAGCTACAAGACGATATTCGTTTTTTAGGTAGATTATTAGGCCATAGTATTAAGGAATCTGAGGGGGAGTCCTTATTTGATCAAATAGAGCATTTACGACGTACGGCGGTGACGATTCGTCGTGCGGCTGTTAACCAAGGTGAGGGAGCAGTTGATGCAGATGAGGTGATGCAACGATTAATTGCTGAGATTGATCAAAAAAGTGATCAAGAGTTAAAGCTATTAAGTCGTGCATTCAGTTATTTTATGCATCTAGCAAATATTGCCGAGGATCGATTACAGCGTCGGCTTGACCATTTAGACCATCAGTTTGAAACCCCTAATATGCATGGCTTGAGCGGTACCATTGAGCGTCTTAACAATGCGGGTGTCAGTAATGAAACCATCTTAGCTTATTTGGATGAGCTCAATATTGTGCCGGTCTTAACAGCGCACCCAACAGAGGTACAGCGTAAAAGTATTTTAGATAGGCATCAGGTTATTTCTGATTCTTTGCGCGAATATCATTTAGTCAATGACCATCGGCAAAAAGCGGCGATTGCTGAGCGTATCTTGGGGCAGGTTCAACTGCTTTGGTATACCCGTATGTTGCGTTTCGATACCTTAACGGTTGAGGATGAAATCGATAATGCACTCAATTTTTACGAGTCGACTTTCTTGCAGGTTATCCCTCAGCTCTACACTAAGATGTACAAGTATTTGTCCAAAGATAATGAGCTTGATACTGATAAGGTAGCTAAGTTTTTAACAATGGGTTCTTGGATCGGTGGTGACCGTGACGGTAATCCTTTTGTTAATGCGGGTACTTTAAAAACAGCAATAGCCAGACAGGCAGCGACAGTTTTCAATCATTATTTGCATGAGGTTCATGCGCTTGGTACAGAGTTGTCTTTAAGTGATGCCTTTGCCCCCGCATCACAAGAGCTACGTAAGCTAGCTGATCGCAGTCATGACCGCTCGCGACACCGCGAAGATGAACCCTACCGTCGTGCCATGATCGGTATTTATGCTCGTTTAGCAGCGACGGCTAAGGTTCTAACTAATGGTCAGGTAGATTTACCGCAGGCTGAGTTTGGTCGTGTGTATGATGATGTAGAAGCTTTTTTAGCTGATCTTAAGGTGGTTGCTGCATCGCTTGATACTTATCATGCCGCTAGAGTAATTGATTTACGTTTGCAAAATTTAATCTATGCCGTGAGTATCTTTGGTTTTCACTTAGCTACTATCGATTTGCGTCAGAGTTCGGACGTGCATGAGCGCATTTTAGAAGAAATTTTCTTAAGAGCAGGTGTGCAGTTCAATGGGCAAAAGCTTATTTATAGCCAGTTGGCTGAGGAGCAAAAAGTAGAGCTACTGCTTAAGGAGCTAGCTGAAGTTCGTCCTTTAGTAGCACCTTGGCAGAAGTATAGTGAAGAAACAGAGCGAGAATTAGCTATTTTAAAAACGGCTGCTGCTATTCGTCAGCAATATGGTCACCGAGCAATTACGCAAAGTATTGTTTCTCATACTGAAACACTGAGTGATATGTTAGAGCTCTTGTTGTTGCAGCAAGAGACTGGCTTAATTGCCATTGAGTGTGATGAGCAGGGTGAGATAAAGCAATTTAAGCCTAATGACGGCTTAATTGTTGTGCCTTTATTTGAAACGATTCCTGATTTAGAAGCAGGCGCTAAGATTATGGATCAGTGGCTGTCCATTCCTTGGGTTAAGCAGCGTGTTATTGCTTCGCAAGATGGCTTGCAAGAGGTCATGCTAGGCTATTCTGATAGTAATAAGGATGGTGGCTATTTAACCTCTAACTGGTCTTTATACGAGACCGAGCTAGCGTTAGTAGAGGTCTTTAAAAAGCATGGCGTGGCCTTGCGCTTATTCCATGGTCGAGGTGGCTCAGTTGGTCGTGGTGGTGGGCCAACCTATGATGCAATTTTGGCGCAACCAGCTGGTTCTGTTCAAGGTAAGATTCGTTTGACTGAGCAGGGTGAGGTGATTCAGTTTAAGTACAAAACACCGCAAACGGGATTATGGAATTTGGAACAAATAGTCACGGCCACGCTAGAGGCGAGCTTATTAGAGCAAACAGCAGCTCAGACGAGTGAGGAGTCATGTTCTTTAGATGCTAAGGCGTGTGCTGCGCGTGGTTACCATGCGGTAATGCAGTTTATGTCTAGTCGCTCTGAGGAGGCTTATCGTAATTTGGTTTATGGTACTGAGGGTTTTGCGAAGTATTTTGTTGAAAGTACGACTGTACGTCATATTGCCGAATTAAATATTGGCTCGCGACCTGCGTCTCGTAAGGCGGGTCAGCGTATTGAGGACTTGCGCGCAATCCCTTGGACTTTCTCGTGGGCTCAATGTCGTTTGATGATTCCAGGTTGGTACGGTATGGGTACTGCGCTGCGTGACTTTATTGAAGAGGGCACAGTAGTCGCTGCGGGTTATGACTTTGCCGCGCTTAGTCGTGAGGATCGTTTAGAGACGTTGCGGGCGATGGCGCGCGAATGGCCATTCTTTACAACGCTTTTATCCAATATGGAAATGGTCTTAGCCAAAATCGATATGGGTATTGGTCGTCAATACAGCACCTTGGTTCAGGACGAGGAGCTACGATATACAGTCTTTACTAAGATTGAAAATGAATTTACGTTGACTCTAAAGTATTTTAAAGAATTAGT
>CANROD010000058.1 GCA_947632105.1 uncultured Oligella sp. | reverse complement strand
ACTTTTTGTAATTCCTTTTTAACCTCAGCCTCGACTTCATCAATTGATAAAACTAAATCTACCTGACGCTCCAGGCCTTCAAGAGTTTGAACTTCCATTGTGTTTCAACCTTTATCTAATGGTTTGATTAATATTTATAAAATTAGTTAACCCTATATTCTACATTGTAAAAACAAAACTGTTCTACAAATTAGCTGCTCTAGAGCTAAAACATATACTAGTTAAGGTCTAGCAGACATTTTTTCAATAGCTGACTATTTAAAAACCCATACTACCACCAACACCAACCCCAACACTAGCGCCACTACTACCACCTAAACCAATACCTCCTCCAACACCAACACCCCCATAACTACAGGCACTAAGTAACAAAGTAGTCAATAATAATAAGTACTTGAGCGTATTCATCGCATCACCTCTAAAACCTTAAATAGTTAGTTAAGAATCTATGCGTATAGATATCATTTTTAACATGATAACGAATGCAGCTCCGCAATATTCTGTGTAAAATACTTTTTGAACACAATTTGCATTGCAGCATAATTTAGTCATAACTTAGATACACTATAGTCATAACTTAGATACACTATAATTTACACTCAGTTCACTGCCATTATCTGCAGATATGCATTAGCATCTACCGACCTACTAAAGAGGAGTAATCATGAGCGAAAACCCTACTGATAACAACACCACAACACCAGAGACAGACGAACAGTTAGTAAATACACCGCCTAAAAAAACCATTTTTAACAATGGTACCTTTGTGATAGCGTTAATTGTCTTAGCTCTTTTTATCGCTTTATTCACATGGTCTGTCAGCTTTTTATCAATGTTTTTCGGCGCTGTTGGAGCGTTAATTATGATTGCTAAGGATAGCCTCACCAACCCATCGGAACTACGTTTTGCCAAATTAGGTGAAGCTTGCTGTCGACTAAGCGATGAAAACTTTGCTTATGTTGCCTTACGCGCGGTTATTGGCATGCTAACTGGTACTGCATTATATCTAATCGCTTTCCAAAACGTCGCTGCCCCATGGACTGCAATTGCAGTATTAAGTATGTTTGGTGGTTTAGTGTTTGATCGTTTTTTATTTGCTAAAAAGAGCGCCTAGAGTTCAGTCAATAGCTTCCCACCCGATTATGCGTACTATCGCTAGTCCCTTGCTCTATGATAATTGGTGCAGGGGATTTTTTTTGCTCTTCTGGTGTTAAGTCAACCATCGATTCAGGCATTTTTATTTCTATAATTCTACGTGTCTCCCCCTCTTTAGGTGCGACTGATTTATTCATATCAAGAGGCACACCATCAACCTCAAGTGCATCAAGCTTTCCTCCTATTTTGATATGCTGAGTCAAACCCTGCTCCATCGGACTACGAAGCAACCATTGTGACAAAAAAGCCGCTACGCCAACTGCTGGGTTAACTAGCACTCCGGTCAACACCGCTGCACCACTCATATCCAAACGCGGCACAGCAATCACATCCAGATCAATCTCATCGGTTCGTAAATTCCCATGGCCTTGGGCAGCAATACCGACGAGAGGACTATCTAACCTAAAGTCCGGCAGCCATAATCGTCCACCTTTAAGCCCTAAATGAAATCGCAGATAACTGTAATTCATTGAATTAGTACCTTGATTTATAAAAATCTTGTTCATTTGAGGCAATTTACTCAAAGCCTGCAAAGACAATAATGATAAAAGCCTGGTTCCCCCATTACTTACATTATTGATATGGCCATCCCTTAACGTACCCAACACATTTATTTCTAAATCATCGGGTTTAAAATTCAATAAATCATGAACCAACAAACCTCCTTGGATATCACCATGACCTGTCAATAGCCCATCACTCAAAGACAACGCCTTCAACAGCGCATCCATATCAATCGTATTAATATTGAAATTTAAATCCGTACTTAGTTTTTCATTTTTATTATGTAAATACGCAGCACCATAGAGATGGCCATACTCATCCTGAATCGCTAATTTATCAAGCCGCCAGTTTGTAAAATCCTCTGCTTCACCTGATACCTCAAGATTTTCAAACTGATATTTATAAAAATGTAGATCCTTGATCTTAAGCGCTAATCGATTCATTTTCCAAGGCGCTTCAGCATCACTCACAATTAGTTCTTTACCTTCAACTTCAACGTCATCAGCATATACATCTCCACCCTTATGATTAACACGCCACTGCAAATGTTCAAAATCAGCATCCACATTATAAAGCCCCACAGCATCCGTACTTTCAGTCAATACTAAACTACCTTTGACTGTTGGACCTGAGAGCACTAAAGGAATACGTTTAAATCCTTCCAAACGGCTTTGTAGAGTGACATAGGGAAATTCAAAACCGCCCAAAATTAGATTCTCGACATGCACATCAAAACCCTCAACCAACTGATTTGAATCATCTCCATCTGCAAAACCAAAATTATCTATCCAATGAATTAAGGACTCTACTTCTAGTTGATTAATAGAACCTTGAACTGACAAGCCTTGTTCCGGCGCAATTGGCTCCTGATTAAATGCAATAGCACCACCTTTAAACATCAAGTCTTGCCCCTCACCGGAGCTGAAGTCAGCTTTAAATTGAGCGATATCATTATCATAATTGAGCACAAGCTGATCCGCATAACTTCCATTACGCTGTCTTTGTCGCTGCCACTGCATCGATAAAGGGGTATTTTCTACTGCAGGTTTTATATATAAACCAGGATAATCAATAGCCATCCCAACTAAATCACTGTTAAGCTTTGCATCAAAGGCATTATTTTCTAAAAACTTAACTTCAAAGTTATAAGGTGTCTGTCCTTTAAGCTGCTGTAAGCCCTTGATGGGGTAAGCGTTATAAATACCCTCACCGCTAAATTGTCCATTAATAGTTAAACTATGACCGGGACGACCGATATCACCACTTAGCTCTGCTAGACCACCGACAACATGGGCTTTGAGCTTATTAATACTAAGAAATTTTTCATTAAAGCTAAGGGAGCCACTAACATCAGTAGCTTTAGGGAAGCTTGGATTGAGTCTAAATGCTGCATCGTGGGTATAAAAACTGCCATCGATCTTCGCACTCTCTAAATCATTAAGCGGTATATCTATGCTTAATCCTGCCCTTAGGTCACCTCTTGCCTCACTTTCATCAAGCGCGTAGCTCAGCAAAGCGTTTAATGGCGTTTCCTTCACGAAAACCAAAAAATTTTCAGCCGTCGTCTCTGCATTGGCATCAATATGCAACATAGCATCATCTTCAAGTGAGCTAATAATTGCATGCAGATTATCGTAGTCAATACTCTTATCACCAGCTAAATTGTCCATCCAACCACGATTAGCGTCAATCAGAATCTCATCGTTAACAAAGCGAAATGTGCCATGCTCCATGGACAAGGCCGGCCATTTGCCATCTTCTGCTTGATGATGAAAATCCAACTCAAAATCCTTGAAATCAGCTGTAATCTGATTAATACCTAACTCTGGGGAGCTTCCATAAGGATAATGCTCCGCTAACCCATTGACTAAAAAGCGACCATTGTGCAACGTACCACTAGTAAAAGCACCATCTAACCAATCTAGGGTTTGAGCCTCAAGGGCTTTTGGTAAAAACCGTGGTAGATAAGAAGCAGCCAAGTGATGAATCTCACCCTCAAGCTCAATATGCCCACTTGCATTATTTGGCATAGCATGCCACTTACCACGCGCATTTAATTCAACCTGAGGATCCCTAACTTCTAATTCATGAAAAGATAGCACGGCAAAATTAGCGTCATCCAAACCATAACTTCCCTTTAATTTAATATTATCTAAAGAAAAATCATGTCGAAAGTTAAGTGTCTCATGTAACCAACCCTTCTTAATTTGAGCTGTAAATTGCAATGGATTATGCTGATGACCATAAGCAAAAAGCATCGCCAACACATCAGCAACATCTCCTTCTACACCAAAACTTATTTTTTCAACAATCGCTTGTGGCATTGAAAAATCGGTCAACTGCAAATCAGCTTTAAAATTTTTCCAATGTCCATCCTCTAGTTTCGAAAAAAAATTAAATTTCTCAATCACTACCTGATCGATATTAAACTTATCTAAAGCATTAGAAAAAAACTGACGTGGTTCTATGAAACTACTGTTTAATCTTAAATGACCTGAAGGTCGACTCCCTCCCAAATGGTCTACTTGACTGTAATCAATGACACTATCAATCACAAGGTCACTACTAGAAAGCATATCTGACTGAACAACAACATGAGTGCTAATCGTTTTATTAGCAACTTCAATCGTTCCTTTTTTTAAGTTCAACCTAAAATCGTAACTAACCTCACTCTGATCCTTCACTTCCTGCTCAACATTACTTAATAACTCAGCCGTTGAAAAACTTGATGCATCCCTAATGCTAAGATCTATATCCTCAACTGACAGATAAGCAAGCCAAGGAAAAATTTCATCATCTCGAAGTAAGTCAATTTGACTGCCAAAGTCTTGAGTCAAATAACGACTTAATGTAGCGATAAAGCTGAGTTCACCATCATCATGCTGCTGCTCTACAGGCTCAGGCATTTGACTAAAGGACACATCAGTCAATGGCAATTGATGCTGACCAATCCAAACGTCGCCCTCAGGATCAATAATGACAGGCAACTGGGCATGATTAATAGCAACACCAAACAATCCATTCGTCCAAAAGGCTCTGCTCGGTTGTATAAAAAGATGTAGTTCGTTAATAAAAGCGCTAGGAAGTTGCTTAGCAGTAGTCGGTAACTTAGACTCTTGAAAAGCAATGTCCTTTATAATAAGCTCAGGATTAAGGCCTCGCCAACTAAGCTCAAGCGCACCAAACTTAATCGGCATGCCTGTCTGCTTTTGCACTATGCCCTGTATCGGCTCACGCCACTGATCCAATCTAGGACTCACATAAAATACTAGCAGCAGACTAAGACTTATAAAAATGGCCAATATCAACAAGATAAGACAAATAGCAGTACGCAATAATTTAAAAAAAACTTTGCTCACGGTTTGCACAAGGACTTCCAGGGTAGTTTTAAATCGCAGCAATAATCATACTAGAAATTTAAGTTGCGGATAAAATTAAATGCTCAGGACAACATTAACTTAAGACAAGTAGATATGGCAGCTCAACAACACACATTTCTTCGGCACCCACAAGCTCTTATACAGCAAGCTGCCACATGGTCAACCTATCTAGCCAATCGTCTTTCAGCCGAAACTGGCTTTGAGGAACGTCTGAGCGTGGATATTCAATCTGAACTCCTGCCAAGCACAATTGAAACCTTTTTTGATGAAGAAGTGTTAAGTCTACTATCACCGACGAGTAAGAATATTGAAGTCAAACATCAACTTTTAAAGTTTGGCGACATACGCGAGATCTTAGAACACGACGAGTTAGAGCAGCTATTTTCTATTGACAACTGTAAAGCTATTCTCAGAAAGGTGCGAAAACGAGTTTTTTGCACCTTAGCAGTACGTGACATTTGCCAAATAGCGACACTGGAAGAAGTCCTCACCGCCATGAGCTATTTTGCTGATCTAGCCGTTAGGCATGCTTATAGGGCAGCAATGATGCAACTCATCAAACGTCACGGCCTACCTCTTGATCCTAAAACCAATTTACCACTCGAAATGCTAATTTTAGGCATGGGTAAATTAGGTGGTCAGGAACTGAATGTATCGTCTGATATTGATTTAATAATGCTCTACCCATGCGAAGGTCAAAGCGATTGCAATACGATTGGCTCACGCTCAATTAGTCATGCCGAGTTTTTTGCCAAACTAACTCAGCGAATAGCCAATATTTTGTCCGAGCAAACAGCTGATGGTTATGTTTTTAGAACCGATCTTAGATTACGCCCTGATGGCAATGGCAGTGCCTTGGCTTGGAGTTTGGAAAGTCTTAATGACTACCTTCTCACACAAGGCCGCGAGTGGGAGCGCTATGCTTGGTTAAAAGCACGAGCCATTCAACTCAAAGCATTTAATAATAGCCAAGATCAATACTATATTCACCAGTTTTTGAGTATTCAATCACCCTTTGTTTTTAGAAAGTATATCGACTTTGATAGCCTAGCGGCTTTGCGAAGTTTACGCGAACAAATTCGCGAGGAGTGGAACCAACGCGCGCATAGTCGTTCACTATTAGACAGTCAGCGCAACATTAA
>CANROD010000057.1 GCA_947632105.1 uncultured Oligella sp. | reverse complement strand
GCATAGCTCTGGCACAGGCGTACCAGTTTCGGCTTGTTTAAGAATCGCCATGATTTGGCTGTCGGTATATCGTGATCGTTTCATTGAATTTCCTTTATAAGAAATTCTACTTCTAATTGCTATGGTTTTGTGGGAGGATTACCGTGGTGCGTATGAGGATTTGGAGTTGATTTTAATCGGTCATTTGCAAAGCAATAAAGCGCGTTTTTTAGCGGATTATGTGAGTGAGTTTCACGCTTTGGATTCTTTACGTTTAGCGGCTCGTATCGATCGCTTTATGAAAGAAGCAGGGCGTGTTTTACCGGTTTATGTACAGGTCAATACGAGCAAAGAAGAGAGCAAGTACGGACTGCCAGCTTCACAGGCATTAGACTTTATTGATGAGTGTGTGCAGTTTAAAAATTTACGAGTCGTCGGTTTAATGACATTGGCGATTAACAGTCAAAATGATGATGAAGTGCGCCAATGCTTCCGTACTTTGAGAGAGTTACGTGATGAGGCTCAAGTTAAACACTCCGGGGTAACTCGTTTATCAATGGGTATGTCGGGTGATTTTGAGATCGCGATTGAAGAGGGGGCGACGGATATTCGTGTTGGTCAAATGATTTTTGGACCGCGCGATATTCCCAATGAGCTGGATCACTTCTGGCCTGAAGCTAAATCGCCTCAATAGGCCTTGGAGGGTTTAGAGTAAAAAAGCTGCTCCCCAAATCGGTCAAGCAGCTTTTTATACATTAGTAATCTTGTTATGTTTTGCTCGGTGCAAATTTCAAAATACAAAATCCGATAACCGCAGACATAATTGAACCGATAAAGACGCCGATTTTGGCCAAGTCTTGATGCTCAGGTTCAACAAAAGCGAGCATCCCGATAAAGAGGCTCATGGTAAAACCGATACCGCAGAGAGCCGATACGCCATACAGTTGCAACCAACTGGCACCTCTGGGTTTTTGTGCAAAACCACTTCTAACAATTAAATAAATTGTGCCGAAAATACCGACTTGTTTTCCGATAAATAAACCCAGAGCAATACCAAGCACCACCGGGTGGAATAGCTGTTCAGAAGAAAAGGCGCCAAACGATACGCCGGCGTTAGCAAAGCCGAAAATCGGGATAATCAAAAACGATACCCAATTTGATAAACCATGCTCCCAGCGCAACAATAATGGCTCAGCATTGCTTCCTGATGTCGGCTGTAGTCTGTTCTCGGCACCGGGTGCTGCGACCGGGATAGTAAAGGCTAATATGACTCCGGCCAAGGTTGCATGGATGCCTGAATTTAAGATTAACCACCAGAGCAATAAGCCTAGACCAATATAAGCAGGACTTTTTTGGTGGTTCTTAAGATTTAAACGCACTAATATGGCGATGACCACAACCGCTATGAGTAAATAAATAATTTGCAGCTGGTGGGTATAGAAAAGACCAATAATAACGATCACAATTAAGTCATCGATGACTGCTAATGCCATTAAAAAGATTTTTAGAGATATCGGTACCCGACTACCGACTAGGGACAGTACGCCTAGCGCAAAGGCAATATCAGTAGCTGCAGGCGAAGCCCAGCCTGGAGCGGTTAGCGGATTTTCCCAGTTAAAGTAAAGGTAAATCAGGGCAGGGATAGTGACACCGGCAAAGGCAGCAGCAAAGGGTAAAATCCGTTTTTGACGAGTCCCTAAGTCACCCACCAAGAGTTCTCTTTTGACTTCTAGACCAACGAGTAAAAAGAACACGGCCATTAAAGCATCGTTAATCCAGTGCAGAACCGAGAGATTGAGTATCTTTGATTCCAATATGGAAAAATAGCTATTAGCCAAAGCTGAGTTGGCAAAAATCACCCCTAGAACCGAGGCTAAGATGAGAATGACGCCGGCGGCTTGCTGGCTATTGAGGATTTTTGAGATTAAGCTCTGTTTGTTGCTGTGATTCATGAGATTGATTTAAGCCATGTTATGAAAAGTTACTTGATTATTTATGAGTAATGGGCGTCATTCTAACACCAATTCAGAGTTTTGTAAGCTCAGAGAAATCCTGAAAAACGATGGTTGACAATGGCCTTTTAGGCGATAGCTCAGCAAAGTTCTAAATGTAGTATGACCTCTATTGGCGATATTTACTTACTTTTTAACACTAAATATAATGGTCTTTGACTTTGTAACAGACTAAGCTAGCAGTTGAATTATTAAAGATTAAACTATCATTAATGATGTTTAATATTTAGCTTATCAAGGATAAAAATGCTCATTAATCAATTTAAAAGAGAAGTGTTGACCAATCAAATTAATAGTTTATTACCCATTAATTTAAGTGACTATTGGCTCAATGAATTAGAAGAAAACTACGACTTGTTAAAGATAGCGGTAGAAGAGATATTGGCTGCCAAACCAAATGTCTTTGGGAGCTCTTCACCAGAAGAAATTGATGAGTATATCGGTATATATAGTGTCGAAGTTACTGTCGAAAAAATTAGACGTAAAACTGACCTTTACATCGAACCCGCTACGTGTGAAACGATTTTAAGAGAAAGACATTTTGGTGTACGGCCTGCCTATAATAAGCCTCATTAATGGCCGCCTGATAACCATCCTCTAAACAAAAAAAGAAGCAAGTACGCACCTGTCATACTTGCTTCTTTGTGAGTAACCTTTAGATAAATGCTGCGCCCGCTATTAGCTACTTCTTAGCCAGGCACTCCCGCCACTGCTCTCGTAAGCAGTCATTTTCATTTTTAATGCGCTGGTAATCCAGATAATGTAGGCAGGCTTTATAAGAAAGACCTCCTACCGCTATTAATGCCAGTATGCTTTTAATCATAATTAACCTCTCAACGTGATTGCTTTTTTTAATAACAACTGAGACCTTTTATGCCGTTTAAGCCTCAGTTGCTAATTGATTTAATTTGTCATTTAACGACACTTTTTCCTGCGGTGCGTGAGTCGTGCTTTCAGACGTTGGGTAAAACTCTTGGATGATATTGAGGGATTCCTCCACATCGTCCTCAAAGCTACCATTCGCAAAACCTACTTGTGCTGCTTTATCTAAGGCTTCTTGGTTATAGCCAAGGGCTTGACGTCTTTGGTTGGTCTCCCTAGCTTGCGCTAGCGCCTCTTCAAGCGTTAACCCATCACGTATGGTTAAGTCCACGTAATAAATTGGCGTACCACGTGATAAGGCCGTACTCTTGCCTCGTAGTCGAAGCTCAAGCGGTAAGCACGCTAATAAATCATCTGAAATGGCATTAAAGTAGCTCATGCGTGCCGCTAAGGTACGGATGCTGTTGTACCCCGTTGTACGGAATATAAACGTACCAAGGTCATCATCATCGCTTAGTTTGACGTTTAAACGACCATAAGGTCTACAAGCACCACCCCTTGCTAGTTCGCAATTGTCCGGTGCTGGGCAAGGTAAGGTCTGTACACCGTTCTCTGTATCTCGTCTGCACGTTTCACCATTACCAACACACAAGGGTCGTCCGGTACTCCGGTCAAACAACGAGTACTCAGCGCGTAGATTTAAACTAGGATCATTAAAAAGTAAAGAGACAGGGATAGAGCGTAACTTTTCAGTTGCCTTGTCTTTACGTAACTGCTCATCAATCGGATGAAGAATCCAACCGTCTAAGGTTTGGATTTGACTAGTGATAGTAAATTGGTCGTCTTTACTAGGAAGGCGTTTGCCGTTGCGCTCAACGGTGTGACCAATGGCAATACGCCCTAGTACGGGTGGTGTGATTGCTAACCCTTTAATCATAAGAAACTCCTAAAAGAAAACCCACTGCGTTAAAAGCAGTGGGTTGGTATGGGTGAGTAAGTTGAAATTAATAAGATGGATTTACTACATCTCGCCTTTCTCAGCGAGTGAAACAGAGCCTGAAGCACTGACCACGATGTGATCTAAAATGTTGACCTTGATTAAATCCAACGCTTTTTGTAAGTGCTTCGTCAAATTGATATCAGAAACACTTGGTGTTGGGTCTCCTGAAGGATGATTATGAGTCATGATGATGGCTGCTGCATTATGCTCCAATGCGATCTTAGCCACTTCACGTGGGTACACCGTTGCGGTGTCAATCGTGCCCCGAAACAACTCATAAAACCCAATCACCCGATGCCGAGTATCTAATAACAAGACTGCAAATACTTCGTATGGGTAATCCTGCAAAAGCGTTTGTAAATGGTCTTTGACATCTTGAGAATTAGCTACTAATCTGCCTTTACTTAATCGTTTTCGTGATAACTGTTTAGCCATGGTGAGTATGTCATCCTCAGTGACGTGCCTAGACTCCATGATGTACATACCGGGCTCAGCACCTGCTTTTAGTTTGTGATATCGCATATTTTTACCTGCATAAAAAATGCCGCACAGTAGGCGACATGTATTAATAAATGAAGAGTATTTAAGTAGTGTTAATAAATGGCCATGCGTAAATTTAGACCTGTATCAAGAAGCGTCTACTGCCTGAGCGAGTCTTCCCGTACTGGGTTAGTAACTCGGGTTGATCCGCTAGTAGCTGTTTGGTATCTAAGGAAACTGAATCTCTACTACGCTTCCAGCTTACTGCGCCTGTAGAAAACACCGCTTTAGTGGCATCCCCCATGGCCTCTTGAATTTGTTGTTTGAACAGTTCTTCCTGTTGCTTATAGGTCTCAAGCTGTGCACGAGCTTCTTGTAGACTCTCAAACAACTGAGACATGTTGCTGTCTAGCTGAAAGTCCACTTGTTCACCAGTGTCACGTGGGTAAAGATACCTTAAGGCAGTTGCTGAAGAAGCAGAACCATCAGCAGGCGGTGGGGTATCGCTCGTCACGTAATGCCAGAATCGTTCTTGCAATTCCATCAATTTATCGATGAGCTCCTCATCACGATGGATGCGATGTACTTGTAGTTGCTGACCACATATCAGTACAGCGACATCTGCTGCTTTTTTCCCTGTGACTGCCAATTGATGTTGTACTTGTAGCTGGATGTATTCAGGCACGCCTTCTTTCCAAAGTCGAGCCCCAAACTCACCTGCTGTTTTACACTCAAGGATTTGTACATCACTTGCGCCAATGACTTCACGGTCGATATTAGCAAGCATCCAAGGTTTCTCAGGGTGCTGCAATACTGCGTTAACTCTTCGTACCTTTCTGCCAGTCTGCTTGGTGTATGCTGTCGCCACAATTGGTTCAAGCAAAGTGCCCCAATAAACAGGCTCTTCGGTGTTATCGGGATCCGGTTTAGGTAGTTCTGTATCTCTACCGGTCTTTTCCATCCAAAGCTCTAACTGACTTTTGTAAGGGTTCAAACCGACGGCAGCGGCGGCATCCGAACTGCCAATGCCTTGCTTACGAACATCAAGCCACTCATCACGAGAAAGAGTGTTCGTTTTAACGAGACGCAGTGCAGGTCGAAGTAATTGAGGTTCTGTCTGTGGCTGTGCTAAAACTGCTGTATTCATGATTTTGCTCCATAAAAAGCATAGACCCCAGCGCAATTAAGTCGCTGGGGTCTATGCCGTCATAGTGAAATTAAATGTAATTTAAGCCAACATTAATAAGGTGTTGGCTAATGCCTTTTGCTTAAGCATGGCGCCTTGGCCAAACCAAGCTGAATCTAAGCGGTTGTCCGTACTACGGGCACGTTGTTCATGGTCAACAAACTCAGTAATAGAGTTTAGTAACCCTAAGGCACTGCCTTGGGCTGACCCAAGCTCTGCACCACGACCATGACCGTTATAAAGACTTAAGGCTTTAGACATCGCCCATTGATTGGGTTTACGTGCTTCGTCCTTTCTAGGAGTGGTAAATAGCTCTTCGAAAAAGGATTCTGCTTCTGCATTGTTAACCTTACGTTCGCTCAGCGCTCTCATCCGGTACATGAATTCATCCCAATGCGAGACTGAAATACCTAATTGACGCTTTACCGCATCCGCATCAAAGGTCGTGCTGTGCGGCACTTTGACAGCGCCTTGGCTATCATCGAGAGCCACTGCTAAGGTGTTATTACAAACCACTCTAACGGCAGTGAACTGAGCTGTTGTGGCTAAGGTGCCGTCACACGCCGTAGCGAGTAATACATAGGCGTTAGTGACATCATTGCCTTGTAGTACGGCAGAGTGTCCGGTACGTGCTAATGCCCAGACTTTCTTACCACCTTTTAAAACTCCTGCTGTTTCCAGTTGAAAGCCTGAGACTTCCGTTAAATCACGGTAAAACTCTAGAATTTCTCGTGGCTGTACTACCTTGTATCGCTGACTGACTACTGACAAGGGAGTCTGTGTGTCAGAGCGGTACAAGACCTTACTTTGTGGGAACGTAATTAATGTACGTTGGTTCTCATCAACGCTATCGATAAACTGTACGGGGGACTCTTTAATATCCCAGTCCATCCCTGCCTGTTTCTGCCATACTTCAATCGGTTGATTATTAGCAAGCTGATTACCTAAACCGTGCCAAGGGGTTTGGCCGACATAGGCCATTTGTTCAACATAATGAGCCATTGTTACCTCCTAAAATGTTACGGTGCTTGGAAATGAAAAGAATGCTGACAATCAAGACATTC
>CANROD010000056.1 GCA_947632105.1 uncultured Oligella sp. | reverse complement strand
AATGCCAACTACATCGCTAAGCGTTTAGCCGCGCATTATCCTTTATTGTTTACTGCGCGTAATGGTCGTGTTGCGCACGAGTGCATTATTGATATTCGTCCTATTAAGGAAAGTTGTGGTATTGATGTTGAGGATGTTGCTAAGCGTCTCATCGATTTTGGGTTCCACCCGCCAACCATGAGTTTCCCAGTGCCAGGTACCTTGATGATTGAGCCGACTGAGTCTGAGAGTTTGGCTGAGTTAAATCGATTTATTGACGCGTTGATTCAGATTCGCCAAGAAATCGCAGCAATAGAGGACGGTCGCGTAGATGCTAAGGACAATGTCTTAACTAATGCGCCACATACCGCAGCAATGTTAGTTGCAGATGAGTGGTCTCATGCATACAAGCGTCAAGAGGCAGCTTACCCTAATTCAGTTAAACGAGCGAATAAGTATTGGTCACCGGTTGCTCGAGTTGATAATGCCTATGGTGACCGCAACCTAATTTGTACATGTTTGCCTATAGAGGCTTACGAAGATTAAAAAGTAGGAGTAATTTAATGCGCGTTTTAGTGCTCGGCGGTGGTGTTATCGGAATCACTACTGCTTATTATTTAGCTCGTGAGGGGTTTGAAGTGACCGTGATCGAGCGATTATCAGAGGTGGCTCACGAGGCCAGCTTTGCTAATGCTGGGCAAATATCGCCAGGCTACTCAACGCCTTGGGCGGCACCAGGAGTGCCTCTCAAAGCAGTTAAGTGGCTCCTGTCAAAGCATGCACCTTTAGCCATTAAGCCGACGCTCGATATGAGTCAGTATCGCTTTATGTGGCAAATGCTGATGCATTGCAATGGCAAAGACTATGCGATCAACAAGGAGCGTTTAGTACGTATTTCGGAGTACAGTCGTGACGTATTAGACAAGCTCCGCGCAGAAATTGATATTAATTTTGAGGCTCGTCAAAAGGGTACGTTACAACTGTTCCGTACCCAAAAGCAGTTGGATGCAGCCGCTAAAGATATTGATGTCTTAAAAAATATGGGCGTACCTTATGAGCTTTTGGATGCGAGAGGTGTAGTAGCTGCAGAGCCTGCATTAGCCAAGGTGTCTGCTAAGATCGCCGGAGGTTTAAGATTGCCGGGTGACCAAACGGGTGACTGCTTGATGTTTACTCGTAATTTAGCAGAAAAAGCCAAGGAGTTAGGGGTTGAGTTTCGTTTTAATCAAACGCTTGAAAGCATAGAGTTTGATGGCAATGAGATCAAGAGCGTGATTATTGATGGCAAAAAGGAAACAGCCGATCAATACGTTGTTTGTTTAGGTGCTTTTACGCCTAAGTTTATTAAGCCCTTAGGTTTGAATGCGCCTATTTACCCAATGAAGGGCTACTCTATTACCGTGCCCATTTCAAATCATGATATGGCACCGGTTTCTACCATTTTGGATGAAACTTATAAGGTTGCCATTACGCGTTTTGATGATCGTATCCGTCTAGGTGGTATGGCAGAATTGCGCGGGTTTGACTATACGTTAAATCCAGCCCGTGAAGAAACCCTGCGCATGATTTGTGCAGATTTATTCCCTGAAGGCGGTGACTTGAGTGGTGACGTGTCTTTTTGGACAGGTATGCGGCCAAAGACGCCTGATTGTACACCAATTATTGGTAAAACCAAGTATAAAAAACTATTCATTAATGCCGGTCACGGCACACTTGGTTGGACGATGGCGTGTGGTGCTGCTCAGTTGTCAGCTCACTTAATTGCTAATAAAACACCAGAAATCAGTATTGATGGTTTAGATATCACAAGATACTAATTGGCTAACACGTATTTGCAGCGGGGACTTTTTGCTTTTGCCAAAAGGTCCCCGACCTTTTATAAAACAATTAACTCGTCATACAAAGGAGAAAAATGAAACAGAGTTTGTTTATTGCCATGGCTTATATGTCAGTGGTAATCGGTGGGGGCTTTGCCTCAGGTAGAGAGGTTGTCGAGTTCTTTACGGGCTACGGCGTATGGGGGATTGGTGGTTCGATAATTTCTGCCTTTTTGTTTGCTTTTGTGGGTATGCAGATTGCCCAGATTAGCTCAAAAATGCAGGCTAAATCACACAATCAAGTGTTAGCACGCTTGTTTGGAGTCACTGGTGGCGCCGTGATTGACGTTATTTTAAACTTCTTCCTTTATGGTGTTGGCGTAATCATGTTAGCCGCTGCCGGCGCTACTTTGAATCAACACTTAGGCTGGTCGCCTATTGTCGGCTCTATTGTGATGACTGTATTGGTTATTCTGACTCTTTGTTTAAACTTGAAGAGTATTATTTATCTAATTAGTGCAGTCATTCCATTTTTACTCCTCGTTATTATTGCCATTATGCTTTATTCTATCTTTAATGGTAATTTTGACGTTGCTAGCCAAGATTCACATGCCGTTCGCTTTAGCGTGATTCAGTTATTGGGTTGGGAGGTGCCTAGCTGGGCGATGAGTGGTGTGCTTTATGCTGCCTTTAATATCGGTGTAGGCTTCCCTATGCTTGCTGTGATGGGTGGTCTAAATAAGTCATCCAAGGCCGCCGGTTTTGGTGGTGTGCTAGGTGGTTTAGGTTTAGGAGCATTAATTATTTTCTTAAACATTGCCCTATACTTGAATATTGACAAGTTGCACGGGATTGACATTCCAACATTATTACTAGCTCAAGAGGTTCATGGTTCATTAGGTGTCATAACCACTGTCGCAGTTATTGCTATGGTCTATAGTACGGCTGTTGGTATGTTCTTTGCCTTTGCTACGCGTTGGGCGGAGCCTAATACTAATAAGTTTAGAGTCATTGCTATTGTTACTACTGCTATTGGTGCTGTACTAAGTCAGTATGGTTTCGGCAACATGGTTGGTTCAGTTTACCCATTGATGGGGGTGCTGGGCGTTGTGATTATTATTGCTATTATGCGCTACTGGATTATCACTCGTAAGGCAGCTTAATCCAATTATTAGTGTATTAACATGCAATTAGGGCGGTTAAGATTTATTTCTCAACCGCCCTAATTGTTTGTGAATTAAGTTGCTTTTTAGCTCTGTAAAAGCTCATTTAATTCGGTTTTGTTTGCAGTCATATCTGCAAGAGTATATCGATCTAACACACTTAAAAAGCTTTGTGTCGCTTCGTAAAAAACATGCTTTAGCTTACATACGGGGCTAATTTTACAAAGCTCCATTTGCTTTTTAATCGAGAGCTTTTCTTCAGGCGATTTGCCACTCGTAGGAAGGGCAACAACTCCCTTTGCGGTAATAGGCGTGAAGCAATCCACAATAGAAAAATCAGCCTCAGTTTGCCGTACCACTTTACCGATATTGATCGATTCAGGTGTTTTGGCTAAGCGAATGCCGCCATTTCTACCACGAACACTTTCAATATAACCAAGGGTCGCTAGCTGATGAACGATTTTGGTTAAATGGTTTTTAGAAATATCATAAACATCTGCAATGTCTTGGATATTCATTAGTTTTTCTTTATCCTCTTGCGTTGCTAGGTAAATTAAGCAACGCAGAGCATAGTCACTATAAGTTGTTAAGCGCATAATAGATTATTCCTCGAAAAGCCCTGTTTTAGCCAAAGGCCCCATCTGCTCTTTCTTTGGACAAGAACGGGAGATAGCTTATGCAAAACAGTACAAAACAAAGTATCCAAGACGTTTGCGCAAGCATCAGCCACATGATGTAAGAGCTCATATCAAAGAGCGGTAAAATCACTCTCGTCACAAAAGCAATGATGAGTAGGACATACATCCAAACGACAGTTTTTGGTGGTTGATGAATGCTACGACCTGTGTGACCTAACGAAACTCGGGTCATCATGGCAATAGTCATCATGGCAATACCTGATAGCGCTAGGGCGTGTACTGCAAGACTATGGGTGCCGATACCCCACGCTTGTAGAGCATATAGGATAAAGCCAAAACACATACCGAAGAAGCCTAAGAAAAGAGACCATAGTAACGGCTTCTTCCAGATGCCAGGATGGTACCAGCCAGCTAAACGGATTAGGTTAACGACAGCGGTAGCGATAGCAGCAACACTTAGTAAAATAGGGTTTGGTATAAATACATCAGCAATAAAGAAGATGACAAAGAAACCTAGGCTCATCGAATCTAAAGCTTTTGAGTTTTTAATATTGATTGGCGTAGATTGATTGGCGCCTAAACCCTTTTCAATAAAGAATGGTGTGACACGACGACCAACCGTAAGTACTAAACCAATGATAAGGTAAAAACCCAGATAGATACCAACGCGGTTGAGAGTCATGTTTTGACTTAAAATACCAATATAACAGAGCGCGTTAGAGAAGGTTAGCAGCAGTATCTTAGAAACAATACCGATCTGGCGCTTTTGCTTAGCCTTAACGACTGCTTTAGTGATAACGTAAGCCATCCAAACCATAAAAATCATATCAGCGATAAAGGCGATAATGACTAAGGCGACAGTGAGTTCTTGACTTGGGTTAAAGGCAGTTACCGCCCATAGTAAGCGAGCAATAGCCCAGAAGGCAAAGATTGCTAAGAGCCGCTTGCCATAAGGCATGGGGACACCAGTCCAAGTTTGTACTGCCGTTAGTAGGAAGCCGGCAATAATAGCAATGGTGTAGCCATAAAGCATTTCATGAGCATGCCAGTAGAAGGGCTGAAACACCACGCCGCCTAGGCTTAGGTTACCCATAAAAACTAGGATCCACAAAAGCATGGTGATGATTGCAAAAATCGCTGCGCTTGCGAAAAAGATTCTGAAACCTAAATTTAGAATGGGGTGGGGCGAATATGGTTTTTTGCCAGGAGATTGAATCTGCAGCATGATGATTACTCCATTTGGATTAAAGATGTATATCAAATATATCTTTAATTAAGTGTGTTGGTCAAGCGATTGAGAGAGACAAACAAAATTAAATTATAACCTTTTTAGGTTACATAACAGTTTGTTACTATCTAAAAAGCCCTAATGCCGGCAACGCCATGAGCGTGATGCTCACGCGCTGTTTGTAGATCATTAGGGCTAAGACCGCCAAGGGCATATACTGGACGGCCCGCCTCTGCAGCGATGGCTTGAAAACTATCCCAGCCTAGTGGCTCCTCGCCTGGGTGACTTGCTGTGTTTAATACATGACCTAAGACAATAAAATCAGCCTTGAGAATCTGGGCATACAAAATATCTGCTAAGTGATGTGTTGAAATAGCTAGGAGCTTGTCCTCAGGAATAGGACGCTCCTCAAGTTGAATCGCGTCATTAGCACGTAACTGCACGCCATCAGCTAGTGACCACCAGTTGCGTGGGTGTACGCTGTTGATTAATAACTTGGCTCCGCGTTGATGGCAAAGCTCTAATAAAGTATCGAAAATGCTTTTTAATTCAGCTGAAGCGGGTCCTTGGTGCCAGTTGGGTTGGCGAAACTGAAACAGTGTGATGCCCTTTGCAATCGCCTGGTCGATATAGGCGGTTAAGGCTGAGGAATCGATGCCTTTATCAAATTCGGGCGTAATGGCGTAGAGTGGTGAGAGTGTCATCCATTCGATTGGTGGTATTGAGGCGGGTAGTAGCTCGCCTAATTCGCTAGCTTTGTCAGCTCGAGTCCAAGCAAATTGCTGTTGCTCTAAGCCCTTAGGCTCACCTTTCCAAGCGCTGACTAAGAAAAATGCTAAGCGAACCTTGGTTTTGGGGTACTCATAATCAAAGGTAACCCAAGGTGTAGCTGTGGTTACCTCAATATCAAGCTCCTCTTTGAGCTCGCGCACAAGGGCTTCTTTAGCTGTCTCGCCGCTTTCGATTTTGCCACCAGGAAACTCCCACCAACCAGGCCAAGACTTATCCTCTGGTCTTTGCGCCAGAAGTATCTCACCATCGGCATTGATAATGACACCGACAGCAACGTCTAAGAAAGGTTTTGGGGTGGACATGGAAGCTCCTGAAAGGTTAAGGTTTGATTAACTATCAATTATAGTCAGCTTGGCTTGGGCGATTAGTCTTTGAGGTGTCTTGCTGTCCAATCGCGTGCAAAATGACGTGCGACACGACCTGAGCGAGAGCCTCTTTCGAGCGTCCATTGCAAAGCCTCAGTCCGGCTTTCTGCAATGTGCTCTTCGGGGCAACCGAGGCTTTTTAGCCAATAATTCACAATGGCTAAATACTGATCCTGACTAAATGGATAAAAGGACAGCCAGATACCAAAGCGCTCAGATAGAGAAATTTTCTCCTCAACCGCTTCGCCAGGATGAATCTCTCCCTGAGGGCCTGTTGTATGCTCAAGATTTTCAGCATTGAACTCTGGCATCAGATGACGGCGATTGGATGTCGCATAGATCAATACATTGTCGCCACTATCAGCAATGGAGCCATCAAGTATGGATTTTAACGCCTTGTAACCCGATTCTCCGTGCTCAAAGGAGAGGTCATCGCAGAAAACAACAAAGCGTTCGTCACGGTTACGCACTAACTCCACAATCTCATGTAAGTCGCCTAGATCAGACTTGTCAACCTCAATAAGCCGCAGACCTTCGCTGGCAAATTGCCCTAGCATGGCGCGTACTAACGAGCTTTTACCAGTCCCGCGAGTGCCGGTCATCAATACATTATTAGCCGGCTTGCCTTGAACAAACATCCGTGTATTACGCGCTAGGATTTCCTTTTGTCGTTCGATATGTAATAGGTCGATAGGCTCAATAGCGTCAATTTTATGAATCGCTTCTAACCAAGCTGTGTTTTCTTTGCGACGCCAACGATAAGCGGTAGCAGACCAATCAGTGGTTGGAGGTACTGG
>CANROD010000055.1 GCA_947632105.1 uncultured Oligella sp. | reverse complement strand
AGATAGAGTTTTGGCAAGGTCGCCCTTCACGTATGCACGACCGATTACTCTATTGTAAAGAAAATGACAAGTGGTCAGTGACGCGCCTAGCACCTTAGCCCTATAATACCCTGTCAATCAATTAATTTTTACTATGTCTATTCAACGTCAAACTGATTTTAGCGAACAAGATTTTCGACTGGCCCTGGGCCGTTTTGCTACTGGTGTAGCTATTGTCACAACCACCGATCTGGAGACCAATACGCCAATGGGGCTAACCGTGAGCTCCTTTAACTCCGTGTCACTCGACCCCCCTATGGTGTTGTGGTGTTTGCGCTTAGCTTCTAAAAACCTCAAACTCTTTCAAAACAGCCTGCATTACAATATTCATATATTGTCAAATGATCAAATCGACTTAGCCATGCAGTTCTCTACAGCTAACGTACCTGACCGCTTTGACGGTATCGATTGGCGTTTCGGTGAAACTGGTGCCCCCTTACTCTCTTCTGAGTACTGCTCTGCTGTCTTTGAGTGCACTAACGAGCAACAACACAGTGCTGGTGACCACTTAATCATGGTCGGCTATGTTGAGCATTGTGAACACACCAACAAACTACCGTTGGTCTTCCACGCAGGTACCTTTGATCTCACCCCGACTAGTAGTTTCGCAAAATAACATGCTGGCATCTGTGGATGTAGAGTGCCTTGTTATCGGCGCAGGCGTTGTGGGTTTAGCCATTGCTCGCGCCCTCGCGCAGCAAGGTAAGGAAGTGTTGATAATTGAGGCTGAGTCATCATTTGGCTCGGGCATCAGCTCCAGAAATTCAGAAGTTATCCACGCAGGTCTTTACTACCCAGCCAATAGTTTTAAAGCCAAACTCTGTATACGTGGCAAATCACTTTTATATAATTATTGTGAGAGTTACCACGTAGCCTATCAGCGTCTGGGTAAATTACTAGTTGCTACAGAAGAATCTGAAACTGCTCAATTAATAAGCATTAAACACAATGCTGAGCAATGTGGCATTAATGATTTAAAGATTCTATCTGCACTGGAAGCTAAGGCCTTGGAACCAGAACTACATTGCGAGCTAGCGCTACTTTCTCCATCAACAGGCATTGTCGACAGCCACGCCTTAATGCTCTCTTTACTGGGAGACGCAGAACGGGCAGGTGCACAATTAGTGCTAAACACACCTTTAAAAAAGGTAAACATTAAAGGCCCTAATCACTTTGAATGCTACTTTGACGATAAAGAGCAATCTGTGATTAGCAGTGCCAATCTAATCAATGCATCAGGACTATACGCAACAGAGCTAGCTAAAAACATAACAGGACTAGATCAGCAGCATATCCCTGACGCTTATTACTATTGCAAAGGTAGCTATTTTTCTTATTCAGGAAAATCACCTTTTCAGCATTTGATATACCCTATGCCCAATCGTGCTGGTTTGGGTGTACATCTAACATTAGATCTTGGCGGACAAATAAAATTTGGTCCTGATGTCACTTGGCTTGATAAAGAAAGCTACGACGTAAACGATGAGTCAGTCAAAAATTTTTATAATGCAGTTAGGCGCTATTGGCCCACTCTAAAAAATGATACCCTACACCCTGCTTACGCTGGTATTAGACCCAAACTCAGCGGCCCCTTTCAAGTCGCAGCGGATTTTGTCATCAGCTCAAAATTACAACATGGAGTCGCCGGTTTGTTAAACTTATTCGGTATTGAGTCTCCAGGATTAACTGCTGCACTGGCTATCGCCGAAGAAGTCACTCAGCAATTATAATAAACCACTAAAAACAAATATTTAAGTACAAAATGAATACCATAAATACACACGAATTTATTCTTACAATTTCTTGTCCTGACCAAATTGGTATTGTTCACGCAGTATCCGGTGCCCTACTTGCACTAAACGGTAATATCCTCACTTCTCAGCAATTTGGCGATGTGGACACTAAACAGTTCTTCTTGAGAGTCCGTTTTAGCGTACCCACAGATATTACTCAAGTACAAATTGAAGAGAAATTAAGCACTGTTAAAGAAATGTTCACGATGGACTTAAAGCTCTTTTCTGCTGAACAAAAATCACGTGTACTGATTCTTGTCAGTAAACAAGGGCATTGCTTAAATGACTTATTATTCCGTACATATAGCGGCTTATTGCACATGGAGATTGTGGGTATTGTCTCAAATCATCGTGACTATGAAAAACTGGCTGAAGGCTACGGCATTCCTTTTCATCACTTACCAGTCAGTAATGAGAATCGCGCTGAGCAAGAAGCCCAGATTCTTAAGTTAGTTGATGATCTTGATGTAGATCTTGTGGTGCTCGCACGCTATATGCAAATCCTCTCTAATGAGCTATCAGAAGCACTCGAAGGTAAAGCAATTAATATTCATCACAGCTTCTTACCGAGCTTTAAGGGTGCTAAGCCATATCATCAAGCTCATCAGCGTGGTGTCAAAATCATCGGAGCCACTGCCCACTATGTAACCTCTGATCTTGATGAAGGTCCTATTATTGAGCAGGACGTACAGCATGTTGACCATCGTCTTAGCGCTCAACACTTAACCCAAGTCGGCAGTGATATTGAATCTCTCGTACTCTCGCGTGCTGTTAAAAGCTTTGTTGAGCATCGTATTTTATTAAATGGTCACCGTACCGTGGTCTTCAATTAGTTTGACTGTCAATCACCCATCATAATCGCTTGGCGCTGTTCGAGCTTATTTTTTAAGAAATTAGAAAATAGCTCAATGCGCTTTAGCTGCCTTAAATCCTCATGATAAAGCATCCAAAAACTACGTTTAATCACTACTTCTTCGGGTAATACGACCTGTAGATTTGAATTTTGATAGGCCATAAAACAAGGCAATACCGCCATTGCCTGACCTGCAATACAGGCTTGCATCTGCGCCACTAAACTATTTGATTTAAAAACCACGTTAGCATTTGGAATAAGATCGCTAAGATACTTCAACTCCTCACTGATAATAAACTCGTCGATATAATCAATGAAACGATGCTCGGCCAAATCGACAGTACTTTTAATCAATGGATGGCGCTTTAAATACTGTGGTGAGGCATAGAGCCGCAACTTATAGTCACTCAGTAATCGATAGACATAGTTACCCCGTAATGGTCTATCAATGGTGATGAAGATATCCGCTTCTCTGCGAGATTGATCAACAAAGCGCTGAAACGCCATCACCTCCAGACTAGTTTTTGGATACTGCTTCTGAAAATCAACCGCTAAGGGAGTTAGCATATGAACTCCAAAACCCTCAGTCGCTGCCACTCGGATATTACCGCTCAAGTCTTCTTCAAAAACACTAATCAGCTGCTGAGCATTGAGCAGCTCACTCTCCATCTTCTCTGCATGTTGTAATAAATTTCTACCTGCTTCGGTCAAGACATAACCATAACGCCGAGACTTATCAAAGAGCACCGTTGCTATTTCTTGTTCAAGCTGACGTATACGCCGAGATACTGTACTATGCTCAACACCTAATCGGCGTCCCGCCTCAGAAATCTTTGATGTCCTAGCCACCGCTAAAAAATAGCGCAACCCATCCCAATTCATAGTACTCTCTTTAAATTAAAAGCATTGTGCAAAAATAAACATTGATTGTGCATTTATTATATTGATTTTTGCATTTTTACACTTCAAAATTAACTAATAAACATAAAGTGATAACAAATTTTCAGGAGACATCTATGAGTGATACACCAATCATCCCATTACTAATTAATGGTGAAATGGTCCAATCCAAAAGTAATAAATATTTAGACGTACTAAACCCTGCCGACCAATCGGTCGTGGCCAAGGTACCGCTTTGTGGGATTGATGAGGTTGATGAAGCCATCGCTAATGCCAAAGAAGCCTATAAAACGTGGCGCAACGCTGGGATTAATCACCGCATGCGCGTCATGCTAAAACTACAAGAGTTAGTCCGTGACAATACAGACAAGCTAGCTGCGCTAATCACCAAGGAGCATGGTAAAACCCTACCTGACGCCATTGGTGAGGTTGGGCGCGGTCTAGAGGCTATTGAGCATGCCTGCTCTGTCGCTAGCATGCAAATGGGTGAATTCTCCGAAAATGCCGCTAGTGGTGTTGATGTGTACACCCTCATTCAGCCGCTTGGTGTCGTCGCCGGCATTACTGCTTTTAACTTCCCAGTGATGTTACCTTGCTTTATGTTCCCATACGCAGTTGCGGCGGGCAACACCTTCGTCTTAAAGCCTTCTGAACAAGATCCAAGTGCCTCATTATTTTTAGCTGAATTGGCTCTTGAAGCCGGCTTACCTGCCGGTGTATTAAACGTTGTTCATGGTGGTCCGGATGTGGCTCAGCGTCTATGCGAGCACCCTGACATTAAGGCAGTTTCATTCATCGGCTCCACTCATGTTGGTACCGAGGTATATCAACGCTCTTCAGATAATGGTAAACGTTGTCAATCCATGATGGGCGCGAAAAATCACTGCGTCGTGATGCCTAACTCTGACAAGGAAGTCGCACTTAACCAATTAGTTGGCGCTGCTTTTGGTGCTGCCGGTCAACGTTGTATGGCAACCTCTGTTGCCGTCATGGTTGGTGAAGCTAGCCACTGGGTAGATGAGCTAGTTGAAAAAACTAAAGGCTTAAAGGTCAATGTCGGTACCGACACGACTGCCGATCTAGGTCCACTCGTTTCCCCTAAAGCCAAGCAACGCGTTGAGGGATTAATTCAATCCGGAGTAGATGAAGGTGCCAACTTAGTATTAGACGGTCGCGGCCACGTAGTACCTGGCTATGAAAGTGGTAACTTCGTAGGCCCTACTATTTTCACGGGTGTCAAGAAAGGCATGCGTATTTATGACGAAGAGATCTTTGGACCGGTACTCGTGATTGTTAATGTGGATACACTTGATGAAGCCATTGAGTTTATCAATGACAACCCTAATGGTAATGGTGTCGCCATCTTTACTGAAAACGGTGCTGATGCTCGTCACTTCCAAAATAATATTGATGTCGGCCAGGTTGGTATTAATATCCCTATTCCTGTACCTGTTGCATGGTTCAGCTTTACTGGCTCACGTGGTTCCAAACTTGGTGACCTAGGCCCTAATGGCAAACAGGCATTTAGTTTCTGGACGCAAACTAAAACAGTCACTGCTCGTTGGTCTCAGCATAATCGCAGCGTTAATACGACGATTTCAATGAAGTAGGTCTTTATACGCCAACCATAAAAAGGTCGCGAATATTAATTCACGACCTTTTTTATTACATAAAGGGATAGGAAAACTATACTAGTTAGCTCTCAGCAGACTCTTGAGGAGCCCATGGATTAGCTAGTGGCGTTTCATCACTGTTAGGATGTAAAACCGGCGTTACAAACGCAGGCTGATCACCAGTTAACGTTTTGAGGAAAGCAACAATATCCTCAATCTCGTTATCCGCAAACTTTCTACCTAACTGTAGACGCCCCATGATATCAACTGCTTCCCCTAAGGTCTTAGCACCGCCATCATGGAAGTACGGATAGGTTAACTCAACGTTACGTAAGGTTGGTACCTTAAAGCTCATACGATCCACGTCTTGCCCGGTCACACCAACACGACCTGCAGTTTCATTATCAGTTACATACGGCTCAACTAACCCCATACGTTGGAAAGAGTTACCACCTAAGTTAGGTCCATTATGACAAGCTACACAACCACTATTTTTAAATAATAAATAGCCATTTAACTCTTGGTCAGTAATCGCACTATCATCACCCTTTAACCATAAATCAAAAGGAGCATTTGGAGTAACTAAAGTTTCTTCAAAAGCAGCTAACGCACCAGTGACTTCCTCAATAGTAATCTCTTCATCACCGTAAACCTCTTTGAACTCCGCAACATAACCAGGAATTGTATTTAAAATACTGACAGCTAACTCATGATTAGAACCCATCTCAAGTGGGTTTTCAATAGGACCACCAGCTTGCGCCTGTAAGTCAGCTGCACGGCCATCCCAGAACTGAACGAAGTTTAGGCTTGAATTAAGAACGGTCGGCGAGTTGATCGGCCCCTGAGCCCAGTAATCACCAACCGAGCTTACTAATTGATCTGCACCGCCCAACATCAAGTTGTGACAGGAGTTACAGGAAATAAAACCTGAACGTGATAGCCGCTGGTCAAACCAAAGCTTTTTACCTAACTCAACTTCTGCTTCGTTTTCAGCTACATATGGATCGATTGGTTGAATAAGCTCATTATTCGGCTGATAACGCTCACCATCAGTTTGTTGGGCTAAAGCAGGCGTAGCCATAAAGCCAAAAACACCACAAGCCAGTAATGCAGCAGTCAATTTCTTCATAAGATTCCCCTAGAGTTTGTAAGGATGTTGTAACCTATTTATCATGATATATAAGATAGTATATTTTTGAGTTGATCCTAATCAATTCTCGTCGGCATAAGCCCTCAAAAAACAATCTACTACTATCCAGACAATACCGTTATACGTGTCTAAGCAGAAGGTTATACTATAAAAAAACCATATAGCCCTCATCTGTGTAAGGTTTATATTATTATGGCTATGATTGAATCTTAAAACAAGCACTTTGCGATTAAAAATTGGGACAAAGTAGAATAAGGTAATTTTTTGAAATAACAATCTACTATTATTTATCTTTTGTCGAATCTTTCTTTGTAGCTAATGGATTAAAGACATTGAAAAGTTGCTGTGTTTGACTTTGCATCTGCTCTTGCATGTTTATGTAGATATCCTTAGTCTGATCTACATAACTATTCATCATGCGACTCATCATAGGATTTTGCATTGACATCATCTCAGCCCAAGCCTCAGGCTTGAA
>CANROD010000054.1 GCA_947632105.1 uncultured Oligella sp. | reverse complement strand
TGCGCTTTAAATAACTGCTATTTAAAGTAAGTGGTAGGAGCTAAGTACCATGTACCCGCAAGTTTGTCGTTTTTCTTGATGACAAAAGACTATTTTAACATACCTGCCAACAAATTGCTTGGTTGGCAGATATGGGGTTTAAGTATGATCAGAATAAATTAATCTTTGATCATCGAATACTCGCAGATTCTGGCGACGAGCTTCGGAATGTCATAGTCTTTGTGGACAATGAACTTCATCATTCTGCCGTAGGACTCACCTCGACTACAAAATTCCTCAACCACGTGGTAACGCGGCCTGAGAGTATAGTCATCAAATAGAATCACGGTGCCGGGTTTGGCACAGAGCAGGCTATACAAAAAGCAAGCCACTCGGAATCGGCCATCGATCATCACAAGGTTAACGTCGAGGTTCTTTTTTTCAGCGATTTGCCAAGGCGAAATAATATAAGAATGATAGTTTTTAGCGCCATCGTTATTAATTGGCTTACCCCAATTACCGACGGTACCAATGTCACAGTATAGTAGGTCACTATTGGAGCTGCCATTGAGCTTTTGCTTGATAGCTGTATTCCAGTCCTTAGAAGAGTCCACAGAAATGATGTGCTTGGCACCAAGCTGCTGGGCATGAATTGTACTGCCGCCAGAGCCATATTCTAGGTAACAATTGGCATTGGTTACGTGTTTTTCAAAAATAGCTAAGGCATTTTTACCCAGATGTGGGGTAAAGTCTTTATTCTTTTGTATTGGATCTTTAAGCAATTTTTACTTTCCTTGTGACTTCAATATATCTATATTCTGGTCTAGCATTCGTCATATTATTAGATCAAAATAATTGTATAGTTATATCATAATGTTTTTACATTAATTGTGACATTTCTTATTTTGTTAAATGGCTGAGTGCTACGCTATAATCAAAATTTCTATCACTAGATGTCGGGGTACCTTTGGAGACAAGTTCAACTAATAATCCGTGGTCATTAAGCGCAGAGTTAGTAGCTGTGTTAGTGTCAGTTATTGATGATGAACCAGTGGTACTGACGACTCATTGCGCACGTGCTTTGCCGGCGGGTGAGCTGCAAACACAGCATCGCTCATTACAAAATGGTTTACGAGTATGGGTTGAAACCTTAACCGGTCATTCTCTAGGCTATGTAGAGCAACTATATACTTTTGCCGATAAGGGCCGAGCTTATTTAACGGGTGGACGGGTGTTGTCGGTGAGCTACTTAGCCTTAACCAGAGAGCGCGCAAAGGCTTTGCCTGGTGAGGTGAGTTGGCAGCAGTGGTATAGCTATTTCCCGTGGGAGGATTGGCGCTCTGGTAAGCCTGATTTGTTGAGTGAGTATATAGAGCCGCAGCTGTTAGCGTGGGCAAGCCAGTCTGAGTCCACAGCTCAAGCGGCTCATCGTCAGCAACGCATTCAATTAGCCTATGGTTTAGATGACTTTACTTGGAATGAAGATTTGGTGCTGCCGCGTTTTGAGCTGCTTTATGAGGCGGACTTAGTGCCTGAGGCGATGCGTGACCATATCCTTTATGATAAAGGGCAGCTTCATGATCTAGATGAAGAAGCGTGGTTGGAAAATCATGCTGAGCATCCCTTAGGTCGTCCCATGCGCTTTGATCAGCGACGAATATTAGCGACAGGCATTGCACGGTTACGCTCTAAAATCAAATACCGCCCAGTCGTTTTTGAGTTGATGCCACCAACCTTTACCTTGCTGCAATTGCAAACAGTCAATGAGGCCTTAGGTGGGCGTGTCTTGCATAAGCAAAACTTTAGGCGCTTAGTTGAGCAACAAAACTTGATTGAAGAAACCGGGGAGATGGCTGATGTGGTTAGTGGTCGACCGCCTAAACTCTTCCGCTTTAGAGAAGATGTCATCTTGGAACGGACAACGGTTAACTCTAAGTTGCCGCTCGCTCGACAGACTCGCTAAGGTCTTCTACATAGTGCGCGCCACAACTTTCCGGGCGTTTTAATGCCGCGTCTAATGTGAGTATTGCCATGTCAAGCAAGTTACGTAGTTCAAGCCATTCTGCAGTAAGCACCTTGGGTATGCCCGTTTTTTGAAAGTCAAAACGCATGGCCTTTATTTGTTGATAACTGGCTTGCATTCTTTCCTTTGTGCGTACAATACCGGCACCACGCCACATGACTTGTTGTAATGTTTGGCGAAGTTTATCGTAATTACTTAAATCATCTATGAGAGTTGAGCTCGGTATAAAATCAGTTGACGTGAATTTAACTGGCTGTTGACTAAGCTCTGTTTTTGGGCTGGAAGAGTGTTTGCGCTTGTGCTCATTTAAGATAGCGTTGCTGGCGGCTTTAGCCATAACAATAGCTTCTAATAGTGAGTTGCTAGCTAGTCGGTTAGCACCATGCAAGCCAGTGTAAGCGCATTCACCAATAGCGTATAAGCCAGGTAGGTCGGTTTGGCCGTGTATATTCGTGACGATACCGCCACAGGCGTAGTGTGCTAATGGTGCGACGGGTATGGCTTCATTGACGGGATCGATGCCAGCCTTACGGCAAAGCCTCAGCACGTTAGGGAAAAGTTCTTCGATAAAGTCAGGGCCACGATGGCGAATATCAAGTAGCATATGATCGAGCTGGTGCAGTTGCATTTCTTGATAAATAGCGCGTGCAACAATATCACGTGGGGCTAATTCTGCTCGCTCATCATAAGTAGGCATAAAGCGCTGACCATTTGGCAGGCGTAACCAAGCCCCTTCGCCACGCAAGGCTTCTGAAATAAGAGGGCATTGTGCGTTATTGTCGAGATGCTCAGTGCTAAGTCCAGTAGGATGAAACTGTATAAACTCTAGATTGCTTAAGCTACAGCCAGCACGCCATGCCATGGCCTGACCATCAGCAGTTGCACCGCTAGGGTTACTGGTGCGTGGGAATAGTTGCCCGCTACCACCAGTCGCTAATACGATATGCGGAGCGAGTAGAGTAGTTAGCTTAGTCGATTCGGACTGGGTGGCAATGAGTCCTGTGCATGTTGAGCGATTAGGGCTATCGTTTTTAAGCAAATCAATTGCATGATAACCGTTAAAAAAAGTGATGTTGGTCGCTTGGGTGGCATGAGCCCAGAGACAGCGCATAACCGCTTCTCCTGTTGCATCGGCTGCATGAACAATGCGGCGAGTACGATGGCCACCTTCACGGGTCAAATGCAGTTGACCATTTACTTCACTAAAAGGAACGCCCATTTGCACAAGCCAGTTAATTGCTTCACTAGCTTGCTGCAAAATCGTGTTGCTATGCTGGCTATGACATAAGCCAGCACCGGCAATGCAGGTATCTTCGAGATGAGCGGAAATGCTGTCCTCGGGATCCATAACCGCAGCAATTCCGCCTTGAGCTAAAAAGCTTGATGAGGACTGCCAGTCAGATTTGTTAACTAGCGCAATACGCACCTCAGATGGAAGTTGCAAAATTAGGCTCAGGGCGGCTAGGCCGCCTCCGACAACAATGACATCAAAATGCGCTGAGTTAGCGTAGTTACTAGCTGAACTCACAAAAAAATGATCAGGCCGCACCGACATTTTTGTATAGTTCCATGTCTTTTTCAATTTCGCCACTGGCTTGTACTCTAACCGCCTTGCCAGCAGCAAAGTCAAGCATGCGCTCAATCGGCTTGCGTGCAGCTTCGGCTAGTACTGGATCTAGGCTGATAACATTGTGGCCATGCTCCAAGGCATTAGCCATGTTGCTTAGATCGTTCATCGCCATCCAAGGACAAAAGGCGCAGCTTTTGCAGGTGGCACTATTGCCGGCAGTCGGTGCAGCGAGGAAGGTTTTGTTTGGTGCTTGCTTGCGCATCTCATGCAAAATCCCTTGATCGGTTGCCACAATAAAATGCGTCGTGTCTAATTCAGTACACGCTTTAATTAAGCGTGTAGTTGAGCCAACGACATCAGCTTGCTGTACGACGGATTCAGGTGACTCAGGGTGAACTAAGACCTTTGCTTCCGGATACTCTTGTCGTAATTGCTCTAACTCTCGGCCCTTAAACTCATCATGGACTATGCAGTCTCCCTGCCAAAGTAGCATGTCAGCACCGATTTCACGTTGAATATAGCTACCTAAGTGTCGATCCGGTGCCCAAAGAATTTTCTCTCCCTTAGCATGTAAGCTGGCAACAATATCAAGGCCGACAGAGGAAGTTACCACCCAATCTGCTTGTGCTTTAACTGCGGCACTGGTATTGGCGTATACGACTACTGTACGGTCAGGGTGCTGCGCACAGAAATCTGCGAATTCATCAGCTGGACAGCCTAAGTCTAAAGAACAGGTAGCGTCTAAGGTAGGCATTAAAATACGCTTTTCAGGGCTCAGAATACTCGCCGTTTCACCCATAAAGCGAACCCCAGCGACCACAACGGTCGATGCCGGGTGCTCTCGACCAAAGCGCGCCATTTCTAAGGAGTCACCGACGCACCCCCCAGTGGCCAATGCTAGATCCTGTATCTCTGGCTCAACATAGTAGTGGGCCACAAGCACCGCATCCTCGCGCTTTAATAAGTGCTTAATTTGCGCAATAAGCTCTGCACGTGATTTCGTTGGTGTGCTTTCTTGGTTTGGCATTTATAAGTCTCCTCTGTATTCTCAATAAGTCATGTTATCTATATTGCTAAGTTTGAGTATATATTATGCTTTAATTGAGTATAAGTAAAGTAAATGACATACATCGTTGTTTTTATAGAAAAAAAAGGGCACAGAATAGCTCCTCGTTATGCTACAATCCTGTTACATATTTATAACGTTTTCGCGCTTTTGTAGCGCAACGAATTCTATCGGTCAAAATTACAAACAAGCTTATCCCGATGTACAAACCAACCCTCTATCTATTTGGCAAATATGCCAGTATCAGTGTGCTTAACACGATTGTGCATTGGTTCATCTTTTTCTTCTTGCTGTATGGCGTGAGCCTAGATCAGGCGTGGAGCAATTTGATCGCCTATATGTTTGCGTTGACTTTTTCCTTTCATGTCAATGCACGCTTTACTTTTAAAGCGCGAGTAAATAAGCGTCGCTACTTCTCATTTGTGTCATTTATGGCCATGCTGAGTTTTTTAATGGGGACTTTGGCTGATAACATTGGCATGCAGCCATTAATGACCATCGCTTTCTTTTCATTTATCAGCTTAATCATTGGCTTTTCTTATTCCAAACTAGTCGTGTTCAGAGAAAGGTAGGTTGCTGCAACGATTGGGCGTGATATTGAGTGGTTTTTTACTTCTAATGAGTTAAAAATGTTTTACTTGGATAATGCGCGGATAGTTGCCATATTAGCGGTCATAACGCTTCATGTATCAGGTGATTTTCTACTTGTTGGCGAGGTAGGGGAGACTAGCTGGTGGTTAGCTAATATTATCGAATCAGCTACTCGGTGGTGCGTCCCAGTCTTTGTAATGATTAGTGGCGCTTTATTGCTTGATCCTGCTAAGCAAGAGAGTAGCAGTGAATTTTATAAAAAGCGTTTGCGTAGAGTCGGGCTCCCCTTAGTTTTCTGGAGTCTTTTCTTTTTAAGCTGGACCGCGATCAGGCAATGGTATGCTTGGGGCTATGTTGATTTTAGCTTGCTGCTAGATAGCTTACTGGCCGGCTCACCATACTACCATCTCTGGTATCTCTATATGGTGATTTTTCTGTATCTGTTTACCCCTTTATTACGCCTTGTTGTTAAGCAAACAAGTCGGCATACACTGTTCTTTTTGACGTTACTGATGTTTGGGTTAGCGGCGCTTAATACACTAATAGACACAGTTTTTGCTACCAATAGTGATGCGTTTTTTCTTTGGTTCTTGAGCTTTATCCCGTACTTTTTGGCAGGCTATTTGATTAAAACGGATGAAAATCACTATAGCCTTGCTCTTCTAGTCGTGGCTTTAATGGGTTCAATTATTTTGACTGTTTTAGCCTGCTTTGTGGGGGCGTACTTCTTTGCTTTGGAAATGGGCTTGTATTTTTATAAGTACCTTAGCGTGACGATGATTATCACTTCTATCAGCGTGATGTATTTATTAAAAAAAGCAGACTTTGCCCTTATCTCAAAAGCGAGTGATAAAAAAATGGCATCGCTGGTCTTTGGGGTTTATTTAGTTCATCCTTTTTTCATCGACATCGTGGCCGAATTGACAGGTACTTATCAGGGCACTGACAGCATCGCTTTCATCCTTGTCACTATCGTAGTGGTCTTTATTATGTCTTTGCTAGCGGCTTTGCTTCTCAGCAAAACGCCATTGCTAAATAGGACAGTTTAACGCTCATAACAGAGGGTAATTATTGCATCATTGTGGCCTTTAGCTACAATGAAGTATCAATATCTTAAGTTGAGGTGATGTGATGGGACCATTAATTGAGCGTTTAGAGAAAATGCTGGCAGCGGGTAATGATAACTTGCTACTGAGATATAGCTTGGGCAAAGCCTACGCGGATATCGAGTCGTACGACCAAGCCATTACTCATTTAGAGCAGGCAGTTATATTTGATCCGTTACATTCAAGCTCTTGGTTTTGGCTTGGCCGAATTAATTATGAGCATGGCAAACTTGATGAGGCTGAAGAAAAACTCAATAAAGCCGTTCAAGTAGCAACCGAAAAAGGCGATATGCAAACCGTCAAAATGGCTCAAGTATTTTTGCGTAGGGTCGAGAAGGCGAGAGGCTAAGGCTTATCTAGGAGCGAGAAGCGAAACTCGCTCCATTAATTAGATAGCGCAATGACTAACTGATACCTCAATCCCTAGTATACTTATGCCTCAGCGTGGTTCGAAACCTTCCCACGCCGTTCTAGCTTAATCAGAGTAGAGCGAAACCAAAACTACGGAAATTATCATTA
>CANROD010000053.1 GCA_947632105.1 uncultured Oligella sp. | reverse complement strand
TTCGTGCCATTGCGAATATCAGACATTGTCAATTTACCTGAGTTGCGTACTCGCATTTTTGCCGGAAGCAAAGGAATCTACAACACCTTAAGTTGGGCGCATGTGTGCGAGCTTTCAGATCCCACTGAGTGGCTTGGAGAAGGCAATTTGTTAATGACCACTGGCATTGGAATCCCTAAAAAACCCAAGGTACAAGCGAAATATATAGAGAAACTCTCTCAAGCAGGTTTAGCTGGCATGATGATCGGTGAAAACATGCAAGCCCCCCAAGACTTATCTGCTTTGGCAGAAGCTGCTGAAAAATTTAATTTCCCAATCTTAATGACTGAATATGGAGTACCCTTTGCTAGCGTTACCAGAGCTGTTTATGATGCTGAGCGCCAAGAGGAGTTCGAGCGTCGCAATGCCATTAATAGGGTTTTTGTAAGTGCACGTATGGCCATTCAGGGGCTTAGTTTAGATCAATTAATTGCTCGTCTAGAAAAAGACATCCATGCCAAATTAATGCTCCTGGACCCTCAGGAAAAAAGTTGTTTCTGGTACCCAAAAAACATGCCTTTGCCAAGCACTCTACTTAACGCTATTTCTCAACAGCCGATAGAGTTTTCTGATCATTCACCCATACTTCGACGCTACGTATTAGAAGATGAAAAGTTGATTGCTATTTCTGTACCATCGCGTAAGGAAAGTATCTTATATATCCGTGGCGCAGAGGAGCATTTATTAGATTACAGCTTTTTAAATCAACTGGTTGCCGTCATAGGTATTGCGATTGAACACTTCTATGTAGAGGTTGAACGCACCCTACGTATAGGCTCTCAAACTTTAGATGATATGTTTGAACAACGCCTCTCTCATTATGAGATTGCTCAAAAACTTAAACAATTCAATTTAAATAGTGAGTCAGCTTGCCTAGCTATAACACAACCCGACAAACACCAGTTGACTGAATGGAATTGGCAATTTCTAAGACATAAGATTCCTGCAATTTTACGCCCTAAAGGTAAAGATTTACTTATCCTGCTCCACAGCAATGACCTCTATACTGCTCAAAACATTCTTAAAACCAAGCTTGGTGTAAGTAATGTGATTACCGACTACGGTAGATTAAATGAAGCGCTTAGAGAGGGATACTTGGCCTTAAATCACAGCAGTGAAAAATCTCCTATAACCCACTATGCGCAAATTACTAATAAGGTGCCTTGGCTACCTAGTAACCTAGATGAAGCAAAGCAAACCTTTCAGCATATTCTAGAAACAGTAGTTGAATATGATGAGCTACAAGGGACGAACTTATTACATACTCTAAATATTTTTCTACAAAACAACCGCTCTTGGGTAAACACCGCTAAAAATTTGCACATACATAAAACAACCCTCATCTACCGCGTGCAAAAAATAGAATCGCTAACTGAGCGCTCTACCTCCAACACTGAAGATGTTGCTATTTTATGGTTAGCCATAAAAGCAGGAGAAATCGCGGGATTAGTTCCCAATAAAAATCCATAAGGCAGGGCGCTCCTCAAAAAACAATTACACCTCCCTTGCCCATAGAACGATCATACTACAGAGACTCTCATTTTCCTATTTGTGTCTAATTGATTGAATGAATTAGTGGGTGTTAGCATAAAGTTTCGTTCAAATTACAGGCAATATAATAATGAAATTGAATGTTACACAAGCGCTTAAGCGGAGTCACTGGGAGACATCCATTGAGTCACCCCCCCCCTTCCCTGTCTTAACAGCTACTAAAGAGACTAATATTGCAATTATCGGAGGTGGTTTTGTCGGTTTATGGACAGCCATAACGATTAAAGAAAGAGAACCATCGCGTCAGGTTGTACTACTGGAACAAGATATTTGCGGTGGTGGTGCCTCTGGCCGCAATGGCGGATTTGTCATGTCATGGTGGCCGAAAGTAGGAACTATTAGAACCTTTTGCACCAAAGAACAAACTCTTTTCCTCTGTCATAGCGCAGAAAAAGCTATAACAGAGTTAGGTGAGTTCTGTGAAAAGCATAACATTGATGCCCACTTCACACAAAAAGGCTGGCTTTGGACTGCTACAGCCCCCGCCCACATCGACTCCTGGAATAGCACACTCAGAGCATGCGAACGCTTAGGCGTTCAACCTTTTGAGCGTCTTTCAACTGAGTCATTACAGCGTCGCACTGGCTCCAAAGTGCATCTCGCGGGCGTAATAGAGGCTTCCAATGCTACCGTTCAACCAGCTGCTTTAGTTCGCGGCATGCGTCGCGTTGCCAAAGAACTGGGCGTCGAGATTTATGAAAAATCCGGCGTGAATAAAATAGAACCCGGTACTTCAGTACAGCTACATACTGCTAACGGCAAAGTCACAGCTAAGACTGTCGTCCTTGCGAATAATGCATGGGCTGCGGCAATTCCTGAACTAGCGGCTTTAATTACGCCGGTCAACAGCTCCATTGTTACGACACACCCGCTAGGTGAACGCTTGGAAAAAATAGGATGGACCGGTGGTGAGTCAATTACAGACTCTCAGCTACTAGTTGATTACTACCGTACAACCAAAGATGCTCGTATTGCCTTTGGTAAAGGCACGGGTGCAATTTCCTATGGTGGCGCCATCAATCAAGTATTTAGTGAGCATGACGATAGTATCACCTTAACTAAAAATGACTTATTAAATACCTATCCAAATTTAAATGCTGAAGATATCGGTGAAACTTGGTCGGGTCCTATTGACCGCACCTATGACAGCTTACCGGTTTTTGGCAATCTAAAAAATCAACGCAATATTTTCTATGGAATCGGTTGGAGCGGTAATGGTGTTGGACCGAGCCGTATCGGTGGTCAAATTCTAGCTAGTTTAGCGCTAGGAACTAAAGATGAATGGAGCCAATGCGCTTTAGTTAATCGAGAAGTTAAAAAATTCCCGCTGGAGCCGTTCCGCTACGTTGGCGGCAAGATGGTGAGAAATGCTGTGATTCGTAAAGAACAAGCTGAAATGAAAGGACAAAAGTCCGCTTACATTGACCGTATATTAGCAAAACTAGCCCCCGCGGGCTTGGAAGATAAAGGATAAGGAGAAAAAATGAATCCAATCTTAATTAGAGTAAATGTTGAAACTGATTTCAGCGAGCAAAAAGCAGCAACTACTAACACGACTGCACCTATTCCAATGACCCGAACCGCCGGTCATACTGAAATCAAAGACTCCAGCGCAGGCATCTGGGAGTGTACACCGGGCAAGTTTCCTCGCCATGTAATTCAAGCAGAATTTAGCTACATCATTGAAGGCGAAGGTACTTTTACCAATAATGACGGTGATCTGATTAAGTTCCGCGCCGGTGATTCGCTTTATTTTAAAGCAAATACCCAAGGCGAATGGCACATTAAAGAAACTGTTCGTAAAGCTTATTTTATTGTGTAGTTAATACATATAAACGTTATTAATAAATATTAAAAAACGTTTTGTAATTTCTTTTATTGAGGAGATATGTCAATGACTACTAGTAGCATTGCGGCAAACAGCTTGTCCGCAAAACTTGAAGAGGCTTCAGGCCTAATAGCCCAACCTCTCCGCTCAACAGAAACCATCGGTATCATTATAGGCACTAATATTGGTGCAGGTGTTTTAGGTATGGCTTATGCCGCTCGCAAAGCAGGTTATATTCCTTTAGTCATTTACCTTGCCCTAACTTGTCTATTTTGTATTATTACCATGCTGTATGTTGCTGAAAGCTGCCTACGAACCAGAGGTAATAATCAATTAAGTGGTTTAACTCGTCGATATTTAGGCCCAATAGGAGGTTGGTTAATTTTCTTTGCTGTTGCCGCTAATAGTTATGATGCTCTCGTTGCTTATATGGCAGGCAATGGTAATATCATGGTCAGTTTTTTTGGTGACTATGGCATGACACCACAACTTGGTAGCTTCCTATTTTTTATACCTTCTGCATTCGTCTTATATCTAGGACTAAAGGCACTTGGCGTGGCGGAAAAATTTATCAGTCTTGGTATGGTACTGATTGTTTTAGCTTTAATTGCGGTAACTATTGTTCATAAAAATACTCATATTAGCTATCTATGGGAAAGTCAATGGAAGTATATTGTGCCAGTATTTAACCTTGCTGTTTTTGTTTTCGGGGCGCAATTCTTAGTACCAGAATTAGTACTCGGTAATCTCACTACTCCCAAACGTATCCCTAGGTTAATAATCATCGGCATGCTACTGACTTTTGTCTTAGTTGCTGCGATTCCTGCATCAGTAATCGCCTTGGTTGGATTAGAAAACCTATCAGAAGTAGCAACACTTAGCTGGGGTAGTTCCTTAGGCACTTGGGCATACTACACTGCCAATTCCTTTGCTCTACTTGCTATGTTGACCTCGTGCTGGGGGTTGGGTGGATATCTATTTACTAATATTTTTGACCATTTTCGTTTAGGCAGTGAAGAGCATAAAGCTAAGCGTTTGATAGTTTTAGCTATTGTGAGCTTACCACCATTTGTTTTAGCGTATTCCGGTTTGGGTAGTTTGTAAATACACTGTATTTTGCAGGTACTTTCGGTGGTGTATTAATGGGTATTATTCCTATTTTACTGTTACGCAACTCACGCAAATACGGCGATAGAACTCCAGAGTTCACATGTGGCTGGTATTCAGCACCGTAATTCAAATTATGATTATGTCAATTTTTATCTTTAGCGGTATTTACGCTGTCGCCTCCTTACTTGGTTTAACTCCAAATAGCTGGTAGATATTTCATAACTTAATATTTTGTGGATATAGTTTATGCAAACTCTAAATTTATTTCGTCAACAGGCCTATATCAATGGCCAATGGCTAGATGCAGACTCAAAACAGAGCGAGACAATTTTCAATCCTGCAACAACAGAGGTTATTGGTACTGTACCTATAATGGGCGCTACAGAAACCAAAATGGCAATTAATGCAGCTAATGCTGCACTTCCTTCATGGCGAGCTAAGACAGCAAAAAAGCGTTCGCAGTTACTTCGCAAATGGTACGAACTCATTATTGAGCATCAAGATGAATTAGCTCATATAATGACGTTAGAACAAGGTAAACCGTTGGCTGAAGCTAAGGGAGAGATTCTATACGCAGCTTCTTTTGTTGAGTGGTTTGGTGAGGAAGCAAAACGTCTTTACGGCGATTTAATTCCTGGGCCTCAAACTAATAAACGAGTTTTAGTCATGAAGCAGCCAGTGGGAGTGACTGCCGCTATTACACCTTGGAACTTCCCTTCATCAATGATTACCCGAAAAGCTGCACCAGCACTAGCTGCTGGTTGTACGATGGTGCTCAAACCAGCACCACAGACACCCTACTCGGCACTAGCCTTGGGAGAGTTGGCTGAACGTGCTGGTATTCCTAAAGGAGTTTTCAATATTGTCACTGGTGATGCAATAGCAATTGGTAATGAGCTTACAAACAATCCTATTGTCCGCAAACTGTCCTTTACAGGCTCAACTAATGTCGGTCGTTTATTAATGGCTCAATGCGCCAATGATTTAAAGAAAGTTTCTTTAGAACTTGGAGGTAATGCCCCATTTATCGTTTTCGAAGATGCCGATCTAGACGCAGCAGTACAAGGCGCTATTGCTTCAAAATTCCGTAACAACGGTCAAACCTGCGTCTGCACAAATCGTCTATATGTTCATGACCAAATTTACGATTCTTTTGCTGAAAAACTCGTGACGGCAGTCAATAATTTTAACGTCGGTAATGGTTTAGACCCCGAAACCACTATGGGTCCACTCATTGATCAAAATGCTGTAGCTAAGGTTGAATCTCATATCACCAACGCAGTAGCTAAAGGTGCTCGTATACTCAGTGGCGGTAAACTTCATAAGTTAGGTGGCACCTTCTTTGAGCCTACAGTCTTGATTGATGTAGCAAATGATGCTGATGTTGCTAAAGAGGAGACCTTTGGTCCATTAGCACCAATTTTTCGCTTTACTAACGAAAATGAAGTAATTAGCTATGCAAATGACACAGAATATGGTCTAGCAGCCTACTTCTACACTCGTGATATCAGTCGTATATTCCGAGTAGCTGAAGCGCTAGAGTACGGCATGATCGGTATTAACTCAGGATCAATTTCAACTGAGGTTGCCCCTTTTGGTGGCGTCAAAGCATCCGGTCTGGGACGTGAAGGTTCTAAATACGGTATAGAAGAATACGTTGAAATCAAATACTTAAGTTTAGATATTTAAGTTTTCATAAACCTAGAGCTTGTAAATAGGGTTTCGATAAATACCGTACAAGCTCTAATTAAACTTCTCTTTTGGGATAATCAAACAGCACCGCTCCTAAGTTCTCTTGTCTTATCTCTGCCCAATCATTTACTTCAAAACTCAATTCAGCCATAGCACATGTTGGCATATGCTCTATTTCATGAGTGAACATGCAAAGAAAATCATTCAACTCTGGAAAATGCCCTACCAGCATGACATAGTCTAGGTCATTATTACAAGTTTGAACTGTTTCTAGTATATATTCTGGTTCGCAAGCATAAAGCTTATCGTCATATAAAATATTTTCTTGTTCGTATTCTATTTCTTTCGCAATAGCTTGAGCGGTTATAGCTGCGCGCACCGCTGAGCTTGCAATGATCAAAGCGGGCTTAACCCCTCTGATAAAGAGGCGTTGTCCCATCGTGATCACATCACGTTTGCCTCGTTTGTTGAGTGGTCTAACCTTGTCAATTAAAGTCAAATCACTCCAACTGGATTTTGCGTGCCGCACTAACAATAATGTTTTCATTACAGTTTATACCTTAACTTTAAGCTCTTCATCCGTAACAGACACGATTTTACCATCCTCTCAAAATACAGAGCTAGTACCATATTTAATGGCATTTTCTCGATTATTATTATAAAAATTTTGAAAAGACAATAATTTTCTAACTTATGCTATCCAATAAATCCATAGCGCTCTATTTTCTGGGCATAAAAAAACCTCTGTGAATATATTTCACAGAGGTTTTTATGTAATTTGCCTGACGATGACCTACTTTCACAGG
>CANROD010000052.1 GCA_947632105.1 uncultured Oligella sp. | reverse complement strand
AAACAAATCCAAGTCTTCATCGATAAAATAAGAAAAAATCAATTAATAAATATCAGGTGATATAACCTAATTGTACTGTTATCATTTTGAAAAACACTAAATACTATCTATTTTTCAATGAATCATGAATCCATTAACTTCTCGCTTTGCTAAAGGCCTTTATGGCATCACTCCCGAATGGGCAGACTCAAGTCGCCTATTAGTCGCTATTGAGAAAGCGTGCAAAGGTGGCATGCGCGTTTTGCAATGGCGTCAAAAAAATCTAAGTTTAGCTGATGCACTCCCCCTAAGCCTTAAGGCCAAAGCTATTTGTCACCAATATAATTGCCAATTTTTTATTAATGACTCTATACAATTAGCCTTGCACAGCCACGCTGACGGTATACATATTGGTCGTGACGACGGCACTGTCGCCGAAATAAAAAAAGCCTGCGCAGAGCAAGGGCAGAATTTACTAATTGGTGTAAGTTGCTACAATGACATAGAGTTAGCCAAGCAAGCCATTGACGACCAGGTTGACTATCTCGCCTTTGGGGCACTTTTTAGTTCCAGCGTCAAGCCAGACGCAGTAGCTGCGCCATTATCACTATTTGCTGAGGCCAAAGCCTATATGCAGCATAACAAATGCGCCGCCGATAACACCCCAGCATTAGTCGCCATTGGTGGTATTGATGAGACTAATGCAGCATCCGTTATTGAGGCTGGGGCTGATAGTATCGCAGTTATCAGTGGCTTATTTGAGTCTGATCACATTCAAGCAACAGCTCAGCACCTCAGCAATTTGTTTTAATGTTTAATTATTTATTTTATTAATAGGCATCTTCATGACAACTAATCAAGCTTTATTTGACCGCGCCTGCTTAACTATTCCGGGCGGAGTAAACTCACCTGTGCGTGCATTTAAATCCGTTGGCGGCTCACCTCGCTTTATAACTAAGGCTGAAGGCCCGTATATTTGGGACGCTGAGGGTAAGCGCTATATTGATTACATCGGTTCATGGGGGCCAGCCATTGTTGGCCACGCTCATCCAGAGGTGGTTGAAGCAGTTCAGGAAGCAGCGGCACTTGGCCTATCCTACGGCGCGCCAACCGAAGGTGAGGTTTTACTGGCTGAAAAAATCACCCAACTGCTACCAAGTATTGAAAAAGTACGCTTAGTCAGCTCCGGTACCGAAGCGACCATGAGTGCTATTCGCTTAGCTCGCGGTGCCACTAATCGTAATAAAATTATCAAATTTGAAGGCTGCTATCATGGCCACTCTGATAGCCTATTAGTTAAGGCAGGCTCTGGTTTATTGACTTTCGGCAACCCATCATCCGCGGGCGTACCTGAGGAATTTGTACAACACACCTTAGTATTAGAGTACAACAACCTAGACTCTGTACGTGCCGCCTTTGAGGCTCACCCCAAAGAAATCGCTTGTATCATTGTTGAGCCATTTGCCGGCAATATGAACCTAATCAAGGCCAAAGCTGGCTTCCTAGAAGGCTTACGCGAGCTTTGTGATGAATACGGTGCTTTGTTAATCTTTGATGAGGTAATGACTGGTTTCCGTGCAGGCCCTACAGGTGTTCAAGGTTTAACAGGCATTAAACCTGACCTCACCACCTTGGGTAAAGTCATTGGTGGCGGTATGCCAGTAGGCGCTTTTGGTGGACGTACTGACATCATGGAACATATTGCCCCACTTGGTTCGGTTTATCAAGCCGGAACCTTATCTGGCAACCCAGTCTCAGTCGCCGCTGGTCTCAAAACATTAGAGATTATCTCTCGCGAGGGCTTCTACGAAAACCTTAGCTCTCAACTCGAAAAAATGGTTACTGGCATTGAGGATGAGGCGCTAAGGGCGGGCATTGATTTCAGCGCAGACTCCGTTGGTGGTATGTTCGGTATTTATTTTAGAGATACAGTACCTACTAATTTTGTTGAAACCTCAGATAGCGATATTAAAGCCTTTAATACTTTCTTCCATAGCATGTTAGATCATGGTGTTCATCTTGCGCCATCAGCCTTTGAAGCCGGTTTTATCTCCGCTGCTCACAATGACAATGTGATTGATGAAACCATCACCGCTGTGCGATTAAGCTTTCAAACTATCTAAGGGCTAGTATTAACCCTAAAAAATTTTTATTAAAGTCACCACAAAAAAAGACAAATAAAAAAACTAAGATACAATTGAGTGATGATTAGTTGGTAGGTGCGCCTATTTTACGCACCTACCAACTACTTGTTTTTGTTATCTACATGGGAAATTAAATGGCAGTAAATTTTCACATCCCAAGTCCGGAGAATATCCATGCGGTACCCGGCATTGAGATTGGTATTGCTTCCGCAGGCATAAAAAAAGCAGGCAATCGCGATGTGACTGTTTTTAAATTTTCTCCAGGAACCGCAGTCACTGGCGTGTTTACACGTAACCGCTTTCGCGCGGCACCGGTACAAATTTGTGAGTCACTACTAGGCAGTGATCAAGAAATTCGTGCTTTATTGATTAACACCGGCAATGCTAACGCTGGCACTGGCGCTGACGGCATGAACCGCGCCTTACGCACATGCCTAGCCTTGGCAACCGAACTAGGCGTTGATAAAAACCAAATTCTACCCTTCTCTACTGGCGTTATTTTAGAACCTTTGCCGGATGATAAAATCATTGCCTCCCTGCCAACAGCAGTTGCCGACTTAACTGCACAAAACTGGTTACCCGCTGCTTCTAGCATCATGACCACAGACACAGTGCCTAAAATTAGCTCCACACAGATTGAGCTTAAGGGTCGCAAGGTTACCATCACCGGCATCTCTAAAGGTGCAGGTATGATCCGCCCAAATATGGCAACTATGTTAGGTTTTATCGGTACCGATGCCGACATTGATTGTGCTCTATTAAAGCAGCTCTGCACAGAGGTTACTGACAAGTCCTTCAATCGTATTACAATTGATGGCGACACCTCGACTAATGACTCCTTTATCATTGCCGCAACGGGTCAAAGTGGCATTGAAATAACCAAAAATAGCCCCTACTACCAGACTTTTGTAGACGCCTTAACCGAAATTTCTCTCGATTTAGCACAAAAAATCGTTCGTGACGCTGAAGGTGCAACAAAGTTCATTACAATTCAGGTTGAATCAGCTAAAAACCAAGACGAAGCATTAAAAGTTGCTTACTCTATTGCACACTCACCCTTAGTTAAAACCGCATTTTTTGCAAGTGACCCTAATCTAGGCCGTATATTAGCTGCAATAGGCTATGCCGATGTTCCTGATTTAGACACAGCCAATATCAAGTTATGGTTGGGTGATGTACTCGTAGCGACCAATGGTGGCCGCCACCCTGATTACCAAGAAACAGATGGCGAGCGCGTAATGAAGGAGTCAGAGATTCTTGTACGTGTTGCATTGAACCGTGGCACTATTCAAGAAACTGTTTATAGCTGTGACTTCTCTTATGACTATGTCAAAATCAACGCAGAGTACCGCACTTAAATTAACGGTATCGTTGTTCTCAATGTCACAACAGTTCACAAAAAATCTCTAAGCTATTGACAAAAAAGAATTTTTATGTGAAAATTTAGGGCTTACTCCTATTTTTAGGGGTAAGCTTTTATTTTATTTAAATATTATTTGAGGTTAACCCACATGTATGCGGTCATAAAAACCGGCGGCAAGCAGTATCGCGTTGCTCCCGGCCAAAAACTAAAGGTAGAACAGATACCTGCAGACATCGGACAAGAAATCTCTTTAGACCAAGTACTATCTGTTGGCGAAGGCGAATCTTTAAAAGTAGGTTCTCCATTAGTTGACGGTGCTACTGTTACGGCTAAAGTTCTTGCACACGGTCGTCACGATAAAGTTAAAATTTTCAAGATGCGTCGTCGTAAGCACTACAGAAAGAGCCAAGGACATCGTCAAAATTTCACCGAAATCGAAATCTCAGCGGTTAATGCTTAACTAAAGCAAAATCGCTTTTTACAGGAGTAAAGTATGGCTACGAAAAAAGGTGGCGGTAGTACGCGAAACGGTCGCGACTCACAAGCCAAACGCCTAGGTGTTAAAGCTTACGGTGGTCAAACAGTTCCAGCTGGTACTATTATTGTTCGTCAACGCGGCACTCGCTTCCACGCAGGTAACGGTGTTGGTATGGGCAAGGATCACACGTTATATGCTTTGGTTAATGGACAAATTCTATTCACTACCAAAGGTGCTTTAAATAAGCCAACTGTAGAAGTAATTGCTGCTGAGTAAGCGCTAGCAAATTACAACACAGACAAACGCCGTTTACCTATTTGTAAGCGGCGTTTTTTGTTTAAAACTAAAATAATTATTATGAAATTTGTAGACGAAGTCACTATTGAGGTTATCGCCGGCAAAGGCGGCAATGGCTCTGCTAGCTTTAGACGTGAAAAATTTATTCCTAAGGGCGGACCTGACGGCGGGGATGGCGGTCGCGGTGGTAGTATTTTTGCTGTAGCAGATCGCAATCTAAACACGCTGATCGATTACCGTTATGACCGTATGCATCGTGCAAGAAACGGTGAAAATGGACGTGGCGCGGACCAATACGGCGCGGGCGCTGACAACATCACCTTAAAGGTCCCTGTTGGTACGATTATTTATGACGCCGAAACCAACGAACAGCTTTTTGACTTGGACAAACACGGCGAACAGGTCACCCTAGCTGAGGGTGGCGCTGGCGGCTTAGGTAATCTACACTTTAAGTCCAGCACTAACCGCGCACCTCGTAAATTCACTTATGGCAAAATGGGTGAACAAAAACGGCTACGCCTAGAGCTTAAAGTACTTGCTGATGTTGGCTTGTTAGGTCTACCAAATGCTGGTAAGTCATCTTTTATTGCCAAGACATCCAATGCTAAGCCAAAAATTGCAGACTACCCATTTACCACCCTCTACCCTAATTTAGGTATGGTCAGGACATCTCCGTCACATAGCTTTGTTATCGCAGACATTCCTGGGCTCATTGAAGGCGCTTCTGAGGGCGCTGGACTAGGTCACTTGTTCCTACGCCATCTGACACGCACACGTGTACTATTACACATTGTTGATATTTATAATATTGATGCTGATGTCGATCCAGTTGAAAAAGTAGCCGCAGATATTGAGGGCATCGTTGAAGAGCTTAAGCTTTATGACGAAGAACTTTACAATAAGCCCCGCTGGTTAGTTTTAAACAAAGTCGATATGGTCCACGATGTTGAGCAATTCCAACAGGCATTATGCGAACGTATTGATTGGCAAGGTCCAGTCTTTGCCATATCAGCACTCAGTGGTGCAGGTACAGAGCAATTGATTTATGCTCTACAAGAGTATGTCGATAGTGTTAAAGCACAAGAAAACTACGCATCAGATGAAGCAGCTGGTCTAATTGAGTATGAAGACCCACGTTTTGACCCAAATCGTCAAATATCAGCAGAGCTTACAGATGATCCACGCTTTACGAGTAGTACGGCCACAGACACGTCAAAACTCGATCCTCGCTACGACCCTAATTCGCCAGAATATGATTCACGCCTAGACCCTCACCATCCTGACTACGATCCTCGTATTGATCCTGATGACCTAAAGGCTTAAGCTCGGCTTTTTCCTCATCAACAGTGATAATATAAAGGGCTTAATCGGCATTTCCGTTTAAGCCCTTTTTATTTAATTCTCGATCTATTTCTTATCCCATGTCAGAAAATCAGCAAACTGCCCTCGTTAAAGATGCCAAACGAGTTGTCGTTAAAATAGGCTCTTCCCTACTTACTAACAATGGTAAAGGTATTGATAGCCAAGAAATCGCTCGTTGGGCCAAACAGCTCGCTCACTTACATCAGCGCGGCCAACAAGTCGTGCTGGTATCCAGTGGCTCAATTGCTGAGGGGATGGCACGATTTGGTTGGAATAAGCGCCCAAAGCTGGTTAATCAGCTACAAGCCGCTGCCGCTGTGGGGCAGATTGCACTCGCTCAGGCCTATGAAACGGCCTTTCAAGAGCATGGTATCAAAACTGCACAAATTCTTTTGACCCATGATGACTTAAGCGATAGACATCGCTACTTAAACGCGCGCTCCACACTCAACACACTATTAGCGCTAAATGTCATTCCTATCATCAATGAAAATGACACGGTAATCACTAAAGAAATTAAATTAGGGGATAACGACACGCTTGGTGCCTTAGTTGCCAATTTATTAGAAGCCGAAGTCTATATTATTCTGACCGATCAAGATGGCCTGTACGATAGCGATCCGCGCAAGAACAAAGACGCTCAATTTATCCATCGTGCAGAAGCTGGTGATACTGCTTTGGAAAAAATGGCAGGTGGCGCAGGTACGCACGTAGGTACTGGTGGCATGATGACTAAAGTGCTTGCAGCTAAACGTGCTGCTCGTAGTGGAGCCCATACAATTATTGCTAGCGGTAGTGAGAAAAACTTGCTACCGCGTCTCTGTAATGGTGAATCCATAGGGACTGAGCTCTATGCCCAAATCCCTATTCTGTCTGCACGCAAACAATGGCTTGCCGCACATTTACATATCAGTGGTTATTTAGTGCTTGATGACGGGGCTATTAACGCACTCACCCGTCATGGTAAAAGCCTATTGCCAATAGGCGTAACTGAGGTACGTGGTGAATTCGAACGGGGTGATTTAGTTGCTTGTATTGACAAAGAGGGGCACGAATACGCTCGCGGCCTAGTGAGTTACAGCGCTGAGGATTCTCGTAAAATTATTGGTAAGCCAAGCTCTCAAATTGAGAAAATTTTAGGCGCCGTAACCGATATCGATTTGATTCACCGCGATAATATGATTATTCATAATTAGCAAGGCATAGCGCCGGAAAGAACGACGCTCTCCGGCCTATTTTCCCAACAACTAGCATCAACCGGTATTTCTTAACCCTGTCGCAATACCGTTAATAGTCATCAAGATAGAGCGAGCCACACTACCGCGTTCACTGCTACGGTCTAAGCTATCACCCTCGACCTCACGTAAGCGATGCAATAGTTTGACCTGTAGATAGTTAAGCGGATCGACATACAAGAATCTCTCCTGTAAGGCATTTTTAAGATTAGTATTGTCCGTGAGCAAATCATGTTGCACTAATTCTTTAAAATACTTTAGAGTCAACGTAAATTCATTTTCAATCTTAGTAAAGACTGTATATCGTAGCTCCTC
>CANROD010000051.1 GCA_947632105.1 uncultured Oligella sp. | reverse complement strand
TCTTTATCGCGGTATTGGCGGTTTAGTTGATGGGCTTCTTCAGAGTCTACAATACGTAACGTTAATTCAACCTCTTCGAAGTCATCCTCATAGCTTGCTAATACTTGCTCTAAGGTTTTTAAACTTAGTTCGCGCAACGCCTCTTCACTAAGCTCCTCACTCAGTAAGCAGTTTGTAGATTCATTTTGTACTATAAAAGATAATTGCACAGCACTGATTTGGGGAGTGTTAGTCATTAGTATTTATTACCTTCAACAGATTCATAAGCCTCAATAATACGCGCAACTAAAGGGTGTCGGACCACATCTTTACTATTAAAAATAGTGGTTTTAATACCATCAACACTTTTAAGTGTATTGAGTGAGTGCATCAGACCGCTAAACTGACCTCTAGGTAAGTCAACTTGTGATGGGTCGCCGGTAATAACTGCTTTGCTACCAAAGCCAATCCGGGTTAGGAACATCTTCATTTGTTCCGGAGTGGTGTTTTGTGCTTCATCTAGGATCACAAAGGCATGATTGAGTGTGCGGCCACGCATATAGGCGAGGGGAGCAATTTCAATGGTTTGCTTTTCAAATAACTTTTGCACCTTTTCAAAGCCCATAAGATCGTAAAGGGCATCATAAAGAGGGCGCAGGTAAGGATCCACTTTTTGTGCTAAATCACCTGGTAGAAAGCCTAAGCGCTCACCGGCCTCGACCGCCGGGCGGGTAAGGATAATACGTTGTACATTATCGCGCTCTAAGGCGTCAATGGCACAGGCTACGGCTAACCATGTTTTACCGGTCCCAGCAGGGCCTACTCCAAAGGTGATGTCAGAGCTTAGTACTTGCTCTAGGTATTGGCGTTGGCGTGGAGTACGGGGTCGTAGATTCGTGCGACGAACCCGTAAATTGAAGGTTGGGTGTGCCTCATCTAAGTCAATGGCGTCTTCATTGGCCTTTTGGGCTAACTCCTTGTATGCCTTTAACTGCTCAGCCGGTGTCTGAAAGCCATAGCTGGCTAAGTTATCATTTGACTTTTTAGAGGTGCTTGAGGGACCAGACTCACTGCTGCTTGGCTGTGTGATTTGTGGCTTATCCTCACGTTGTGACTTTAACTCGACAATCCCTAGTTGGATATCATCGATGGTGAGCTCGGTATGGCGCGCGCGGCGGTGAAAGATCATGAGGGCATGGATAGCTTCCTCTGAGTTTTCACCGTCAACAGTAATGCGTGAGCCATGGCGGCCGATCTGTACGCCCCAAGCTTGAGCAATTTGTTCAAGATTTTCATCCAGTGGGCCACAAAGATTGGAAAGCTGTGTGTTGTCTCCTTCCAGATGAATTACTTGGGGTAGTTTGCGATCGTTGGCCATTAAGCTATAGTCTCCGTAGTTACTACTTCACCACGTAGGGAGTTAGTAAATACCTCAGTAATACGAACATCAACCATCTGTCCAATCATGCGCTCTGAGCCGACAAAGTTGACGATACGGTTGTTTTCAGTGCGACCGCTAAGTTCATTATCATCACGACGGGAGCGGCCTTCAATCAGTACCTTTTGTACAGTACCAATCATCGCTTGGCTAATTGCTTTGGCCTGTTTAGTGATTTGTGCCTGTAAGCGTTGTAGGCGGCGTAACTTTACCTCATACGGAGTATCGTCGTGTAGGTCAGCTGCGGGCGTACCAGGTCGGCGAGAGTAAATAAATGAGAATGAGGTATCGAAGTTAAGATCCTCGATTAATTTCATTGTGTTTTCAAAATCCTCATCTGTCTCACCAGGGAAGCCCACAATAAAGTCGGACGATAGGGTTAGGCCTGGGCGAGCTTTATATAAACGACGTACGACAGACTTAAACTCTAGGGTAGTGTAACCACGTTTCATCGCAGCTAATACACGGTCTGATCCCGTTTGAATTGGTAAGTGTAAAAACGGTACTAACTTAGGTAATTTTGCGTGCGCTTCAATTAAGCGTGTTGTCATTTCTTTAGGGTGAGATGTGGTATAGCGAATACGCTCAATACCTGGAATCTCATGGACATATTCTAAGAGCATGGCAAAGTCAGCTAATTCGCCGCTCTCACCCAGAGGGCCGCGATAAGCGTTAACGTTTTGACCGAGTAGGTTAACCTCCTTCACACCTTGGTCGGCTAAGTCGGCAATTTCAACTAGAACGTCTTCGAATGGGCGAGAAATTTCCTCGCCACGGGTGTAAGGGACAACACAGTAGCTACAGTACTTGCTGCAACCTTCCATAATTGAAACAAAAGCAGATGGGCCATCAACTCGCGCAGGCGGCAGAGCATCAAATTTCTCGATTTCAGGGAAACTAATATCAACCTGAGACTTGCCGGTGTTTTTACGCATATCGATAAGCTCTGGTAAGCGATGTAGCGTTTGAGGGCCAAATACTACATCAACAAAGGGTGCGCGACGAATAATAGTAGCACCCTCTTGGCTGGCAACACAGCCGCCCACACCAATTAATAAGTTAGGTTTTTTCTCTTTGAGGAGACGAGCTCGACCAAGGTCTGAGAATACTTTTTCTTGTGCTTTTTCGCGGATAGAGCAGGTATTAAATAAAATAACATCAGCCTCGGAAGGATCTTGCGTAAGCTCCATGCCTTGTGAAGCGTGCAAGACGTCAACCATTTTGTCGGAGTCATATTCGTTCATCTGACAACCAAACGTCTTGATGTAAAGTTTTTTGATGTCGTTACCTTCACCCAGTTTAGCGATTTTATCTAGGGCTTCAGCGCTTGGCATAGGCTCAGCAGCAAGGGCTGCGTTAGCAGCTTCTTCTAAGGTCTTAATATTTTTATTGGCGTCAGTATTAGCGCCTCTTTTGATCATGTTTTCTTGCATCGTAGTCACCGTTACGGGTTTAGATCCCGAGGGTAAGAGTTATGGAGTGTAAAAGTAAAAACTCACTAGTGAAGATGCTAGTGAGCTTTTTATATAATAGATAGTGGTTCATTTTACTAAAAAACTAAGCCTGTTATCTAAAATAGACTTAATTATCAAGCTTTTAATTAGCCTTCTACTAATTCTGTTGTATTTTCTTCAGCTTTTGGTGCTTTGATCATATCCTCACGTTTAATACCTAGCCACATGGCAATTGAAGTGGCAACAAACATTGAGGAATAAATCCCGAACCAAATACCGATAGTTAGTGCCAGTGCAAAATAGTGTAAGCTTGGACCACCAAAAAATAGCATAGATAAAACCATCATTTGAGTAGAGCCGTGGGTAATGATGGTTCTAGAAATGGTTTGTGTAATGGAGCTGTTAATTACCTCGCGCGTGTTGGCCTTACGCATCTTGCGGAAATTCTCACGGATCCGGTCCATAATAACCACAGATTCGTTGACCGAGTAGCCCAGTACGGCTAGGATCCCAGCGAGTACAGGTAAGGAGAATTCCCACTGGAAGAAGGCAAAGAAGCCCAAGATAATAATCACGTCATGCAGGTTAGCAAAAATACCAGCAATAGCGAATTTCCACTCAAACCTAAAGCCTAGATAGATCATGATGCCAATGACCACAAAGAGGAAGGCCTTTAGACCGTTGGCATAAAGCTCACTACCAATCTGTGGTCCAACGAACTCAACACGACGCATTTCTACTGGGTTAGTCGATTGATTTAAGGCCCCCATAATTGCTTCACTTTGTTCTGCTGTGTTGAGGCCTTCAATGACAGGCAGGCGAATCATGACATCACGTGCGGTGCCGAAGTTTTGCACTTGGTAGTCGCTATAACCTAATCCAGCAATTTGTGTGCGGACCTCTTCTAAGTTAGCTGGCTGCTCATAAGCAACCTCCATGATAGTACCGCCGGTAAACTCAATGGATAAGTTGAAACCGCGAGTCACAATAAAGAACACCGCTAATAAGAACATCAATAAACTAATCAAATTCGTGACTAATGAATAGTTCATGAATGGGATGGTTCGACGTATACGAAATAATTCCATAATTAATAAACCTTTTTAGTGCGGCTTGTTAATGTTTTTTGGCTGTAGTTACAGCGCCTTTGGTTTTGCTTTTAGCATTGGCTTTAGAAGCGTCGTCATTATTAGGACGCCAAACAGTACCGATGGCAAGCTTTTTGAGACCTCTACGTCTACCGTACCATACGTTAACCAAGGCTCGAACACCAACAACAGAGGAGAATATGGAGGTCAAAATACCTAAACAGTGAACGATAGCAAAACCTCTAATTGGGCCAGGGCCACTAAAGGCCAATAGCGTAATGCCAACAATTAAAGAGGTTACGTTGGAGTCAAAAATGGTGCCCCATGCTTTATCAAAACCTGTATTAATAGCCTGTTGTGCTGTTGCTCCGGCACGAAGCTCTTCACGAATGCGTTCGTTAATCAGTACGTTGGCATCAATCGCCATACCTAGGGTTAGTGCAATAGCAGCAATGCCTGGTAGGGTGAGGGTGGCTTGTAGAATAGAAAGTAGCGCTATCAGTAAAACAACGTTAAACAGAAGACCTACGGTGGAGAAAATACCAAATAAATGGTAGTAAATAATCATGAAAATAGCAATTGCTATAAAGCCCCAAAGCGTTGATTGGAAGCCTTTTTCAATGTTATCGGCACCTAAGCTAGGACCAATGGTTCGTTCTTCAATGATGGACATCGGCGCTGCTAGTGAACCTGCTCTTAGTAGTAATGCTGTATCAGCAGCTTCTGCTAAGGACATTGACCCAGATATTTCAACTTGACCGTTAGGAATTTCGCTACGAATAACTGGTGCAGTCACAACCTGAGCGCGGTTGTTTTCAAATAAAACAATGGCAATGCGTTTGCCGATGTTGTTACGTGTGGTTTCACGGAAAATACGTGCACCATTATCGTCTAAACTAAGGTTAACGGTTGGTTCCTGAGTTTGTTGACTACGACCTGCACTAGCATTCTGTAGATTTTCACCTGTTAATAACACTTGACGACGTAGTAACATTGTTTGACCGTTAGTGTCTTGGAAAGCCTCCATACCGAAGGGTACCGTGCCTGAGGCAATAGCTGCCATAGCGGTAGGTGAGTCTTCTACTAAACGCATTTGTAGGGTTGCTGTACGACCAAGAATTTCTTTGGCTCGTGCAACGTCCTGAATGCCTGGTAATTGAACCACAATACGATCAGTGCCTTGCTGCTGAATGACTGGTTCAGCTACGCCTAACTCGTTAATACGATTGTGTAAGGTAATGATGTTTTGACGTAGTGCAGTTTCTTGAATGTTGAGGATTTCGCTTTCGTTGATTTCACCGATTAATAGATATTGATCGCCTCGGTTCTGAGTGCTGAAACTTAGTTCTGGCATCATGCCACGTAACTGACTAAGAGCCTTATCGCGGATAGCCTCGCTTGAAAATAGCGCATGAATTGATGAACCCTCGCGACTAACCTGCAGCGAATCAATATGATGAGTGCGTAAGTTGTTGCTGACCTCATTGCTTAGGCTGTCATATCTGGACTCTAAAGCACCTTCCATATCGACTTGTAGCAGGAAGTGTACACCACCTCGTAAGTCTAGGCCTAAGAACATTGGACGGGCATTAATTGCTGCCAACCAATCTGGTGAGTCGGACAATAGGTTAAGGGCAACTGTATATTCAGGCTCTTCGGGATCTTGAATAAGGGCGCGTTCAATAACGTCCTTAGCTTTTAACTGAATATCGGGTGAGCTAAAACGCACGCGAATATTACCGATAGAGTTATTAACTGAATAATAAGCGCCAGTGTAGGGGATTTGCTCGCGCTGAAGTAAGCTTTCGATCTGCTTTAAGGTGTTTTCATCGATTTTGCGAGTAACGTTGGTGCTAGTTACTTGAACTGCCGGAGACTCACCGAAAAAGTTAGGTAAGGTATACAGTAAGCCCAGTACTAACGTCACTAGGACAATGAGATATTTCCATAAGGGGTAACGATTCATGCCGAATGTCTTTAGAGTGTTTGTGAGGATCAAAGTTGCCGAGCTTTACGGTAAAGCCCGGCGAGCAAATAAAAAGTGAGGATTAAAGACTTCTGATTGTGTCTTTAGGCAAAACAGTTGTTACTGCTTGGCGTTGAACAACAATTTCTACTGGCTTGTCCGCTGAACCACCTACTTCTAACGTCAGATAGCCAGCATCAGAAATACGGGAGATTCGGCCAACCATGCCTCCAGCAGTTACAACCTCGCTACCTACCGATAGGTTTTCAACCATGTTTTTGTGCTCTTTTTGGCGTTTCATCTGTGGACGGATCATTAGGAAGTACAGCACCACAAACATTAAAACAATGGGTAAAAAGCCCATAAGACCTGCGCCAGTACCTTCTTGTTGTGCTACGGATACGCCTAGTAAATCTACGAAGTTCATAAAAATCTCCAAATCTCTTTAAATGAGAGGTTTTTTAAGTGTTGTAAAAAATTAATCAATTATTGTAGCCTTTTCTGGCTTTATTCAATACCAATTGCTCGATCTTTATGGAATTGCTCTTGCCATTGGTCAAAGCGGTTTTCTTCAAGTGCATCTCGCATCTCTTGCATTAGATTGAGATAATAGTGCAAGTTATGTAGCGTGTTTAGGCGTGCGCCGGTAATTTCATTCGAGCGGTGCAGGTGATGTAAATAAGCTCTAGAAAAGTGCTGGCAAGTATGGCAACTGCAGCTTGGATCCAATGGTTTAGGATCATCTTTATAACGCGCGTTACGCATTTTAATATCGCCAAAACGGGTAAATAACCAACCGTTACGGGCGTTGCGAGTAGGCATCACACAGTCAAACATGTCAACACCCTGAGATACTGCATAAACCAAGTCTTCTGGTGTGCCTACGCCCATTAGATAGCGAGGTGCATTTTCAGGGAGCTTGTGAGCAACGCTTTTTAATATGCGAACCATGTCCTCTTTGGGTTCACCAACGGATAAACCACCAATAGCATAGCCCGGGAAGCCAATGTCTACAAGTCCCTCTAAAGACTCCTCACGAAGGTCTTCAAACATGCCGCCTTGAACAATACCGAAAAGGGCGTTAGGGTTTTCTAACTCGCTGAAAGCAGTTTTAGAGCGTTTAGCCCAACGCAAAGATAAACGCATGGAGCGTGCAGCTTCTTCATGAGTGGCTGGGCGATTATCAATCTCATAGGGTGTGCATTCATCTAAAACCATGGCAATATCGGAGTTTAAAGCGGTTTGGATACGCATCGATTCCTCTGGATCTAGAAATAGCTTTTCACCGGTAATTGGAGAGGAGAAGCGGACACCTTCCTCGGTTAGCTTGCTTCTCAGGTTTCTTAGGCTAAAGACTTGGAAGCCACCAGAATCGGTCAGTATTGGCTGATCCCATTGCATAAAGTCATGTAAACCGCCAAATTTTTTAATAATTTCGGTGCCTGGCCGCAGCCATAGGTGAAAGGTGTTGCCCAGAATTACTTGCGAGCCGACTTCCTTTAATTCATGTGGCAACATGGCCTTTACTGATCCATAAGTCCCTACCGGCATAAACATCGGCGTTTGCACCGTGCCATGATTGAGCTTGATGCTAGCTCGTCTGGCTTTGCCTTGGGTGTT
>CANROD010000050.1 GCA_947632105.1 uncultured Oligella sp. | reverse complement strand
ACTGAAAAGCAAGATATTTACCCCTCATAATAAATGTTAGCCCTCACCAATCGTAGTGAGGAATGGAGTAATAAAATGTCAAATTCGACAACAACGCCTGCCGCTCATCGGCTAGGACTAGTCGGTCGTAAGGTTGGCATGATGCGTATTTTTACCGACGAAGGTGAATCTATTCCAGTAACTGTACTGGACGTATCAGGCAACCGCGTGACTCAAGTTAAGTCCGTTGAGACTGATGGCTACACTGCTATTCAGGTTGCATTTGGCGAGCGTCGCGCTAGCCGTGTGACTAAGCCTTTAGCAGGTCACTATGCTAAAGCTGGTGCTGAAGCCGGTTCTCTCCTTAAAGAGTTTCGTTTAGATCCTGTAAAAGCTTCTGAGTTTGAGGCTGGTGCTGAGATTTCTGTTGCGAACGTTTTTGAAGCTGGCCAAAAAGTGGATGTACAGGGTACAACCATCGGTAAGGGTTTCCAGGGCGCTATTAAACGTCACAACTTTAGTTCACAACGTGCTTCTCACGGTAACTCACTCTCTCATCGCGCACCTGGTTCTACTGGTATGTGTCAAGATCCGGGTCGTGTTTTCCCAGGTAAACGCATGGCTGGTCACATGGGTGATGTAACTCGCACTGTACAAAACTTAGATATCGTTCGCGTTGACGCTGAGCGTGGTCTTATTATGGTTAAGGGCGCTGTTCCTGGTCATAAAAACGGCAATATCGTAGTGCGTCCTGCAATCAAAATGACTGTTAAAGGAGCTAAATAATGGAACTTAAGCTCCTAAATGCACAAGGCGTAGCTGAAGGTACTGTTAGTGCCGCAGAGACCATTTTTGGTCGTGATTTCAATGAAGCATTAGTTCACCAACTAGTTGTGGCTTACCAAGCCAATGCTCGTAGCGGTAACCGTGCTCAAAAGGACCGTTCAGAAGTAAAATACAGCACTCGTAAACCATGGCGCCAAAAAGGTACTGGTCGTGCACGTGCTGGTGCTGCAGGTTCTCCTCTATGGCGTGGGGGTGGTCGTACTTTCCCTAACAAGCCTGACGAGAATTTCACACAAAAAGTAAACAAGAAGATGTACCGCGCAGGTGTTCGTTCTATCTTGTCACAATTAGCTCGTGAAGATCGTATTTCTGTTGTTGAGTCATTCAGCTTCGAAGCTCCTAAAACTAAAGTTGCTGCTAGCAAATTAAAAGCTATGGGCGTACTAGATTCAGTTTTAGTGATCACTGATGCATTAGACGAAAACACATATTTAGCTACTCGCAATCTGCCGGGTGTTGCTGTTGTTGAAACTAGCTACGCCGATCCACTTTCTTTAGTTCACTACAAGAATGTGTTGATCACTAAAGCTGCAATTGCACAACTTGAGGAGATCTTAGGATGAAAGCAGAACGTTTAATGCAAGTCATTCTGGCTCCGGTGATTACTGAGAAGGCAACTTTCATTGCTGAATCATCTGCAGATCAACCACAGATTGCTTTGCGTGTTGCTACAGATGCAACTAAGCCGGAGATTAAAGCGGCTGTTGAACTGTTATTTGAAGTTGAAGTTGAATCAGTATCAGTTTTAAACCGTAAAGGTAAAGTAAAGCGTACGGGCCGTTCTACCGGTCGTCGTAAGACTATTCGTATCGCTTATGTATCACTCAAAAAAGGTCAAGAACTTGACTTTTCGGAGGTGAACTAAGATGGCATTAGTAAAAATTAAATCTATGTCGCCAGCCCGTCGTGGCATGGTTAAAGTGGTTAATCCTGATCTACATAAAGGCGCGCCATACGCTCCTTTACTAGAGTCTAAAAAACGTGGCTCAGGTCGTAACCATCATGGTCGTATCACGGTTCGTCACCGTGGGGGTGGTCATAAAGCTCACTATCGTATTATTGACTTCCGTCGTAATAAAGATGGTATTCCTGCGACAGTTGAGCGTCTAGAATACGATCCAAATCGTACAGCACACATTGCTTTAGTAGTGTATGCAGACGGTGAGCGTCGTTACATTCTTGCTCCTAAAAAACTAGCTGTTGGTGCACAGATTGAGTCTGGTGTTGAGGTGCCTATTCGCGTCGGTAATGCTATGCCAATTCGTAACATTCCAATCGGTTCACATATTCACAACATTGAAATGATGCCAGGCAAGGGCGGTCAAATTGCTCGTGCAGCTGGTTCAACAGCAGTGTTAATGGCTCGTGAAGGTATTTACGCGCAGGTTCGTCTACGTTCAGGTGAAGTTCGTCGTGTGCATATTGATTGCCGCGCAACTATCGGTGAGGTAGGTAATAGCGAGCACAGCCTTCAGAATTACGGTAAAGCTGGTGCAATGCGCTGGCGTGGTATTCGTCCTACCGTTCGAGGTGTGGCAATGAACCCGATCGATCACCCTCATGGTGGTGGTGAAGGTAAGACCGGTGAAGGTCGTGAGCCAGTGAGTCCATGGGGTACACCTACTAAGGGTTACAGAACTCGTAGTAACAAGCGTACTGACAACATGATCGTCTCACGTCGTAAGCGTAAATAAGGGGCAATAATATATGTCACGTTCAATTAAAAAAGGCCCTTTCGTAGAAGCCTCCCTCATGAAAAAGGTTGAGGTTGCTGCAGAAGGCAAGGATAAGAAGCCGATCAAAACTTGGTCTCGTAGTTCAACAATCCTACCCGATTTTGTCGGTTTAACGATTGCAGTACATAACGGTCGCCAACATGTTCCTGTTTTTGTAAATGAGAATATGGTCGGTCACAAATTAGGTGAATTCGCGCAAACACGTACCTACAAAGGTCATGCAGCGGATAAGAAGTCTAAGAGGTAAGTGATGGAAACAACAGCTATTGTTCGTAACGCACATATCTCAGCGCAAAAGACTCGTCTTGTAGCGGACTTAATCCGTGGTAAATCAGTTGAGCAAGCGTTGAATATTTTGACGTTCACACCGAAAAAAGCAGCCGTCATCATCAAAAAAGCTCTAGAGTCAGCAATTGCTAACGCTGAGCATAATGATGGTGCTGATATTGATGAGTTATTCGTAACGACTATTTACGTTGATAAGGCTCAATCAATGAAGCGTTTTAGAGCACGTGCCAAGGGCCGTGGTAATCGTATCGAGAAGCAGACTTGCCACATCGTGGTTAAAGTCGGCGTTTAAGGAGTCACAATGGGTCAGAAAGTACACCCTACCGGGTTTCGTCTCGCTGTAAACCGTAACTGGAGTTCTCGTTGGTATGCTGACGATAAGGATTTCAGTACTTTATTACACGAAGACGTAAAAGTACGTGAATACTTGAAGCGTAAACTTAAAAACGCTTCAGTTGGTCGTGTTGTGATTGAGCGCCCTGCTAAAACTGCGCGTATCACGATTCATACTGCACGTCCAGGTGTTGTAATTGGTAAGGGCGGTGATGATATTGCTCAATTAAATGCCGATCTACAAAGATTAATGAGTGTGCCAGTTCACGTAGGGATCGAAGAAATTCGTAAGCCTGAAATTGATGCACAGTTAGTTGCAGATTCTATTGCTCAGCAATTAGAAAAGCGTATCCAATTCCGTCGTGCGATGAAGCGCGCGATCTCGAATGCTATGCGTGCCGGTGCTAAAGGTATCCGTATCGCATCTTCAGGTCGTTTAAACGGTATTGAAATCGCTCGTAGCGAGTGGTATCGTGAAGGCCGTGTACCTCTACACACTTTACGCGCTATCATCGACTATGCAACGGCTGAAGCTGAAACTACCTACGGTATTATTGGTATTAAAGTATGGGTTTATCGTGGTGATTTATTGCCTAATGGCGAATTACCACCTGAACTAGCCGCTTCTAACGAAGAAGATCGTCGTTCACGCCGTCGTCCTCGTGCTGATCGTCCAGACAGCCGTCGTCGCCGTCGTCGCCCAGCTGCTCAGCAAGCTGAAGCGACTACTGAGGCTAAAGGAGAGTAATTATGTTATCACCAGCTCGCAGAAAGTATCGTAAAGAGCAAAAAGGTCGTAACACCGGTTTAGCCACTCGTGGTACTCAGGTTAACTTCGGTGATTTCGGTCTTAAAGCTACAGGTCGTGGTCGTTTAACTGCTCGTCAGATTGAGGCTGCTCGTCGTGCTATGACTCGTCACATTAAACGTGGTGGTCGTATTTGGATTCGTATTTTCCCGGACAAACCAATTTCCCAGAAACCTGCAGAGGTTCGTATGGGTAGTGGTAAAGGTAACCCAGAGTTTTGGGTTGCTGAAATTCAACCGGGTAAAGTTTTATATGAAATGGATGGTGTAAGCGAAGAGTTAGCACGTGAGGCATTCCGCTTAGCAGCAGCTAAGTTGCCTATTTCTACCACCTTCGTTACACGTCAAATTGTTTAAGAGGTTTTTATGAAAGCATCTGAATTACGTGAAAAAGACGTGGCCGAGCTTCATAATGAGCTCGAGTCTTTATTAAAGGCACAATTTAACTTGCGTATGCAACACGCTACTCAGCAATTAGCTGATGCAAGCCAGTTGACAAAAGTACGTCGCGATATTGCACGTGTACGCACTATCTTAACCGAAAAGGCAGGTAACTAATATGAGCGAAACTCAGACTACAGAGAAACGCCAACGTACCTTAGTTGGTAAAGTGGTTAGTAACAAAATGGAAAAAACCATTGTTGTTAGTGTTGAGCGTCATGTTAAGCACCCACTTTACGGTAAAATCGTTAGTCGCTCTAAGAAGTATAAAGCGCACGACGAAACTAACCAGTACAACGAAGGCGATATCGTTGAGATTGCAGAGGGCCGTCCTATCTCTAAAGATAAGACTTGGACCGCTGTTAGATTAGTTGAAGCTGCCCGCGTAATCTAATTACGTTGTTAGTTTAAAGCTAATCTAACGCTGTAATTGAACAGCAAAAACCCAAACCGTCATATGATAGTTTGGGTTTTTTTATCTTCAGCTTAGGTCGATTTTAATTATTTGAGACCTAAAAAAGTAAAGGGTTTAGTTTCAACAAACGAAGCAGAAACCTCACCGGCATAAACCTTGCTTTCTTGTTTACCTAAGTCCAATTTCATGGCCTTATCTGGGTCAAATTCAAAGTTCATTTTTTTCAGATCTACCCAAAATGTGTTGGGACTAAAAGCTGATTCAAAGAAGTAATTAAGATTTTTATGATCAGCCACGGTACGCCAACGTGTTGATGAAATATTTGGTTCGGTTTCTGAGGAAATACCGTAAGGAACTGATGCATTACGAATAACGCCGAACATACTAGCTAGTGATTCTCGAATGGGGGCTTTTTTAGGGATAGCGTCTACATAAAAGGATGCTCGAACAAATCTGTCTGCAGCACGGTTAGTCCCTGGTAGCATAACGGCACCACCTATCTGCTTCCAGTATTCATTCAATGCGATTTGCTCAGAAAAGACAGGGGAGTTTGTCATGACCTGATAGTTTCTGTTGTGGTGAATGACCTGTTTACCTTCAATATATTCAATAATGGCGCTGTCGCCTGATGCATCGGACATAGAGAGGTGTACGGTTGCCAAACGGTCTTGACCAGGAATCGAATCAGTTACGAGGGTGAAAGGCTCTTTTTCAAGTGCATCAACTGCCTCTTTAACGGTGGCATAATTGTCTAGCATGTACTGCGCCCATAGTGCAACACTCAATCCCGGTTTACTATCTTGTTCGAAATCAGGGTATTCGGACTCTACCAACCATAATAAGTTGGCGGATAGACCTTTTTCATTGAGACCGTCAGTTGTCGCAATATCATAGCCGCTAGCAATGACACTACCATATTTGGATTTCCATTTGATGGAGTTTGAACCAGCCTCTCCCTCGCGATCTACCCCACGGGGGAAGGCCCATAGATTAGTGTCGATATCCATCTTCCAGTCCATTGAACGGGCTGTAATGATCTGTTCTTCTTCGCCTAAATATACTACTCGTGTGCATGCCATGGCTGTAGTTACTCCCACTAAAATTAATGAAGTTGTTAATAAAAACTGATTTACTTTAAAACCTATGGGTTTTTTCTTTTTCATCATGAGAACCTATAAAAGAGGATTAGAATTGCCAAGTTAAACCCAGAAAAGGGCCGCTAAGCTTAGTATCAACATGCATGCCCTTATGGTGAACATCAAAATGTAGATGACGGTAACCAGTCGATAGATGCATTTGGTTATTTATTTTGTAATTGATGCTCAAAAAGGCTTGTTTAGTCATTTTAGAACCTGCGCCAAATCCGCCAATATCGCCATAGGCGAGTATTGACCAATTAGGATCTAGGGCAAAGTTTGCGCGTAATGCTAAGATTGGGTCGGTTAAAGATTGTGTACTGGACTTCTGTTGACCTATCTGTGGGATATCAACAGAGGCTTGAATGCGAGATAACCGTACGCCGGCCATGGTGTCGAGTTTTACTGAGGGTGTCGAAAGGACTCGATAGCCTCCAGTGAACGTTAGGGAGAGTAATTTAAGTTTGCCCTTTGCGGAAATGCCGGGATAAACATTCCCTTTTTTGGAAAGGTTGGCATATAGCATGTCGCCCATAAAAACAAAGCGCTCTTTGCGTGCAAAACCGTGTAGGAAAAAGGCGGCATCCAGATCTTTGATGGTGTCGGAAAAGGATTGGTTTACGGATAAAGTTGGTGCTTGAGGAAAGGGTGTGATATTGCCATCCATCCCTGTGGCCCAGATATATGGGGTGATTTGTTTGTGCCAACCTGTATTTTCTTCCGCCACGGCACTTGAAAAGGACATGATTGAGGCTATGCTAGAAATAAGAAGAGTGCGAAAGCTTGATAAACACCATTTCTTATGAAATTGTTTCATTAAATGCATTTCCTCTATTATTAGGTTTTGTCGTCGCAATCAGATTGATAATTTAACAGTGACAATCACGTGACAGCAATGGCTTTGAATATCTTAAGGATGTCTGTAATAGTAACAAGATTCTATTTTTGACACAAGATATGGATGATGAGAATCTAGGGGGACTAATAGATGCTATATGAATGTAACTTTTTTGATTTACAATCAGTGGGTGTCATTGTACTGACGCTGAATTAACTGAAATTAAAGACTAATTAATAGAGCTTGTTGTGCCTTTATTGTCTGTTTATGAAAGGAAAGAATGTGCTAAAAGGAAAGAAGGGGTTAGTTATTGGCATTGGTAACGAGCATAGTATTGCATGGGCATGTGCTAAAGCAATGTATGAGGCGGGAGCTGCATTAGGAGGCACTTGGCTAAACGATAAGGCAAGACCTTATGTTGAGCCTTTATTGCAGTCCGTAGAAGCTGAGATTCAGTTGCCACTTAATGTTAGTCATGAGTCACAGCTAGAAGAGCTGTTTGAAGTAGTGACCCAGCGTTGGGGTAAACTTGATTTTTTACTGCACTCCATTGCCTTTGCTCCAAAAGACGATCTGCACGGTCGTGTTGTTGATAGTTCAGCAGAGGGCTTTCAGCAAGCGATGGATGTTTCTTGTCATTCTTTTATTCGCATGGCGCGTTTAGCAGAGCCTTTGATGAAAGAAGGAGGTAGTCTAATGACGATGAGCTACTTGGGTGGTGAGGAGGTCGTTCCTAATTACGGTATTATGGGGCCAGTCAAAGCAGCTTTGGAATCTACTGTACGCTATCTTGCCTATGAGCTAGGCGGTCAGGGGATCCGTGTTAATGCTATTTCACCTGGAACTATTATGACTCGAGCCTCTTCAGGTATTGCCAGCTTTGATGCCTTAGTTGAGGAAAATGCACAGCGTGCCCCGATGGGTGCAGTTAATATTGAAGACGTTGGACCGTTAAGTGTGTTTTTAGCAAGCGATGGCTCTAGAGCCATGACTGGCGCTACTCTTTACGTCGATGGTGGTTTTAATATCCTTAACTAAAAGTCCATGTCATAAGGTGATAATCCGGCTTGCGGTTTTAGCAGAGCCGGATTATAAATTAGCAATTACTTACCCATCTTGGTGCTGTTACTTTACTGAGTCTTCATGTAGCGATTCGTTAAGCTGATCAACAATGGTTGTCCAAGTGCCATCAATCTCTAATTTTTCAGCAATAAATTGACGTTGACCCTCAGTCCAAAAAGGTGCATCAACGAT
>CANROD010000049.1 GCA_947632105.1 uncultured Oligella sp. | reverse complement strand
GCGGCACGCGCTGATCGTGCTAACCAACAGTACCTAACTTTATGGCACTACATGAATGACCCTTTAATTTTTGGTGTAAGTGAGCGAGTTTGGAAGACTATAGCAGAAGAGGATCAAGCGATGCTAAAGCAAGCAGCTTATGATGCAGGTCAATGGGGCATCAACAAGTCCCGTTCTGAGTTAGAGGCTACCTTAGCCGAAATTCGTGAGCGTGGTGTTAAGGTAAATGAATTAACGCCTGAGCAGCATCAAGCCTTTGTCGAAAGCACTCAAGGTGTTTATGAAAAATGGACTCCACGCATCGGTAAAGACTTAGTTGAGACTGCTCAAAAAGCCATTGCCGAACGTTAAACTGCAATTTACTATGTGGCGCAACTTAAAGGTTGCGCCTTTTTATTTTAAACACTATGTCAAAAAACAATAAAACACGTATTGAGTCTTTATTAGGCATAATTGCACTAGCCCTAATCTGTATCATCAGTTTTGCTAATGTTGTAGTTCGCTATATCACTGACATCTCTTTCGCCTTTACCGAAGAATACTCGGTTTTTCTTATGGTAGTATTGGCTTTTGCCGGTGCTGCAATCGCCTCTAGACGCAATGAACATATTCGTATTAGCATGCTGGAACGTCACTGCGGAACAAAAGCCAAGCGTATTATTTATACCCTTCAATGGTTAGGCACTATGGTTGTACTGGCGCTAGTCGTTTGGTATGGAGGCACTTTAACTTGGGAAGAGTATATTTACGACTCCCTCTCACCAGGCCTTGGACATCCCAACTGGATTTATCTAATTTGGCTACCTATTTTAGCTGCCGCCATTATGTACCGTACCACGCAAAACTGGTGCGAACGTATGGCAAACGGTGATCAGGAGGAAGACTATGAGTCCTGACTTATTAATGTTGCTATCGTTTGGACTCTGCTTACTCATAGGTATGCCAGTCGCCTACTCTCTAGGAATTGGTGGCGCTGTCGGAATTATCTTCGGACTTTCACCCGACATGCTAGCCACCATGGGTACCAATACGTATAACAGTATTGCCAAGTATCCGCTAATTGCTATTCCTTTATTTATATTGACGGGTATTATCTTTGAACGTGTCGGTGTCGCCGCAAGTCTAGTGACCTTTGCTCAATCCATCATCGGTCAACGACCTGGTGGTCTGACCTTGGTAGCTGTGATGGTTTGTTTGATTATGGCGGGAATGAGTGGTTCGGGTCCAGCTGATGCAGCAGCAGTTTCCATGGTTATGTTACCTAGTATGACCAAGGCGGGTTATCCACGTCCATTTTCAGCGACGATGATCGCCGCCTCAGCATCAACGGCTATCTTAATTCCACCTTCAATTGCTTTAATTCTCTATTCTGTGATGTTACCTGGCATGGATTTACGTGCCCTCTTTGCTGCAGGTGTATTTCCTGGGATTTTAGCTGCCATTTCCATCCTCATTCCATGCTATGTAATTGCTCGCATGCGTGGTTGGGAGAAGAGTACAGTTGAAAAAGTTGAGCGTCCACCGTTTTTACAAAGCTTTATTAAAGCCTTACCAGCTTTATTTGCACCAGTCATTATTTTAGGTGGTCTGCGTTCCGGATTATTTACCCCCACCGAAGCTGCTGCAGTTGCTGTTGCCTATGGTTTATTTATTGGCACTGTCGTTTACCGTCAATTAACTTGGCGTAGCTTAGTAGATATGCTTTATGACGCAACCAAACTATCAGGTATTATTTTATTGATAATTGCATTGGCTGGTGTATTTGCATGGGCAGGCACAACCTTAGGAACCTTTACTCAGTTAGCCGACGCCATGTTAAGCATCTCAGATAACTCATGGGTTCTACTTATCTTAATCATGGTATTAGTATTATTTGCCGGGATGCTATTAGATGCGATTTCAATTTATCTAATCTTAACCCCGGTACTGATTCCCCTGATTAACTACTTTGAATGGAACCCTATCTGGTTTGGTATCTTGTTAGCGATGAATATTGCCATTGGTCAATTCACACCACCAGTTGCAGTTAATTTATTAGTCACTACAAAAGTAGCGAATATTCGCCTAGAACATACATTTGGATGGGCGATGCTCTTTGTGCTAACGATGTTCTCTGCACTATTAATCGTCATGATATTTCCAGGTATTGCCTTATGGTTACCGGAATATATGGGTTTTTCGGTTGATTAGTAAAGAAATAAATGGTCCGCTTGTCACAAAAGATAGCGGACCATTTTTCAATTAATGACTAAAGCAACAGACACAAACCATAAACAACAAGACCAATCAATACTGACAGGCCAATATTTCTCTTCCAGCGTGTCACCAAAACAACCGCGATTACCGATAACAAATAAGGCCACAAAGAGACAGCACTATCAATTAACCCTTGCACCTCACCGCTCAAAACGACCACCGTTGTTGATAATAATAAGGATGGTCCCAAAATCTGCAAACGTCCTTGGGAAAAATTTACTTTCTTTTTGCTACGACTAAGCCATATAAAAGGCAATGCCCTAGTCAACCACGTTGTCACAGCTAAGGCCAAAATAGTCCATAAAAATGCGTTATTCATCGCTCTACTCCTTAGCTTTTGGTTTATAAAGTACGCAAGCACTAATCGCCCCCGCAAATATCGCAAGCGATGGATAACCACTAAGAGTCACCACCAAACTCACCATAGCTGCACCGATTAAGGCTAGTAGCATGTATCGATGCATGCTCATTACCGTTAACACAACAAACAAAGCAGGTAGAGAAAACCTCAACACTTGATCCAGTACTGGATAGTGAACCAACAACTGTTCACCGGTTATCAATCCCAGCAGAGTACCACCCACCCATGATAACCAAGCGGTAACACCTAAGCCCCAAAACCAAGCAGCACGTTCGTTGTCCTCGACAGACTTAAGTCGATGAAAAGAAGTCGCAAAAACCTCATCGGTTAGAAAAAAAGCCATGGCTAAACGCTGCTTTAAGGAATCAGGCAAATGGGCACTAATAATTGGTCCATAAAACAGATGACGCATATTGAGTAAGGTAATCAATGCAACGATCATTAACCAAGGTGTGGCGATTTTCATCGCGGCAAGAATAAAGAACTGTCCCGCGCCAGAATAAACAATCAACGAGGTCAGAGAAATTTCACTAGCTTTTAGACCTAAACTACTACCGCTGATGCCAAAGGCCATTGCTACAGGCACATAACCCAACATAATAGGTAAGGCATCTTGCCCCCCTTTAAGCATTGCTTTTAAATTCATTACTACCTTCAACTATACAAAACACATCAAAGCTAACAATAATACTGAATTAAAGAAAATATATCAGCTTGATAAAGAACTTCTAAGGCATAGCACAGCAAAGCCAATCCACATACGCTAAGATATTAGTAATATCAAATTGATAATATCTTAAATTAATGAATGAACAAATTTTAATCAATGTCACACCTTTTGAGACACGTGTCGCTATTGTTGAGCAAGGTACAGTACAGGAAATACAGCTCGAACGCAGTAACCAACGGGGTAATGTTGGCAATATTTACTTAGGTAAGGTACTGCGCGTTTTGCCTGGTATGCAAAGTGCCTTTATTGATATTGGCTCAGATCGTGCTGCTTTTATCCATTTAGCTGATTTACGTGAAAATCGCGAGAGCCGTCAGAATGACAATATACAGGTACAAATCGAGAAGGTTTTATTCGAGGGCCAAACACTGCTGGTACAGGTTATCAAGGATGCTATCGGCACTAAGGGCGCACGGTTATCCAATCAAATCAGTATTGCTGGCCGTTCCTTAGTTTACCTACCACATGAGCCGCACATTGGTGTTTCTCAAAAAATTGAGGCTGAAGAGGAGCGAGAAAAGCTCAAACAACGAGTCCAAAGCCTAATGTCCCCAAATGAAAAAGGCGGCTATATCATTCGAACTCAAGCGAACTGGGCAACTGATGAGGACCTTAAAAATGATCAAGAGTATCTCAGTCTGCGTTGGCAAAAAATTATTGACAGTATGAAAAAGCAAGGTGCTCCGGCTTTGCTCTATGAGGATTTAACGCTCGCACAACGTGTTTTACGTGATTTTGCTAATGAGAACACTACTAGTATTGAAATTGACTCGCGAACAATCACTCATCAGCTGGAGCAGTGGGCTGAAATTTATACGCCAACAGTGGCCGATAAAATCAATCATTACGCCGGTCCACGCGCTTTATTTGACTTAGCAAATGTTGAGGAAGAAATTAAAACAGCCTTATCAAGACGGGTCGAATTAAAATCCGGTGGTTATTTAATTTTTGATCACAATGAAGCGCTGACTAGTATTGATGTGAACACAGGTGGTTACATAGGGTATAGAAACTTTCACGATACTATTTTCAAAACGAATTTAGAAGCTAGCCTAGCTATTGCAAGACAATTACGTCTCCGCAATACAGGTGGTATCATTATTATCGACTTTATTGACATGGATAATGTCGAGCACCAAGAAGCAGTATTAGATAAATTGCAAAAAGCCTTAGCACGAGATCGTACCCACACGACAGTCAATGGCTTCTCCAGTCTTGGATTAGTCGAAATGACTCGAAAGCGTACCCGCGACTCATTGCATACTCTGCTATGTGAGCCCTGCCCTACCTGCCAAACAAGAGGTAATATACTAACCGCTCGGACTGTTTGTTATAATATAATGCGTGAGATTTTACGTGAGGCTAAACAATTCAATCCCAAGGAGTTTCGATTAATTGTGTCCCCCCATGTGATTGACTTGCTGCTTGATGAGGAAAGCTCTTTTTTAGGTATGCTGGATGAGTTTATTGGTAAGCCCATTAGCTTAGAAGTAGATAATAACTACGCACAAGAAATGTACGATATCATCTTGATGTAATTAAATAAAGGCGCCGTTATAAACAGCGCCTTTTGTATCATACAGAATCAGAAACTGATTAACTATGGCCCGGTTGTACACGAGACTGCATCTCAATAATCTTTTCTTCAAGTAGAGGAGATGTTTCTAAAGCGATTAAAGCACTATTTGAATCATCACGTTTTTCAATACTGAGATTAATATACTGCCCATCAAACACCTCTGGGTCAGCTCCGATCTCAACATAACGGCTTAATAGACGATCAACAGAGGCTTGCGCCTGCATAACGTACTGGTCGATATTGTCCTCACTAGCTTCTTGAAACGCATTTTCAATGGTCTTGGATAAATCCCATGTAAAAAACATCAATGCGTTAGGACCTTTAACCTCAGGATGCTCGTAACCCCAATTTTCAATGGTATAGTTCTTAGCGCTGTTCATAATTACTCTCCAAAAAATCACCCCCATTTTGCTTCATCATACCGTGAAATACAGTTAATGTCATGGATCTTACGGGGCTTTATATTTAGTACTGCCTTATTTTAAGAGCTAATTTGAGTCTCTTTAAATTGCATCTCGTAAAGAGATTGGTACAATCCACTATTTTTCAAGAGCTCTTCGTGACTACCATCCTCAATAATTACACCATCATCAAGTACTAAAATCCTATCGGCATTTTTAACTGTTGATAAACGATGAGCAATCACAAAGGTAGTACGTCCCTTCATTAAACGCTCTAATGAGTCTTGCACTAATTTCTCCGACTCATTATCAAGGGCTGATGTGGCCTCATCCAAAATCAATATTGGCGCATCTTTAAGTAGCGCACGAGCAATGGCTAAGCGCTGACGCTGGCCACCAGATAACCAAGAACCACTTTCTCCAATCTGAGTATCAACACCCTCCGGTAGACCCTGAACAAAATCCCAAAGGTTAGATGCTTCAAGCACCGCGCGGAGCTGCTCATCGCTTGCTCCCTGGTTAAAGCCATAACGAATATTGTCAGAAATAGAACCTTCAAAAAGGACCACATGCTGACTTACTAAGGATAAGTTATGGCGCAAACTACTCAATGTAAATTCATCAAGCGACACGCCATCCAAGGTAATATGTCCAGTCGTCGGCTCCACAAATCGTGGCAACATATTAACTAAGGTCGTTTTACCACTGCCTGAACGTCCGACTAACGCAATGGTTTGACCTGCATCAACTGTAAAAGATAGCTTTTTAAGCACCTCTTCACCATCATCATTAAAGCGGAAAACGATGTCTTTAAAATCAACCACCGAATCTTCTTTAACATGGCAAACCTTGGTACCCTCGTCTTTTTCTTTTGCCGTATCAATCAACTTGAAAACACTTTCCGCAGCAGCCATCATTTTTTGTGATTTACTGGCTAGATTAGTAAGACGTCGTACCGGATCAAAAATCTGTCCCAGCGCCGTAATAAAGGCGATAAACTCCCCCGTTGTTAAACCTTGCTCAGCTTGATGTAATGCCACACTGATAATCGCTGCCACAGAAAAAGAAACAACCCATTGAGTTAATGGCGACATCACAGCATCGGCTATTGAGGCTCGCATTGCATAGGCACGCAAACCTTTATTAACAGTTTTAAAGCGACTACTCTCACGCTCATAACCATCAAATAATTTAACCACGCGCTGTGCTTCAATTCCTTCTTTTACCGTCGCTGTAAGGCTTGCATTCATATCTAAAGTACGACGATTAATCGTGCGTAAACGCTTGGCAAAATAGCTGCCGACAAGCACTGAAAAAGGAAAAATCACTAAAATAATCAGTGTGAGTTGCCATGATAAATAAAACAATAAACCCACTAGTGAAATCACTACAAATACTTCACGTACTAAATTAGTGACAATTTCTGCTGCGTATTGTGTGACATTACCTGCATCTACCGTGAAACGATTAAGCAAGCGCCCACTATCACCCTTTTGAAACTCAGTATCGGGCATATGCAATAGACGTTGAAACATCTCTGAACGAACGCCAAATAATACTTTATTGGAAACCCATGCCATTAGATACTCACCGCAGAAATTAAAAATTCCACGAATAAACATCAAGCCGATAATTGCTAATGGCATCATCCAGATAAAATCAGGTCTAGTACCAGCAAAACCTTCATCCAATAACGGCTTCATCAAATACGCCAAGGCCGGCTGCGTAGCCGATGCAATCATGGTACAGATAACAGAAACTGCCAAGAACTTCCAAAAAGAACCGACACGCTCAAAAATTCGGTGCCACAATCGACGTCGAATAGCCTTTTGCTCTTCCTTGCTTAATTTGTCAATGTCACTCAAGTTTACTCACCTTATTATTAATAATTAACCGTGATTTTAACGGCTAGGATAAAAAAAGTGTAAAGTTTCAATAGTTGCTTAATCAATGCGCTTTCAAAATGAAAAAAGTTTCAAGAATATTTATCCGTCTACCAAATTGGGTAGGCGATGTTTGTATGAGTCTTGCCTCCCTAAATACTGTTATTAACACCGGAGCAAAGGTTGTCATCTGTGCTAAACCATGGGCAGAAAGCTTACTCGCTGCCTATTTAAAAAAACCTGACGTTGAGTTTTTAGCGTTAACCGGTAAATGGCGAGACGATTCTAAAAAAATCCGTGACTATCGTAAAAACAATCCCATCACCCACAAAGAAGTTGGTCTTTTAATACCAGACTCTCTAACTAGCGCCTTAACATTTAAATTTGCCGGCTTATCAAGCGCTGGATATAAAGATGATGGTCGTACACTGCTCCTACGTTGGCCAGTCACTAAAATCAATCCTCGCCCACATAATGTTATCTCCTGGTACCACCTAACCCGAATTGCACTTAGTCATTGGGGCTTTCAATGCCCAGATCAACCTGAGCAACGTATCTTATTACCAGTTACTGAGGAGCATATTGCAGAAAAAAATGTCTATATGTCGCAACATGGCTTAAAAAGCAACGAATTTATTGTGATTGCACCCACTGCTGGTGGCCTACATCACGGCAAAAGCACCGTTTGGCCTTGTTATGAAAAGCTTACACAAGCAATGCATCACCAAGGCCATCGGGTCATCATGTGTCCACCGCCGAAAGAAACTAATCAAGCCAAGACCAATGCACCCTCAGCTGAACTACTCCCTTCTTTGGCTTTAGGACCTTTTACTGCTTTACTTAAAGAAGCTGCACTAGTCATCTGCAATGATTCTGGTGTCTCTCACCTCAGTGCAGCGACTACCGCCAAACAAATTACCTTGATCGGTGTGAGTGAGGTTGAGCATACAGGACCTTGGTCTACTAACGCCTTAATGCTTGGAGAGAAAGGTCGTTGGGCTGCACTGGACGAGGTATTAACGACTGCTGAGAAAGTTATTGGCACAACTCACAGCAAATCAAGCCTATATCCAACCTCTAAGCTGATAGACCCAATACCCTAGATACTCCTTAATAATCGAGCGACTAGCCGCTAAGGCCCGCATATTGGGCAGATAAGGATTAAAGCTTGGTTCATTCTGCGGTATCTGAATCTGTGGCGGGTTTTGAGCCGCATATGCCTCAATATCTAAACCTCTGAACACACCCATTGCGCGCGGCATATGTAGTGCGGAGGTCACCACTAAGACAGAATCAATACCCTGCTCTTGCATCTTTCGCTTGGTATATAAAGCATTTTCTCTGGTGGTTTGACTACTATCCTCACGGATAATAGCCTCGGCTGGTATACCCTGCCCCTGTAAACTCGACTCCATACCGCGGGCCTCACTAACTGTACCTTCATTAGCACCACCCGAAACTATAATCAATGGTGCTTTACCTGCAACATAAAGCGCCTCTGCTGTGTCTATACGACGATGTGCTAAGTCCCTATTAACCTCTTCTGCAAACCAATTTTGTCTGTTAGCTGCGGTATTGCCACCCAATACCACAATCGCATCAGCACTAGGCAAGTCTTCAATATGAGTAATTACATATTGTTCTTCTAAAAAAGAGCCTACCTTAATTGAAGTAATGGGCAAAGACCACAGCCCTAGCCACACAGCAGCACTTAATACAAGCAATCGGGCTAATCGCCTAAAGCGAACTAAATAAGACACCACACCGAGCACGAATAAAAATAATGCTAGATTTTGTGGAACAATAAGTGAAACGAGATAACTATTCAAAAAACTGGTAAATTCTGCCATATCTTTAGGCGCAACTACTTTTCAAAAACTATAAGGTACCTAATAATTTACTTCAAAGCTAGCAATTTCTGCTTGAGAAGCCAATCCCTC
>CANROD010000048.1 GCA_947632105.1 uncultured Oligella sp. | reverse complement strand
CAGCCCTCACCGGCGTATATCTTGGCTGGTAAAGGTGTCGTATTAGAAAACTCCAACGTCACGTGACCTTCCCACTCTGGCTCCAACGGTGTAACGTTGACGATAATACCACAGCGTGCGTAAGTACTCTTACCTAAACAAATTGTTAATACACTGCGTGGAATTCGAAAATACTCCACGGTACGCGCGAGAGCAAAGGAATTAGGTGGGATGATACATACATCACCTACAAAATCCACAAATGAGCCTTCATCAAAGGCTTTAGGGTCTACTACGCTAGAGTTAATATTAGTAAAGATTTTAAACTCACGAGCACAACGCACATCATAACCATAACTACTAGTGCCGTAACTAACAATTCTCTCTCCATTGGCCTGACGTATTTGGCCCGGCTCATAGGGTTCAATCATACCCTGTGCAGCCGCTTCACGAATCCAACGATCATTTTTAATACTCATGACTTTCTACTCAACTCGATGCTATGAAATTTGACAAAACATTAGTTTACTATGCCCTAGGATTAGTCACGGAAGAATCGTCGATAAACCATTTCAATACCACTTACCGTTCCTACCTTTGCATCAACTGTAAGACCTCGCATTAAGCGATAACTAACCCTACCAACAGTCCCACTACCTGATAACGCCTGCTCGATACTGGCACTAATACCTCGTTGAAACTGCTTCGTGATCTGCAAAAACTGATCTGATATATCATTTTGCCCCAGATAAGAGGTACTGTCTCCCACCGTCCGGTACGGAAGAATAGAACCTGACTCCCCGACACTCCCTCTGCGGATGGCAATATCATCAACTCCAAGCTGTTTATAGAACGGCTCACTGGTTCCATCGCCCCCTATTAACGAGGATCCAACAATAAATAGCATGGCCAAATCACCTCCACCACTATCAGGACCGCGGCCCATTATTAACCAGGAGAGCTTTTCTACCTCACTCACGTCAGGATAGGAAATTAAACTGATCTTCGGATTCCGAGCATTACCAACCACACGCACACCAGCCTCTACCTCTAAGTTTCTGCGTAACGCTTCAATATCAAGCACTGGGTTAGTTATGTCTCCCTGGAAAGTGATACGGCCGAGACGAATTTGCAATCTCTGCCCATAAACCTCTATTGCACCACCACGAGTATTAAACTGCCCCTCTGCACTGAGCTCATTATTAACTTGTCTGATGGTAATGGCGCCAACTAAACCAGCATCTAAACCAAAACCGACCACATAGAATCGAGGCCCTAAATCGATAGTAACATCAAGATCTAAATCCAAGTTTGAAGGATTCGCTTGCGGAGAATCCTCACCCTGACGAACAATCACCACATCAGAGTCTAACGTAGGTGCTGTCCCTTTAATATCCACACTCGCCCAACCCGCATCAGCAGTCACTTTCCCGTCAACCACAATTCTTGGTAAAGCTGCATCTACATTAACCTCACCACTCACCATAGCAAAACGGTCGGTCCGCTGCAAAATCGGATAATGATCCAGTAACACACGAACTTGACCACGCGAGTTTTGCAAATTCCAATGGCCGCTAATATCCAGACTACCATTTTTTGCTTCTGTATTTTCTTCAATCCATTGGCGAGTACGCCACTCATTTGGCATCACTCGAATAATACTCGGGAAATGCAATCGATTAATTACAACATCGTTACCGTTTAATCCCACGTCCAAACTACCGTTCAGTAAGCGAATGCCATTCTCAATTTCAACAATGCGCAGTTCCTCAGCTTGAACACCACCCGAGGTCACCCAATTACCAGCGCGATAATTAGCCGTTATATCAAGAGCAACGCGACCACCTAATTCCACCACATCACCTGTCAAGCCAGTTAACCACGAGATATCGTCCATATGACCAACTACTCGCGCTTGAGTATCATTATCAAACACTGGGCTAAACCCATCTAACCGTAAACTTGCATTGCCCTGAATACTGCCCTTACTTGCGGTAACAAGGTCTAATTCAGCTGTTAAGAGACTTATACTGCCCCCTTGAGATTGGCTATTAACATCTAACTCTAGCTTTTCTAAACCGAGCGCAACGGGTGGATCACTAGGAATTAAAAAGTCCCCATCTAGCTTAACAAGCTTAGCATTACCATTCAATGCACCATCAAAATCCAAGTCCCACAGCAAATCAAAAACCGGTGGATTGACAACCACCGCTTCGCGACCACGTACTATAATATCGTGATTAATTGATTGTTTACCGTCCCCTAATCCAATACCGAAGGATTTTTGTAAATTATCAATTAACTGGGGTGAGAGAGCAAAACCTCGAATTGCTCCACTAGTATCAAACTTACCTGCTTTACCTTGAGAACCACCTTGCTCCAAAGCTATTTGATGCGCTCCTGGCAATGTAATACTGATAGTGGATGCCCCAATATCCCACTGCGGCTTAGAGTCAGCACCCTGCGGCATCACACTCAACTCTACTGGCTCAGCCTGATGTACTGCAAAGCCTGCATGTTGCACATCGAGAAAGTCAATTGTGCCGGTCCAACCCTCATAGCCTTCCTCTGTCAACTCTCGCCAACCGCCTGCTGCACGCAATTCAAAATCAATCGGGGCTTTGCCAAACTCCTTAAAGTCACCCTGACTAAACCGTCCCTTAGTTACCAGTGTATTTTCAGCAATTGTGCCATCCAGTCTTAGATCTAAATCCGCAGAACCCGGCAAGTCTGGCCATAAATCTTTAAGCTGCGGCGCCTTAACCGACAAAGTAAGACTATCATTAGGTTCACCAAATGCGCCTTCAGACAGAATATGATTCTGTCCTAAACGAAGATCAATATCAGCCTTAGAAACCGTGAAATCATGTTCATCTCGGAAAAACAAACCAACGTCTAGACTCCCTTGCAATGACTGACTATTCCATCGGCTATCATCAGCAAACTCACCTGTTACAAAAGCTTGAAGTGGTTGATTATTTTCTGACAAGATGACATTAAAATGCACATCCCCATTAATCATACCTGGCGGCACCGCACCATAGCTCACCTTTTCCAAAGGAATACCGCTAGTCTGCACTAAGCCATAGAGACGGGTATTTTCTAAATACACGCCATCAGCCCCAGTAAACACATGGGCGTTTAAGGTCGACGCATCAGCTAAGGTCAAATTAACTTGCGCTTGCTCAAGCATAAAGGGGCTAGCGGGATGTAGATAAACATTGGCATCTAGCAAAGAGTTTGGACCCTCACCACTTGCCTGAATATGCATACCGTCTGTATTGACAATATAATCTGCTACTTGCTTTGCATCCCCACCGTCATCGACTTGGACACTTAAACGGTCAAAATCCAAAGGCACCGGTGTAGGGAATGGCCATACCCCTGACGTATACTTACGCTCAAGATTAAAGCGACCGCTAAGCTGCTCTTCTTGCTTAAAGTCCCACTCACCGTTAAAAACTAGCTCATCGTTCGGATTGACTTGCTCTACTTTGTCTGTAGAAAGTAGTTTTTTATTGCTTAACGCATCAACCATCGCCAACAAATATTCATAGTTCGCCATACTAGCAACCATGTCAGTTAATGAGCCTTGAGTTTGCCAATGCTGTGCCTGTCCCTGACTATATTGATGATGGATGACACTTTGACGGCTATCGGGATAGCGTAAACTTAATTCAGACTCACCCACTTCCCAGCTAAATTGCTGCTTATCAGTAAGCAAGCTCAAGTCAACAACAATAGGCTGTTGATTTGCTAAGGCTAGATCGGCATAGGAGGCATTTAAATGACTAACGGCAAATTTCCAGCGTTGTGGTGCTGTATCTTCAAAAAGCACCTTTCCATCAGCATTAACATTAAACAGTAGTGGCTGCTCTGCGGTATCACTTGCTAAAAAGCTATCATACAAAAAACTTAAGTCCAAACTATGATGACTGACATCACCCTTAAGTAACAAATCAGCTCGTACCTGCCCCGGTAAACCGGGCCACCAATACGCCAACTCCGGTATTTTTGCATCTAATTTAAGCTCATCACCTTCTGCGCCTAACCCCCCCTCTAAAACGATAGAAGAGTCACCTAAAGACACCTGAGTGTCTACACCTTTTAGCGTTAGTTGATACCATTTGGGCGCCGCTAGACTTTGGTCTAATGCAACCTGTTGAGCAGAAGCAAAAACACCCGTTAAATCCACTAACGCCCTAATCTGTCCACTTAGTGCATGATGATTCCACGAACTGTCAGAACTAATAACAAAATTCGGCTGCATCTGTAGAATTTGACGACGCTGCAAGATGGTCGCACTCAACTCTCCCTGAAGACTCAAAGAAGACTCCTCGGGTAAATGACCTAAACTAAAAGCACTTAAATTAAAGTTTTGAGCATCCAACCCAGCGGACCAAATTTGCACATGCTCTCGCCCTGTATCATTTACTGTATCTACGTCGACATTAAGTAAGCCACCATCTACACTGCTTAAGTCTATCGTTGCTTTTTTGACCGCTAAGGCGAAGCCATTTTCTATACTAAGCTCAGCATTTAAGGCGGACTTTTCCCCCTCTCCGTGAACTGAAATAAGCAGTTGGCTTATTTCCTCTTCCACTGTACTGCCCAACTCAATATGAATATCAGCCAGGTCTAAAGGTAATGGATGCTCTAACGGTAAAATGGTACTACCTGAATAACGCATTAAATTAACAGTACCAGCTAAATCAGGTTGTGCTTGTAGACTCCAGTTACCATTATAGGCAATGGGCGTAATTTGTTTTTTTACCTCAAGCACTCTTTGTAGTTCAACAATGGCTTGCTGATGGCTCTGCTGCTCCTCTATCGTTAAACTATCAAGACTTTCGGCTTGCAATGCAGTTAGCTTGGCGGCGACATTCTCCTCTAGATCAAGCAACTGTAACAAACTATTATCAATGATTAAATTGCTAAACAGACCGTCTGTCGACCAACCATTAGCAGTCACCACCGTTTTCTCATGTAGCAGAGCCCCTTCATGCTCACCCGGCAAGGTTAATGCCAACTCAGTCTCACCAATTTCCAATAAAAAATCACTGACAACTTGCCTAAAATTAAGATGTAGTGCGTCTTTTTGCTCTACTACAAAACCTACATGTTCAAGAGATAACTTACTCAAGTCCGCTTGCCAAGCATAGCGACCCTCTACACTACTTAGATCACCAATTAGGTCAAAGTGCATGTTAAAAGGCTCATTACCTAGACCATACTGTGCTTTAACCAGTTCAGAAGCAGATAGTGAATCGGTCTCACTGACATGAGGAGCATACTTCATTGATGCTTTAATATCATGCTCTTTAAGGTTACCCAACATGTTAAGCTTAAGCTCCGCAGCACCACCCATACCATTAGCCAACTGCGCTAGATCAAGTAGTTTAACATCAAGCTGAATACCATCAAGGCTCTGCCGAGTATCTAAAAATTGCCCTTTAGATTCAATGGTATTGTCCCCAAGACGCATTAAAATATCGACTTTCGGTAATTGCAGATCCTGCCATGCAGTGAAGCCTTTTTCTACAAATACATCACTAAAATCCGCATTGATATTGATACCACCATTTAACGCTTCGCCTCCCCAGCGGCTACCTCGAAAAATGCTTCCGTTAAGTGCTAGCGACTGTAGTTTAGCCTGCTCATTAAAATCGACAATAACGTCAAGTTCTGAGTCTAAGTGTGAATCATTCTTTATCCTATTCAGGATAAATTTTTCAGTACTAACTTTACCAACCAAACGGCTTACAACCTGTTTTATCTCGCCCTCTTCACCTTTCATTATCCCCACTGACTCAGAACTAATCTCTGTATGGAAATGCATACCCTCAGCAACCCGCAGATCAATCATCGCATTTGTTAGGGGAATAGATGACTCAACGTTAAGGCCTGCATCAACATCAAGCGTTAAGTCCTGCCCAACGCCATTAGCAGCAAAACTAATATGCATTCCATCTAAGGCTCCGTCAATGTTCGCTACCGCATCAACCTGACAATGGGTCTGAGTTCTAATGTCACGGCTTCTACCTAATAAATAATCCACACAGACAGGAGACTGCGTATGTAAGCCAGTATTGACCGCATTAAGACTCACCTGCATCGGCCATGGATAGGCTAGTTTTTCCAATTTAATCCTACCACTCAACTCACTTGTTACATCTGAATGAGTGACAGTTAAGTGTCGCAACTCTGCTGTTGTAATGCCTGAACTGTCTAAGACTAAACTTTCTACATTAAAATTATTTAAACCGACTGGTAAGTTTTGACCATTCGCATCAGTCATAGTAAATTGATCAACCGATATCTTATCAACCTGTATCGAGATCGGCAGGCTTAACTCGGAGTTCGTATCCTCTGCTAGTTTAGGCTCAGCGGGGAAAAGCTCTAAGTTTAAATCGGTCGTATTGAGATGCTCTACTTGCAGCCGCCCACGTAAAAGACTAAGCCAATTGACTGCTAGTGCAGTATCCTTAGCAACAATCCTAAGCGCAGGGGTTGTCACCTCAAGCTCTTGGCTACGAATGCCACGCCAAATAGTGCCCTCAATCTGCACAATACGGCCGTTCACCTGTGACATAACTGTATTTAATAGCCAACGGCTACCAGACTGCGTTCCTACTAAAAATGCCAATACAAGAAAAAGTAATATCAGTAAAAAAGCGAATAGTCTTAACCAACCAAATCTGAACAGTTTCATATTTTTGTGCTATTAAAAAGCCATACCTAATGAAAAATGCCACCGTAGTTTTCGGTCTCGCTGACCGTAAGCAACATCTAAAAACAACGGACCTGCGGGTGTTTTAATACGAGCACCTACACCATATCCCACATGTAGCCTCATATCCTTGAAATCTGGGGCAGCATCGCCCGCATCAACAAAATAAGCTATTCCGAAGGTGTTATTAAAATAATGAGTGTACTCAATACTAGCGACAGCCAATGAACGTGTACCAACCACACTTTTATGCACATGCTCACCGATACCAAAATAACGATAACCACGAATTGAACCAGCACCACCAGTCCGGTAACCAAAATCATCAGGTATACGCGTGCTATCTTTGGCATACACATGACCCACCTCGGCACGAACAGTCAAATTGTTACGACGTCCGATTGGCCACCATTGCTGTGCACGTATAGAGGTTCTCGCGAACGGTTCACCATAATCTAAATCTGCGCCTACACCTAAGCCTATTGCGATTAAATTACCGGACCGTGGGTCAAATTTATTATCTACATTACGGCGTAAAAAATCATAGGTGGCTACAGCATTAGGCAACTCATATTTATCTTGCCCAGAACGACGGACTGAGTCATAAGCAAGTGATGCTGACCAACGACTTTCAAACTCAACTCGACTCTGTGGGTCCAGCTTGAATTCGTTTGTGCGACGCCAACCTAAAGCAAAACGTGACACTTCCTCATCTGAAAAGTCTGAATGACGGGCAACTAAACCAAAACTATCAACTGTACCGTCATAATTTGGCGCGCGATAAATATCTAAATAAGCGCGCTGCTCCTTAAGGCCCAAACTAGCTCCCGTCTCAAGAGTCACGGGCTGATCCCAGACTACATTTTGACGATAGGTGCCCTCTACTCTAAAGATGTTTACATCATCAATCCCTACAGCACCAGCAATAATACGCGCAGGCCCTTCGGTAACTCGCACTAAAACTGGCAAACTAACCTCATCCTCATCATATACTGCACGATTCTCTGGCTTCTTCACAGTGACAAAGGCACCTCGGAAGAAATTCGTAGACTGCAATATTTGCTGCCACTCATCTAATTTTTTCTGAGAATAGGGTTCCCCAGGCTCATATCGTACATAACGCCTAATTAAACTCAGTGGCACACGACGTAAACCATGCACCTCCGTATGCCCAAAACGAACTGCCGGTCCACTATTGATAATAGTATGCAAATCAGCCGTCGATTCATCAGGCTCAATCAGTGCTTGCGAAAAAGTCATACGAGCAAGATAAAAGTTATCCGCAGCTACTGCATCTAACATAGAACTCTTAGCGTTGCTCCATTCCTTATTAATAAAGACGCTGCCATCAGGTAGCCCCCAGTCCTGACGAATATTCTTAATACGTTGTTCATAAGCCGGTGAGGTTGCGATACTACCAGTAAAGTCATTTTTAACCGACTCTACCCTTGTTTCCTTACCAGGCTTAATACTGATATCCCACGTTTCGCCCTCAAAGTCTTCACCCACCTCGAGCACGACTTCGGGATTAAAATACCCTCTAGTAGCCAAAGATGAAAGCACAACGTTTCTACCTAGTCGACGGATTCGAGCTGCCTCGCGGCTATCTTGATCGTCAGCTTGGCGTACGACAGAAGAAATAGCCTTATTGACAACCTCTAAATCCTCGGGGCTTAATCCTCCAGGCATAATAATAACCTCGGGCACCTTAAGCTCTGAGGCTGTATCTTCTATATCTGTCTCGGCAGGAGTCTTAGTATCTGCCTGCACCTCTTTAAGTGCTTCTTGTTGGCGCACACGCTCATAAACAGGCCCGCTTAAAGACTCAGTCTGACTTATCGCAGAAGCAGAAAAGACCAAGCCCAGCAGGCCTACTAAAAAAATGCACGGGGACTTACGAAGAAGTTTACTCGTTGAATCCATCAGTTATTAACTAGTTATTAGTGTGAGTTTCTAAAATCACCCCAAGATCATATGTTCTCTACAACCACCTTAGGGAAGGAACCAGAACGATCAACAGGTAATTCAGACATATTAAATGCTAGGCGACGAGCAATCTGTGCATAGCGCTTCGCTGCTTCAGATTCTGGGTCAGAGATAACGGTTGGTTTACCAGCATCCGTTTGTTCTCGCACGCTTTTGCTAAGCGGTAAAGCACCTAACCAAGGCACCTCAAGCTCCTCAGCCATTCTCATACCGCCCTCTTCACCGAAAATATGCTCTGCATGACCACAATGACTACAGACATGCACACTCATATTTTCTACTACGCCTACAATAGGTATATTAACCTTTTGGAACATACGTAGTCCCTTACGCGCATCTAACAACGCCACATCCTGTGGGGTTGTCACCACAATCGCCCCCGTCATTGGTGCTTTTTGCGACAGGGTTAAGGCGATATCGCCCGTTCCTGGCGGCATATCGATAATTAAATAATCTAAGTCAGGCCAAGCAGTTTGAGTGAGTAATTGCTCCACAGCTTGAGAAACCATAGGTCCGCGTAAAATAGCCGGCGCATCAGGCTCTAACATAAAGCCAATTGAGTTAACCGCTAAACCGTAAGCCTCTTGAGCCTTCATGCGTCCACTCTCACCCTCACTGGTACTTTCAATCTTAGCATCCTCAATGTTTAAGATTAAAGGCTGGCTTGGGCCATAAATGTCTGCATCTAAAATCCCCACTCGCGCACCAGTTTGGGCTAAGGCTAATGCGACGTTACTAGAAGTAGTGCTTTTTCCAACTCCGCCCTTGCCCGATGACACGGCAATAATATTTTTTACTGATTTTAAAGGCTTTAAACCACCCTGAACAACGTGACTACGGATCAAGTCCGACCATTCAATCTCGATCTCAGAAAAACCACATTCATTCGCAATTTGACGAATATGGAGAATGACTTTTTCTTTATCATTACCCAAAAAATAACCAGGCTCGAACTTGAAATGTAGAGTTGAACCCTTAATTAAAGACATCACACCCTTTTTAAGGGTCAAGTCACGCTCTTTAATTTTGTGACCAATATTAATTCCTAAACTGGGATCGACCAGCTCTTTTTGTAAGCGACTGTATAAGGTTGCAAGTTCTGTGTTCATTCC
>CANROD010000047.1 GCA_947632105.1 uncultured Oligella sp. | reverse complement strand
AAAGCGTGTGAGATCTTATTTGATTTTATGGATGGCAAACGGCAGACTATTCGTTTGAAGATCATCGCCACTAAGGATATTACTTTAGAAGAGGCAATGCTAGCTGGTATGATGGGTCTAACTGTCGAAATGCTTCTAACAAAATACAAAGCTCAGGTTGTGATTGAGTAATTAACGCATAATTATTATGAAGAAGAAAAAGCAAAAATCAGTTGAGAGTGGTCTTTGTCCTTGTGGTGGTTATCAAGGGCTCTCGCTATTTAAGGATTGCTGTGGCCTTTATTTGTCAGGCGATAAACTAGCTACTAATGCTGAGTCTCTAATGCGCTCACGTTATACCGCCTATGTTTATCACGATGAGTCCTACTTACTCAAGACCTGGCATCCGCAAACACGTCCAGAATCTTTGGCTTTAAGTGATTCGATGAATCAATGGATTGGACTGGTAGTACATGAGTTTCGTGAGATTGATGAGACGCATCAAGAGGTTGCCTTTACCGCCAAGTACAAATACAACGGTCGCGCTTTTAAAATGCGTGAACATAGTCGTTTTTCTAAAGAGGAAGAACAGTGGTTCTATCTTGATGGTGATGACTTGGATGAGCCGACATCATAAGGGTCACTAACTGTATTAAGAGCTAATAACCCGTTGAAGCTTTAATAATCATAGGAGTGGGCTAATCTGCTACCGCAGCACCCTGAACCTTATTGTCATCAAGAATCTGATGTACCTCACCGCTTAGTTTGAGGTGACGGACAAATTGATTGAGATATTCACCAGCTAACTGACCACGCTCTTTAGAGACACCCATGGCTTGTTGAATTTCCATAAAATGACCGGGTAAGAGGCGTAGACCACCAACTAAGGCTAAATCCATTTCTAATTGCTGCTTGACCCCAGCGGCCACTTCAAACTGATGTGCTAAGAAGTGACTCACTACCTCTTGAGAGCTTGGTGCACGAATAATCTCAGCTTTTTTGATGACACGACTGAGGTGTAAGTCGTACGCACTGCCATGGCCAACCACGATATGATGCCCGGCTTTATCTACGTCTTCTATTGTTTGTATTGTTGAGTTGTCATGGACTAAGTAAGCGCCTTGGATGGACACGTAGGGCTGAGTAAAGGAGATAAGTGATGCACGTTCAGGGTCAATAGCAAAAAAACCAATATCTGCTTTGTTAGTGGCAACATGATTCACCGCATCAGCCGCTTTTAAAACAGGGATTAGCTTAAGCGGGACGTCTAACTGCAGAGCAAACTTTCTAGCTAAATCGACAGTGACACCGCTCGGCTCCTCATTATTACCTCCAGCTTTAGCAAGTACCGCATTCCCCAGATTAATGACTGCTCGTAATTCGCCAGAAGGGGCAAAAATTTTCTTGAAATTTAAATGATCGCTCATAAACCTCTCTCGTTTTAAACTATGGTTCAGTATTTACTAATAGTATATCGTTAGTGGGTCAAAAGATACTTGCTTTATTTATGAACTAGTTGAGTCTTTTCAATCTTAACTATGCGATCGACGTAGTTTTTGTTTAATTGTGCGTGAGTCACCATAATGACGGTGCGCCCTTGAGTAGCGATCATGAGATCGGCCATAAATGCTTGCTCGGTGGCACGGTCGAGTCCTTGTGTCGGTTCATCCAAAACAAGGACTTGGGCAGGAGATAGTAGTGCCCTAGCCAGACATAAACGGCGAGACTGTCCAGCAGAGAGGGTGCGGCCTGTTTCACCGGTCCAAGTATCTAGGCCTGCCGGTAGACTACGTACAAAATTACTGAGACGGGCCTTATCTAAGGCTTGCCAAAGCTTCTCATCATCAGCAGCGGCATCGCCAATTAAGAGGTTGCTACGAATAGTGCCTAAGAAAACGGGTGCATCTTGGGTTAAGAAGGCGATGCGTTGATGTAATTGGGCTAAAGGAGCGTGGCGTATATTGATGCCGCCAAAGCTAATTATGCCGTTATTAGGATCATCAAAACGCAAGAGTAACTTTAATAGTGTTGATTTACCTGCGCCACTTCTACCAATGATTGCAATGTGCTCACCAGCCACGATCGTCAGGTTAATACCGTTTAATACCTTATGACCTTTGCTCTGTCCGTCAGCGTGAGGATAAGCATAGCGTACATTATCAAAAACAATATCCCCTGTCAGAGGCAGGTTCTGTGGCTCAGCAATATCAACAATGTTTGGGCTGGCTTGAGTTAGTGCCTCGATACGCTGAGCGGCTGCTGCAGCACTGCCTAAGCGTGAAGCACCTCGCATGATTGGTGCGAAAATCTCAAAAAAACCTAAGACTGCTAATACCAAGCCAGCCCAAATAGGACCATTAATAATACCCTCAGTAAAGCCCTCACTACCCCAGTACAAAACTCCTACTAGACATAATCCAGAGAGAATTTGTACTAAGGCTTTACCGTTGGCTGCTAAGGTTGATTGGTGTCGGTGTGCCGTGGCAACTCGCAAGCATTGTGCAGAAAAATCACGTTGAGCTTTAACCTCAGCACCTAAAGAAATTAGGTCTGCGTGGGCAGTGACTGCTTGCACTACGGTGTCGCGCATGACAGCGATATTTTGCTGAGCTTCAAGACCAGGTCGACGGGCTTTTTTTGCTAGTACGAGCGGCACAATAATACTGCCTAAAAATAAGCAAAGTAGCAAGACTAAAGCGGCAGTGGGTAACCACGCACCCACCACAATAGATAAAATCAAACCAACGACGAGGGCGGTGATAACTGGCGCAACGGCGAAGATATAGATAGTATCTAAGGCGTCAACATCGCCAGTTAGACGAGCAATTAAATCACCATCTCGATATTTGGCTAATTGACCAGCATCTAGCGGTAGCAAACGTCTAAAGACGGTACCTCGTAAATCTGCCAAGAGTCCTAAGGTTGCATCGTGCCCGACGACACGTTCGGCATAACGGCTGACAATGCGGATAAAGGAAAGGCCACGTACTAAGGCAGAAGGCGCAAATAAATTAAAGGTTTGCCAAGCGGCAACAATAGCTGCACCAGTTAAAAACCAACCGGCCACACCCAATAGACTAACACCGGCAGCTAGGGTGATGATAGTCAGCAGTAGGGTTAAAGCTAAGCGGCCTAAACGCTGATGGTATAGCGGTGCCAGAATACGCCAGATAGACTTCATTGCGGTACCTCACTACTGATGAATGATATTGCCGCTTTATCAACAGGCTCTAAGGATTGATTGTTTAATCGCCAAACCATATCAACCCTTTGAGCCACCGCAGGATCATGGGTCACGATTAACAGGCTACGGTCTTGAGCAAAATCGAGTAAATTATCCATTACTAAGTCGCGCGTTTCGGAGTCCATATTGGCTGTCGGCTCATCAAGCAAAATAATGCTTGGATTGCGTAAGAACAAACGCGCTAAAGCAACTCGTTGTAGTTGACCGCCGGATAAGCCATAACCACGGGCCTCTAACTGGGTATTAAGTCCATTGCTTAGCTCCAGGAGGAAGTCATTCATAGAGACAGATTCTACGGCTTTTTGTAGTGCCTTTTCATCTGCCTCCGGAGCAGCTAGGCGTAGGTTGTCAGCAATAGTTCCTGTGTGTACATAGGGGTGCTGACCGATTAAGGTGAGTTGCTGGCGTAATAGTTCAGATGGCCATTCCCGTAGTGGCTGTTCATTTAAGTAAATATTGCCTTCAGCAGGTCGTAAACCGGCCAGTGTTTCTAGTAAAGAGGTTTTGCCAATACCGCTATCACCCATAATGGCTATTTTTTGACCAGGCTCTAGAGTAAAGGTTAGGTCCTTTATTAGCAGTTGCTCTTGTCCAGGTACTTTGATGCTTAGTTTTTCTGTTCGAAGTGTGAGGGTGGATAATTGCTTTAAGTCCGTTACACCTGTTTTTCTTTGAGGCGAACTAGCGACAGTGTCTTGTAGCTCCGTAGGTAAACCATCAAATAGAATATGAATTTCAGCGACGGCAGCACGAGCATTCGCTCGATCGTGATAATGTGCAGCAAATTGGCGGAGGGGATTATAGACCTCGGGTGCCATTAATAAGCAAAACATACCGGCTTGTAGGGTGAGAATACTGTCACCACGTAAATTAATAAAATCTAAATAGGTTAAACCTATATATAAAGCCGTACCGGCAACACCGAGAGCGGCAAAAAATTCCAAGGTAGCGGAAGATAAAAAGGCAATACGCAAAACAGACATGGTTTTGCTACGTAAGGTGTCACTTGCTTCAACGACGCGTTTCGCCTCAACTTCGGCCTGACCATAGAGTTTAAAAGTTGATAAACCACGGATACGATCGGCAAAAAAACCGGATAATCGTGCAAATGCTTCTAAGTGTCGGCGACTTGCTGCCTCTGCTCCCCAACCAACTAAGGCCATAAAAACAGGGATTAGAGGGGCAGTAATTAGTAGCAATAAACCAGCCACCCAGTCGACTGAAAAAACTACGATGGCAAATACTATTGGTAGAAATGTCCCACTAATAATGGATGGGATATATTGTGAAAAATAACCATTAAAGGCTTCAATCTGCTCTACTAGCACACTGGCTAAAGTGCCGGACGCTTGTTGTCTGCTCCAACTTGGTCCACGGTTTAGAATATCTGCAAATAATGCTTGGCGTACCAAGTATTTGATTTTTTCAGCGACTCTGATGCCCGCAAGCTCACCTTGCCAGCTTAAGAAGGTGCGGATAACGATGAGAAGTAAAAGAAGCGCTATATCCATCCATAGCGCTTCTTTGGTAAGGCTTTGCACGATCGCTTTATCCAAGACTCCTGCTAATAACCACGCTTGCACTAAAAGCAATAAGCCTGCCAGTAGTGGTGCTGCAATGGCTATGGCTAAGGAGTTTTTAGCTTCTTTAACCAGACCGGAGAGCCATTTGCTCTGATCTCGCGGTAGGGTTAAAAGAGTCGCTGCCGGATCGTGTTCAGCATTAGCCATCGTTATGCCTTGCTGTCTTCTTGAGGTAGCTCGCCGGCAGCATCCAAACGCTCCTGATGCAGTTCATACCAGAGGCCTATCGCGACAGCCACACCGCACGCAAAGGCTGTGCCTAACATCCAAGTTAAATACCACATAATAATCTCCTTTAGTTAGTATGTATTTGAGGTTTCTTTAAGTGTTTCCTCTGATACCTTGCCGCGCATAATGTGATACACATAGGAAGTATAGGCAATGATAATAGGCATAAAAATGAGTGTAGCAATCAGCATTACCCATAAAGTCAGATGACTTGATGAGGCGTCCCAAACAGTTAAACCAGTATCAGGGTTAACAGATGAAGGTAAAACAAAAGGGAATAAAGCAAAACCGACCGTTGTAATAACAGATGTAATGGTAGTAGCAGAAGCCAGGAATGCAGCAATTGGGCGACGCATTGCCAAGAATAAACTAGTTGCTAAAGCTGCGATCACGCCTAGGACTGGAGCAATCCACATCCAGGGCCAAACGAAAAAATTAGTTAACCAAGCACCATGAGTGACTGAAACTGTTTTGTTCAGTGGATTAGATGAGGCTAAGTAATCAACAGCACTAGTTACAACATGACCATTTATACCGGTAATCCATAAGCCTCCAAGAGCAAACAAGACAGCGACTAATATGCTAGTGAGAATACCTATTTTGCGGGCACGTTCAGCGACCGGATCAACGACACGCCATGCCAATAAGGTGGCACCATGAGTGAGGTGCATCGTTAAACTTACCACACCACAAAATAGGGTAAATGGCGTAAATAATTGCCAAAAATTACCGTGATATAAAAGCCGCATGGTGTCTGCTTCAATTTCAAATGGCACGCCTAAGATGACGTTGCCAAAAGCAACACCAAAGACGACAGGAGCCACCACGCCAGCAAAAGTTAAAACGCCATCCCATGTGTTGCGCCAGCGAGTGCCTTCATATTTGCTGCGGTATTTGAAACCGACCGGGCGTATAATCAAGGCCACCAACAGTAGCATCATAGCTAGGTAGAAGCCTGAGAAGGAGGCTGCATACAATGCCGGCCAAGCGGCAAATATAGCCCCACCTGCGGTGATTAGCCAAACTTGGTTGCCTTCCCAAACAGGGCCGACTAGGTTGATCATAATCCTGCGTTCGCTATCTGTACGACCTAGAACCGGTAAAAGTGCAGCAATCCCTAAGTCAAAACCATCCATAATGGCAAAGCCAATGAGCAAGAAGCCCATCAACAGCCACCAGATGACACGCAGCGTGTCATAGTCTAATAAAATTAATGAGTTTTCCATGATAGCCTCCGTCACTAGTGGATCTGTACTTTGTCTGCAGCTAATTCAGCAGTTAGAAAAGATGAACCCTCGGTTGGCACCAGTTGTTCAGGTCCTTTCTTAATGGCATTTAACAGCACCTTGGTACCAACAATGAAGATGATGGTGTATAAGGTAATGTAGATAGCTAAGCTAATCAGTAAAGAGGTGACAGATAAGTCGGAAACAGCATAAGCAGTCGGTAAAATACCATCAATTACCCAAGGTTGGCGACCATACTCGGCGATAAACCAGCCGCACTCAATGGCTAGCCATGGCGTAAAGATAGTCCACATGGCTAATTTAAGGGTACGTGGACTGTTTGCAATACGACCTTTGATGGAGAGCCAGAAAACTAAGCTGAAAAAGAAAATAAAATAAAAGCCAATCGCTACCATAATGCGGAAGGCATAGAATAAAGGCGTGACGTTAGGTACGGTATCAATGGCGGCTTGACGGATTTCCTCGGGGGTTGCGTTCTCAATATCATCGCGATATTTTTTGAGCAAGAGACCATAGCCCAGATCACGCCAGTTTTCCATAAAGTAGTCTTTAGACTCGACATCATCAGGATCGGCTTTAAAGCGCTTCAGGGCTTCATAGGCGTCAATACCAAGAGTAATGCGGTCCTGATTACGGTCAACCAACTCATTAAGACCTGGCATGACTTTATCAAAGGAGCGTGTGCCGATAATCCCCATGACCCAAGGGATATGAATGGCAAAATCATTTTTCATTTCCTCTTGATTAGGAATGGCGATGATATTAAATGGGGCTGGTGCGGGTTCTGTTTCCCACATGGCTTCTAAAGCAGCAATTTTCACTTGTTGGTGTTCACCCATCAAGTAACCACTTTCATCGCCGAGGGTGATTGAGCCAATCGATACTAAAACACCAAAGGCAGAGGCAACTGCAATCGAACGTTTAGCGATGTCAGTATTACGACGGCGTAATAAATACCAAGAACTGACTGCAATCATAAAGACGGCACCGGTAATATAACCGGCAATCACGGTATGTAAAAATTTTGCTTGCGCGACAGGGTTTAGAATAACGGCAAAGAAGCTAGTCATTTCCATACGCATAGTTTCGGGGTTAAAGACAGCAGCGACTGGGTATTGCATCCAGCCATTGGCAATTAAAATCCACAAGGCTGAGAAGTTAGTACCCAGCGCCACCAACCAAGTAACGGTCAGGTGTGCTCTTTTGGACATGCGATTCCAACCAAAGAAGAATAAACCAATAAAACTTGCTTCCAGGAAGAAAGCCATCAGTCCTTCAATGGCTAGAGGCGCGCCGAAAATATCACCAACGTAGTGACTGTAATAGGACCAGTTCATACCGAATTGGAACTCCATCACTACCCCGGTACCAACCCCAATGGCGAAGTTAATACCAAATAATACACCCCAGAAAAGCGTCATACGACGCCAAATATCACGCCCCGAGATCACATAAATAGTTTCCATGATTGCTAACAAAAAGGATAAACCTAGGGTTAGAGGCACGAAAATAAAGTGATACATGGCGGTTATCGCGAACTGCAAACGCGATAAATTCGCAACATCTAAATCAAACATTAAAGCTCTCCTAAGTCCGAGTCAATAGATACAGATGACGGACTAATAATAGCAAAGAGTCATTTGGACTTTAGCTTGTGTATTTATCGTTAACTTAAACAGTAAAATTATTAATAATTACAATGTTTTTTATTAGTTACCGGATATTAAGGAAAGGTACCATGTTACGACAGTAAATCGCAACTTCATGCAAATAGATAAACCCTAAAACCCAACAACTTAAATAAATTATAAGAAGACCTATTTACCATAAAAAAATATAATATTGGTAATAATTCTATGTAAGAATAGGAGGGTCAAGGGCGTGATGGGGGTGCCAGTATTCGAGTTTACCAGGCACATACAGTTGAGGTGGAAAGATAATAGCTACTCGGATAGGGTAGCCATCTCGTTGAAACTTTATGGGTGTATTGATAGTAAAAGCATCAATAGAGCCAGGCAGTATACAGAAGAGACAATGCGCTATATCATGGTGATGAGGATGGCTGTCTGAACTGTCAAGTGAGAACGTATAGCCAGTCATCTCCCCGGAAGTGGTGCAGAGTTCTAGCGTGATGGTTTGACCATTGCTCGAGTCTATCTGATGACCGTGTACAGAAGGTAAGATGGAACCCGCTAATAGGATGAGTAGCGTGATCCACCAAATAACAAGACGGTGCTTCAGATAAAACATATTTATATTAATCATTTGCTAATATAAATTCATTATATACAAAATAAAACATTTTGTATAAGCTGTAATCTGTACAAACCCTCGGTTATTCCAAGGTCATGATTGACGGCTCGATAAAACAAGTCCGATCGCAATGAACGCAATACCAAGTATATGGTATAAGTGGATGCTTTCACCGGCAAATATTGCCGCTAAAATCACTCCAAATACTGGCATTAGGTTAATAAATAAGCCGGAAATCATCGGACCAACTCGGCTAATAGCAAGGCTGTAGGCAACATAAGCAATGACTGATGGGAAGATACCGACATATAGCAAAGCCATTTTTGCATCGTTATTAAGATGAATTGGGAGCTGACCGCCGCTTTCCCATAGCCAGAGTGGAAATAATGCAATCACGGCAATTGCAATTTGTACGCATGTGAGTGCAGTGCGATCCATGCCTTGAGGTGTGTTTTTCATCCAGAGAGTATAAATGGACCAACAAACCATCGCAGCAAAGATGATTAAATCACTCCTGTTAAATGAAAAATTCAAGAGCGCATATATATCACCATTGAGAATAATAACTCCGACTCCGAGCAGTGATATGAGTAAACCAATAGTGGGTAAAGGGTAGAGGCGTTGTTTATAAAAAAGCACGCTAAATAAGACTATTAGTATTGGAATAGTTGAGTTTAATAGCACTGCGTTAGTGGCGGTGGTGCCGTGCAAACCTAAATAAATGAGTGTATTAAAGGCAGTTACCCCAATAATAGATGTTCTAAGCACAAAACCAAAATGTTGTTTGTAAAGAGACCAATCACGCTTTATGTATTTATAAACAAAGGGTAATAAGCAGCAAAAGGCGATAACCCAACGCCAAAAAGATAAGCTCATCGGACCAATATCGTCGCGAACAATTCTACCAATGACAAAATTACCCGCCCAAAATAATGGAGGAGCAATTAATAAGAAAAGGTTAGTGATGCTGAGGTTTTTAGACACGACGATAAGGCTTGAAAATAGTAAATGTTAAATAAAAAGAGGTTATTAATCATTAATGATTTTTAACCTCTTTTATGCTATTTGAAAAACTCAATTAATGAGTTAATTATTCCTCTCTTTTAGCAATTCCGTTACGACCTGGAAAATCACGAGCTAAGCTACGGGCATTGGGCATTTTGAGCCATAAACGTAATAGCTTGCGGCGCTTTTCGATCTCATCAAAATCGATAAAAGAGGTGCGAGAATGCAAAATAGTGTAGTTATTGCAAAACTGTATGTCACCTGGCTCCAACATCATGTCTAAGCGCATGGCTGGGTCATGAGTAATTGCATCGAAGATGTCCAGAGCTTCGATTTGAACCTGAGAAAGAGGCACATTACGACGCTCATGACCTAATTCAATATAAGCACGTAAATAGCGGCTGGCTAATTTGCCTTCGTGATAACTGAAGATAGGTGATAGCGATGGCTCAGGCTCACCCATATGATCAAACCAAGCAGGATGATAGTAGTAACCTAAGTACTCACGGTGATTTTTTAAGATCTCATTGTAGACATTAGT
>CANROD010000046.1 GCA_947632105.1 uncultured Oligella sp. | reverse complement strand
GCACGCCGTATCGGTTTAGGTTTGTTAGTGACTGGTGGGTTTATTGCCGGCATCGGGTTCTGGGCTAGCTTTAACGCTGGTATGGACTATACAAACACAGAGGAATTCTGTGTGTCTTGTCATACGATGGGCGATAATCTATTGCCAGAGCTTCAAAAAACTGTTCACTGGAAGAATCGTACAGGGGTTCGTGCTTACTGTATGGACTGTCATGTACCGCATGAGTTTACTGATAAGGTTGCCCGTAAGATGCAGGCCTCTCGTGAGGTGCTAAGCCATGTGGTCGGTACTATCGGGACTCGGGAGAAGTTTTTAGAGCATCGCTTAGTATTGGCACAGCGGGAATGGGCACGCTTTAAGGCTAATAACTCTAAGGAGTGTCGTAACTGTCATGACTATGACAGTATGGACTTCGACAAAATGAGGGTTACTTCACAGATGATGATGCGAAGTGCTGCAGAACGTGATGCAAGTTGTGTCGATTGTCACCGGGGTATTGCACATGAACTACCAGAGATAAAGGGAGCCGGAAACCCAGCGTTTGCTTCTTTATTGTCTGAAGCCAGTCATGTTACCGTTAGCGCTGGTGGTACTTATGTCTCGGTCGCGCCACAAGCAATTTTTGCTGATCAGGAATTAACTAATCAAATTGGTTCTATTGAAGTTAGTACTCCTGTCAAAATTCTTGAGTCCACAGATGGTGCATTTTTAGTTGAGTTGGAGTTATGGCGCAAAAACAAAGGTCTAGCCCGTGTTTGGTACAACACCTTTGGTATGAACGTAACCAATGCCATTCTAAATCGTGACATTCATAAGGACTCAGAGTTTATTGCAGTGATGGAGTCACGGATGGATGATATGACTGGTTTGGAGTGGCAAAAGGTTAGAGCCAATGTATGGATTGAGCCGGGTCATTTATTAAATAGTGTTGAACCGATTTGGGATATAGCTCGCCACAGTTACGACAACTCGTGTAGTGTATGTCACCGCCAACCTCAACCGGCGTCGCATGATGCGAACCAGTGGCCTGGGCTATTCGCAGGGATGGTTGGTTTTACCAATATGGATGATGAAACGGCAAATATCGTACTTAAGTACTTACAGCTTAACTCGTCTGATTTTGCAACAGCGAGTGAGACAAGCCTTGAAAGTACTGTTCAAAGTTCACGTCCTTAAGGTTTTGGAGAGATAGATATGTTTTCACGTCGTCAATTTATGAAGGGTATGGCAGCATCGGCAGGTGTTGCTGCAGTTCCTAGTTTTTTACTCGGTTCCTCCATTGTTAAGGCACAGGAATTAGTGACAGAGAGTACACCAGAGATGGGGCGCTGGCGTTTTTCTGGTGCTCACTGGGGCGCTTTCCGTGCCCGCGTGGTAGCTGATCGTGTGGTTGAGATTAAACCGTTTGAGTTTGATAAAAATCCTACACCAATTTTAGATGGTACCTTGGATGTTATTTATAGTGCCTCTCGTGTGCGATATCCAATGGTACGCTTAGATTGGTACCGTAAGCGCCAGCATAGTGATCGTTCACAGCGTGGTGATAATCGTTTTATCCGTGTTAGTTGGGACGAGGCGTTAGATCTTCTTTATGAGGAATTAGAGCGTGTACAAACTAATTATGGTCCATGGGCATTACATATCGCTAACGTTGGTTGGCGCTCAGTAGGTCAGGTACATAGTTGCGGTAACCATATGTTGCGTGGTGTAGGGATGCACGGTAATGGTGTTGGTACGGCAGGTGACTATTCAACCGGTGCGGGTCAGATGATTATGCCTTATATTTTGGGATCGACTGAGGTTTACTCCCAAGGTACATCGTGGGATATTATCTTACAAGAGACTGATACTATTGTTTTATGGGCTAACGATCTAGTCAAAAATTTACAAGTTGGTTGGAATACCGAGACGCACGAAGCGTTTGAATACCTTGCTAAGCTCAAGGATAAAGTAGCGGCTGGTGAGATTAAGGTTATTTCTATTGACCCTGTTAAGAGTAAAACGCAAAACTATTTAAACAGTGATCAGCTTTATGTCAATCCGATGACTGACGTTGCTCTCATGCTGGCGATCGCGCATACACTTTATACTGAGGAGCTCTACGATCGTGAGTTTATCGACACCTATGCGATGGGTTTTGATGAGTTTACGCCTTATTTGATGGGCGAAACCATTGATATGGTTGAGAAAACACCTGAGTGGGCTGAGGAAATTTGCGGTGTTAAGGCAGATGATATTCGTGAACTAGCGCGTTTGATGGCAGCCGGTCGTACGCAATTGATGTTTGGTTGGGCCATTCAGCGACAACAGCATGGTGAACAGCCTTATTGGATGGGAGCGATTCTTGCCTCGATGTTAGGGCAGTTTGGTTTGCCAGGTGGTGGTATTAGTTACTCGCACCACTACAGCTCTGTTGGGGTTAATTCCAGCGGTGCCTCTATGCCGGGGAGCTTCCCACTAAACCTTGATACTGGTCGTACGCCTAAGCACAACAATACCGACTATCAGGGTTATAGCTCGGTTATTCCAGTGGCTCGTGTAGTTGATGCTTTATTAGCGCCAGGGACAAAGATTAACTTCAATGGTAATGAGGTGACCTTACCGCCATACAAAATGGCAGTCTTCTCCGGAAGTAATCAGTGGCACCGACATCAGGACCGTAACCGAATGAAGCGAGCTTATTTAGAGCTTGAGACCGTGCTGTCAGTTGACTATAACTGGACGGCGACGTGTCGCTTTGCGGATATCATATTGCCTGCTTGTACTCCTTATGAGCGTAATGACCTTGACGCCTATGGTTCTTATTCAAACCGTGGCATTATTGCCATGCATAAGTTAGTCGATCCTTTGTATCATTCGCGTTCTGATTTTGATATTTGGCGTGATTTTGCGCGTCGTTTAAATCGCGATGTTGAGTATAGTCGCAATATGAGTGAAATGCAGTGGGTGCGCTTTTTATATGAAGAGTGTCGTGCTGAAAATGCTCGTAAGGATATCCCGATGCCTCCATTTGAAGAGTTTTGGGATACTGGCTATGTGCTGTTTCCTGATGGGCCTAACTGGGTTCGTCATGCCGACTTCCGTGAAGATCCAGAGGTGAATGCCTTAGGTACACCATCGGGTTATATTGAGATTTTCAGTCGCCGTATTGCTAGTTATGGCTATGATGACTGCCCTGGACATCCGATTTGGATGGAAAAGGCAGAGCGTTCTCATGGTGGTCCTGGTTCTGATAAGTATCCTTTATGGCTGCAGTCAGTTCATCCAGATACGCGATTGCACTCCCAAACTAACGAGTCAGAGACTCGTCGAGCGGTTTATACCGTGCAGGGCCGAGAGCCAATTTATATGGGACCGGAAGATGCGATGATGCGAGGGCTTAAGTCGGGCGACTTAGTACGGGTCTTTAATGACCGTGGTCAGTTGTTAGCTGGTTTGGTAGTGTCACCTAATTTTCCTAAAGGTGTTGTGCGTATACAAGAGGGGGCATGGTATGGTCCGACAGGCCCTGAAATTGGTGCTTTAGATACCTATGGTGACCCAAATACTGTGACAATTGACGTAGGGACATCACAGTTAGCCCAAGGTCCTAGTGCGAATACTTGCTTAGTACAGGTCGAGTTCTTCCGTGGTGAAGCGCCTGCGGTGACTTCCTTTGGCGGTCCTATCGAGGTCGATATTGACGGTAACCCAGTGAATCCCGTACCTGAAGAAGATGAGGAAGCGGCAGAGGAAGCTTCTCAATAAGTCTTTGGTTTTTGGCAAATGAGTCAAAACTAGCGATCTTGTTATTAGCAAAAAGGCTGGCCGGAGGGCACAGCCTTTTTGTGTCTTACATGAGTTAATTAATATAGCAATCAATGAGTAGATGATGGATCACGAGTTACAACAACATTGGAATAAAATTAATCAGCAACGAGCCGCCTTTTATGGTTGGTTTGCAGGTGCTTTTGCTAAGGAACTGTCTAATCAGGCCTTTGAGTTTTATAGTGATGGCAATGCAGACGCGTTATTACAGGCACTCGCTCAACTGGGTTTTGAGCGCGAGGTAGCTCATTTGCAGGAGTTTACTGCGGCATTAAAGGGCACCGAGGACGAACGTATTAATCTAATGGCTGATTTTGCCTCTTGTTTTTTATTGGATAGTCGTCAGTCAGCCTTGCCTTATGCTTCCTATTACTTGGAAGAGAGCAAGTTACTTTATGGCGATGCTAATACCCGTATGCGTGAGTTTTTAGAGGGTAATCAGTTGCAGTTACACGAGGACTTTAGGGAGCCTGCTGATCATTTGGTCGTGTATTTGGCGGTGATGGCTGACTGGTGTGCAGAGGTGGCTAATCTTAGCGAACCAGTTGAGATTCAACGCCAAATAGCAGCACAACATGAGTTCTTAACTGAGGGCTTATTACCATGGCTAGTGGATTGGGCAAAGCGTTTGGATAGCGTGCCTAACCTAGGATTTACTTTTTATCCGGCGATGGGGCAGTTGTTATTAAGCTATGTGACTGCTGATGCTGATGCGATGCTGGATGGTCAGGATGATAGTAGTGCTGCTAAGGCCGTAGAAGTAACTGGTGCTACCTCCGCTGACAGTAATCAAACGCTGCACTAGTGGGCTAGTATTGAGAGAATGCTTGATTTGCTACTAAGTGTCCAACAACTCAGCTTAAGTCGACGTGATCGATTGCTATTTGATGACCTCAGTTTTGATATAAATAGAGGTCAGTTGTGGCATTTGCGTGGCGATAATGGCTGCGGCAAAAGCTCCTTGCTTGATTTATTAGTGGGTTTGCATAGTGCAGAAGCGGGTAAGGTGCGGTGGTTTGGTGAGCATGCGATTGAGCTCAAGCCAACAGAGGCGGCTAACCAAGGTGCTTTTCACTATTGTCGCCAGCAAAATGCGGTTAATCCACGTCTGACGATTCGCGAGAATCTTAAGCGTCAGGCTTTGTGGGCTAAGGTTTGCTTAGCAGAGTCACTAATAGAGCGTTGGGCTGATGAGGTTACTTTATTAGCCTTATTAGATGAGCCTGCCGGTTTGCTCTCTCAGGGACAGCAAAAGCAGATTGCGTTAGCCCGTTTACGTCTTTTTGGTCAACGTCGTGTGTGGCTACTTGATGAGCCCTTCAACTCATTAGACAGGATGGCGGTTGAGCGTCTTGAGTCTTGGATTGCGGCGCAAATTGAGGCACAGGGTGCCGTGATCATGGTCAGTCATACTGAACAATGTCAGGCCTTAACGGTGCGTTCATTACATTTGTCTGGCGTTGATAGCGTTGCTAGTGCTGATGCTAGGAGTGTGTAGCCTATGTTTTGGTCATTAACGATTCGAGAAGTGCTATTAATGCTTAAAAATCGCTCAGCAATTTATCGAGCGGTCTTTTTTTTGTTGCTGGTGGCTGCTTTATTTCCTTTGGCAATTAATGGTGACCCAGTGTTCTTAAGACAAATCGGCTTAGGGGTGATGATGATCGCTGCTTTATTGGCTAATTTATTGTCGCTTTCGTTGATTTTTGAGGATGATTTTCAGGATGGCAGCTTAGCGCAAATGCTGTTATCACCAGTTGATGCCTTGCATTTAATTTATAGCAAAATGTTGGCGCATTGGTTATGTATTTGTTTGCCGCTCTTATGTGGTGCTGTGTTGTTGGCGGTGCAGTATCACTTTGAAGCTGCACAGATTATGCAGGTTTTACCATTACTGCTGTTTTTTACCTTGATATTGACAGCGGTTGGCACCTTGGCAGCTGCTTTAACTGTCGGGCTGTCGCAAAGTTTATTACCGGCCTTGCTCTATATTCCTTTGTGTGTGCCGGCGTTGATATTTTCTGCAGGGGCTTTGGATGAGCATAATTACTTAGTCCATTTGCAGTTGCTAATTGCCTTAGCTTTGTTCTCATGGGCTTTTTTCCCGTGGGCATCGCGTTTTGCTATTAAAACGACTTATGAATAAAAATATGAGTTCAAGTTCATCAAATCAAGAGCCGAAAAAGTCGCTTTCCTGGCGTCGTTTTGCTAGTCCTGTGTATTTCCAAGGTTTTGCCCAACGTGGCTCGAATATTGCGTTGGTTATTGCCGCGGTATTGGGATTTATCGGCTGTATTTATGGTTTTTTGTTCGCACCGATTGATGGGGTACAAGGCAATAGTTATCGCATTATGTTTTTGCACGTGCCAAGTAGTTGGATGGCGATGATTATTTATTTGGCGATGGCTTTTTGGTCATTTATCTATTTGGTGTGGCGCACGCATACCTCGGTGTTGATGGTGCGAGCGATGGTGCCTACAGGAGCGCTAATGTGCTTATTGTCGTTAGTCAGTGGCGCTATCTGGGGTAAGCCGACTTGGGGTACTTATTGGGTCTGGGATGCTCGTCTTACCTCTATGTTGTTGTTGCTATTTCTTTATTTGGGGTTAATTGCTTTATTGCAGAGTATTCGTAGTGAGCAACGAGCGAACTTAGTGGCAGCCTTGTGGTCTATTGTTGGTGCAGTCAATGTGCCGATTATTTATTTCTCGGTAATTTGGTGGAATACCTTGCATCAGGGGGCTAGTATCAGCATGAGTCGTGGTGTTTCTATTCATCCGGATATGTTTTATGCGTTGCTATTTATGACCTTTGCTGCATGGGCTTATGCGATTGGCGTTATATTGCGTCGCGCTCGTTGGTTATTGTTAAATAAATATGCGCATAGCGATTGGTCCCAGCAGATCTTGCTTGACAAAGGGGAGTGATGATGTATTGGCAGTCCTTTAGTGAGTTTTTAACCATGGATGGGCATGGTGTCTATGTTTGGTCTGTATTTTTTTTGATGGTGTTGTTAATTGCGGTAGAGCTTATTTCCCTCGCCCAGTTAAAGCAAAAAACATTAAAGCGTTTCCGCAGGATTCGTCTTTTAGCGTCTAAAAAGGGTAATAAATGAATAAGCGACAAAAGAGGTTGCTGTGGGTGTTGGTATTAGTGCTGGTTTTAATTACTTGTACTGTACTGGTGGTTAATGCCTTACGTAATAATATGGTGTTTTTCCATACCCCAACAGATGTACGAGCTGAAAAGGTAGAGGTTAATAAATACGTCCGTGTCGGCGGTTTAGTGAAACCGGGCACCTTAGTAAAGCATACGGGTTCGGTACAAATCGATTTTGATTTGGTGGATGACTGGGACTCTATTCCGGTGAGTTATGAAGGGCTTTTGCCTGATCTCTTTGGCGAGGGGCAGGGCGCTGTATTAGAGGGCTCGTGGAGTGGTGAACGCTTTATTGCAACGCGTGTTTTTGCTAAACATGACGAAAACTACATGCCGCCAGAGGTAGCCAAGGCTGCAACGGATATGCACAACAAATACACTGGTGGCGCGATTCCTCTTGAGGAGTCTGGAGCGACTATTCATGCTGAGGCGATACAATGATTTGGGTGAATTTGGGTAGTTTCTCCTTATTGCTAGGGGTGATGTTTTCTCTCTTTGCTGCGATAGCGGCTTTTTATGCGGCTCAAAAGCGTACTACATTAATACCCTTGGTTAAGCTAAGCGGTACGTTAACCAACTTTTTTGTGCTGTTAGCTTTTATTGCTTTACTGGTTTTGCTAGTTAATGACCAGTTTTATGTGCGCTATGTAGCACAGCACTCTAATAGTCAGTTACCCGTTTTTTATAAGGTTTCTGCGGCTTGGGGCGGTCATGAGGGCTCACTGTTATTTTGGGCTTTGCTCTTAGCTATTTGGAATCAAATTTTTCAGCGCTGGGCTAAAAGCCTACCTTCGGGCTTGGCACTTAATGCCATTGGTGTATTAAATGCCGTGATGACCGGGTTTTTGCTATTTATTTTAGCGGGCTCTAGCCCATTTAGCTTAATGGACAATCCACCGGCTGATGGGGCAGACTTAAACCCTTTATTGCAGGATATTGGCTTAGTTGTACATCCGCCATTTTTATACTTGGGCTATGTTGGTACGACACATGTCTTTGCGCTATCTTTAGCTGCTTTAATTACCGGTGAGGCAGGTAGAGCGTGGGCGAGTAGTTGTCGTCCATGGGCGCTTGCAGCTTGGGGGTTTCTGTCTATCGGTATTTTAATCGGTAGTATGTGGGCCTATTATGAATTAGGTTGGGGTGGCTGGTGGTTCTGGGACCCGGTTGAAAATGCCTCATTGATGCCGTGGTTCTGTTTGACGGCTTTGATTCATTGTCTATTAGTTGCGGAGAAGCGTGAGGTCTTTAGGCATTGGAGTATTTTATTAAGTATTACTTCCTTTGCTTTGTCGTTGTTAGGGACCTTTTTAGTGCGCTCGGGAGTATTGACCTCGGTCCATGCATTTGCCAGCGATGCGACACGTGGTGTATTTATTTTAATATTCCTCTTTCTAGTAATTGGTGTGGCGCTGACGCTTTATGCGTGGCGCGCGCCTAAGTTGCAAGAAAATGCCCAGCGTTTTGCTATTTTTTCCAGAGAGTCACTACTGCTTGTTAATAATGTCTTGCTTGTGGTCTCTTGTATTACGGTGATGGTGGGGACTTTATTTCCACTCTTTACTGAGGCCTTTGCCATAGGTCAGTTCTCTGTCGGCCCACCGTACTTTGAGTCGGTCTTGGCACCACTTTGGCTATTATTATTGGTCTTAGTACCCTTTGGTATTTTTGCTCGCTGGAAGTACGATACGGTTGCTCGTATGCGTAAGGACTTATTGATTCCGTTAGTACCGGCAGTGCTTCTCGGTATGATGATGCCAATGTTTTGGGGTGGTTTTTCTCTGTGGATAGGGCTTGGTTTTAGTGCAGCTTGGTGGGTTGCGTTTTCGACGATTTACCTAGTAATTGATAGGATGCGGCGCAATAAGCAAGCGCTTTGGAATTTACCATTACACTTTCTCGGTATGAGTTTAGGGCATTTAGGTCTTGCCGTATTTGTTGTTGGCTCCTTAGCAGCTAAAAACTACGCTGAGGAATATAACCGTGTTATTTACCCACGTCAAACGCTGCATATTGAGGGCTATGATGTCAGTTTTATGCATTTAGAGGGTAAGGTGGGAGCCAACTTTGATTCCTTAATCGGTCACTTTGATGTGGCGATTGACGGTGAGCGAGTGGCGCGTTTACGTCCTGAGAAGCGTCAGTATTTTTCAGGTGGTGAGCCAACCACTGAAACTTCAATTAACCGAGGTTTATTCCGAGATTTGTATATGAGCTTGGGTGAAATGCAGGGGGTGGATTTTGAAACTAGCCCTTGGACTGTGCGCCTCTACTATAAGCCTTTGATGAATTGGGTGTGGGCTGGCTTTATTATGATGGCGGTCGCTGCCTATCTGTCATTTGGTGGGGTTAAGCGGCAGAGGTTTAAAAAAGAGCCTAAGCTAAAAGGAGTGAATAATGGTGCTTAAGCGTTTTTGGCCGTTATTGTTATTTGCCGCCTTGGTTCTTTTATTAGCCTTTGGTTTGGGCAGAGAGCAAAAGCCTTTACAGTCTGCACTGGTCGGTAAAGCGATGCCAACTTTTGAGCTGCCTTCATTAAAGAACCAAGGGGTCACTTACGATGAGTCGTTATTTAAGGGGCAGGTTTTTGTACTGAATGTATGGGCTTCTTGGTGTGAGGCTTGTCGCTATGAACATAAAATTTTTGTGGAACAACCTTTACCGGAAGAAGTGATGTTGGTTGGTCTTAATTATAAGGATCAAACGGGTCCAGCCTTAATGTGGTTGCGAGATTTAGGTGATCCCTATAGCTTAAGTTTACGAGATGAAAAGGGTCGTCTAGGTTTTGATTTGGGCGTTTATGGAGTACCTGAAACCTATGTGATCAATGAACAGGGCATCATCACACATCGTCATGTTGGTGCTTTTGATGAGGAATCGTGGCAGCAGGAATTATTACCTGCTGTTCATAAAGCCTTAGAATCAAAGCAGTTTAATTAGTGGTGTCAACGCGTATGAATAGTAATTTAAATCGTAAAGTATGGACTTTTTTACTAAGTGTGGTCTTGGCTGTCTTATTTGTTGGGTTAATTAGTTCCACTGCTCAAGCCCAAGTCACAGAGCAAATTGTTTTAAGTCCTGAGTTAGAAAAGCGTGAGCATGAATTAGCTAAAAGACTACGCTGTTTAGTCTGTCAAAATCAGTCGATTGCAGAGTCTGGAGCAGGTCTTGCTGATGACCTTAAAAAGGAAATTCGCTTGCAACTAAGTTTGGGTAAGAATGATGAAGAGATTGTCCAGCATATGGTCGATCGCTATGGTGAGTTTATTAATTATGAGCCACCACTAAATCGTCAAACTTTTTTTCTTTGGTTAGGACCTAGTATTATTCTATTGTGTATGTTGGTCTTTTTAGTACGCACGATCAGTAAGCAGAGTAAGGGATTAAGTATGAAAGATTCGGAGTCAGCTGAGTAATGGAAAGTTCTTATTGGTTAATAGC
>CANROD010000045.1 GCA_947632105.1 uncultured Oligella sp. | reverse complement strand
CGTCTTTGGCCTTGGCGGTTTTGATTGTCACCACGAGAGTTGCCTCTATTGCCATCGCGTCGGTTGTCATTACGCGCTGGACGATTACTACCACTAGCGCCCGATTCGTCATCTAAGCGCATGCTGAGGTTAATGCGGTTGCGGGCCACCTCAACTTCCAGTACTTTGACTTTGACTGTTTGACCAACTCGTACCACTTCACGCGGGTCTTTGACGAACTTGTCTGATAAAGCCGAAATATGCACTAAGCCATCTTGGCCCACACCAATGTCGATAAAAGCACCGAAGGCTGCAACGTTACTTACCACGCCTTCTAAGACCATACCGGGAATTAGATCCTTAATATCCTCAATACCTTCTTGGAAACTGGCGGTTTTAAACTCAGGACGAGGATCACGACCTGGTTTTTCTAATTCACTAAAAATATCTTTAACGGTCGGCAAACCAAATTGCTCATCAGTAAAGTTTGTTGGGGAGATGCCTTTGAGGGCATCAGTTTGACCCATAATCTTTTTGATGTCTTGCTGGATTTTTTCTAAGATACGCTCAACCACCGGATAGGCTTCAGGGTGAACTGCAGAAGCGTCTAGTGGATTGTCACCATTTTGAATACGCAAGAAACCGGCGGCTTGCTCAAAGGTCTTAGGGCCGAATCGCGCAACCTCAAGTAGCTTTTTGCGGTTAGTGAAAACACCATTGTTGTCACGCCACTCGACAATGTTTTTAGCTAAGGTGCTGTTAAGACCAGATACGCGAGCCAGAAGTGCAGAGGAAGCTGTATTCACATCAACACCAACGGCATTTACACAATCCTCAACGATAGCGTCCAAGGAGCGGGCGAGTTCACGTTGATTTACGTCATGCTGGTACTGACCGACACCAATGGCTTTAGGCTCAATTTTTACTAGCTCAGCAAGCGGGTCTTGTAAGCGGCGAGCGATGGATACCGCACCACGCAAACTAACGTCTAAATCAGGGAATTCGGTAGCCGCTAATTCAGAGGCAGAGTAGACGGAAGCACCAGCTTCTGAAACCACAATCTTTTTGACCTTGTCGAACTTAAAGTCTTTGATAAGTTCAGTCACCAAGCGTTCAGTTTCACGCGAAGCGGTGCCATTACCAATTGCGATTAGATCAATATCATGTTTGGCGACGAGTGCTGCTAGTGTGTTAAGGCTGCCCTTGCGGTCTTTGCGAGGTTCGAATGGGAAGATAGTTGCCGTTTCAAGTAACTTGCCTGTCGCATCAATGGCTGCTACCTTAACGCCAGTACGAATTCCTGGGTCAAGACCGAGTACTGATTTAGGACCAGCAGGGGCTGCTAATAATAAGTCCTTTAGGTTATCAGCGAACACCTTTATGGCTTCTTCTTCAGCTCGTTCACGCAGTTGGCTGATAAACTCACTTTCAAAAGCAGTAAGTAGCTTCACACGCCAAGTCCAACGTATGACATCAGCAAGCCATTTGCCACGAGGAGAGGCGGTGGCCTCAAACTCGGCACCTGTATCTAGGTAGCTTTCGATACGCTCAACACAAGGGTGTGGCACTAGTTCTTCTTGCTCTGGCTGTAAGCCAATACGAAGATCGAGGAAGCCCTGTTGACGACCGCGCAACATGGCTAAAATGCGGTGTGAAGGTAGGGTAGCTAAACGCTCGCTAAACTCATACCAGTCACGGAACTTATCACCATCGGCTTCTTTTCCTTCGATCACTTTAGAGTATAAAAGACCTTGCTTAGAGAAGAACTCACGCATTTGCGCTAGTAGGTCTGCATCCTCAGCAAAGCGTTCAGCCAAGATATCACGAGCACTATCAAGGGCCGCTTTGGTGTCGTTAATCTTATGCTCTTCGTTAAGATAGTTAGCTGCTAAGACTTCAGGAATTGCGTTCTTGTCAGCTAGGATAGCGTCAGCTAATGGCTCCAAACCAGCCTCAATAGCAATTTGTGCTCGTGTGCGACGCTTAGGTTTATAAGGAGCATATAGATCCTCTAGACGCTGCTTTGTGTCAGCGGCCATGATAGAACTATGTAGCTCAGGTGTGAGCTTGTCTTGGGAGTTAATCGACTCTAGAATAGCAAGGCGACGCTCTTCTAATTCACGTACATAGAGTAGTCGAACCTCTAGTTGGCGTAAAATAGTATCGTCCAAACCACCGGTTACCTCTTTACGATAACGTGCAATAAAGGGAACGGTGGCACCTTCATCCATTAACCCAACAGCAGCAGATATTTGACTGGCTTTGACCGATAGCTCATCAGCTAATTGCTGAATAATATGGCTATTATCAACTTCCTGTGGAATGTCTAATGATGAATTTTCAGGGCGTTGGCTTACAGATTCTGTCATCTCACTCTCAAGTATTTAATTATTAAAGTTAGTCATTTTGCCATAATTAGATAGCTAAATATATTCAGCAGGCAGGATTGCTACAATTGCTTGTGTCAAAATAAATATAATTTGTTCTTAACCACTTTTTAGGATGTTCCGTTGAGTTTTAACGTAAGCCGGTTTTTTTCTGACGATGGTCCTTTTGCTGGGGCAGTTTCTACATTTACTAAGCGTAATGCGCAAACTGAGCTAGCACAAGCTATTGAGGATACCTTTAGCAAAAAAAGTATTTTAGTTGCTGAGGCAGGTACTGGTACGGGTAAAACATGGGCTTATTTGGTACCTTCGTTATTAGCACCAGGTAAGGTGATTATCTCTACTGGTACGCGTAACTTACAAGATCAAATTTATAACAAGGATGTGCCACAGGTCTGTAAGGCCATGGGTATACCGGCCTTGGTGTCGGTGCTTAAGGGACGCTCTAATTATGTGTGCCACCATTATCTAAAAGTGTTAGAGGATTCAGAAGCGGGTTTACGCTCTAAAGGTGAGGCGCCTCAACTTAAGGCGATTCGCATGTTTACTGACAGGTCAGCGACTGGTGATAAGGCGGATTGCACTGCGGTACCTGAAAATGCTGATATTTGGCATCGAGTGACTTCTACTGCTGAAAACTGTCTAGGCTCTGATTGTCAGTTTTTTGAGGAGTGTTTCACTAATAAAGCGCGCTCAAGGGCGCAAGAGGCAGATGTCGTGGTGATTAACCATGCCTTATTTTTAGCTGATATGTCGTTACGTCAAGAGGGTGTTTTTGAATTGTTGCCGACGGCCGATGCGGTGGTGTTTGATGAGGCTCATCAATTGCCTGACTATGCCACGCGCTTTTTAGGTGAACAAATCAGTGGTCAGAAGATTATGGATTGGCAGCGCCGTAGCTTAGTCACCGTTCGTGTGCAGCTAAAAGGGGTGAGTAAGCAGATTGAGGAGTTAATTCAAGCTGTCAGTGCTGCATTAATGGAGTTTCGTTTGCAATTAATGCCACTCGAAGAGATGCAAAATCAGCAGTCTTTGGTACAAAATCTACCTAATTATGATCGAGTGATGGGCCGTTTTGATGAGTTGACGGAATCAATTCAACTAGCCGTTAAGGCTTTATTAAAATATCAGGATAAGCATCCGGACTTGCAGATTTCGACCCGTGAGGGAGCGATGCTTTACGATAGTCTGGTACGCTGGTCTCGTAGTCATCAGCGATCTGAAGAGGATAATCCTGAAGAGGCAGAGCAAGCCGATACTACAGTTCAAACCGACGCAGAGCAATCACCGCATGCAGATAGTCTTAGTGAACTAGTAGCTCAAGAGATGGACGAAGAGGTTCAAACGGTTGCTGAGTTCAAGGAGACTCCCTATGTTTGCTGGATCAATCTGACTCACAACTCCTTTCAATTACAACGAGCACCGTTGAGTGTGCGTCATTTTGGCAAGTTTAAGCATCCAGAGCAAGCTTGGGTATTTACGTCGGCAACGCTTTCAGTGAATGGAAATTTTGACCATTTTGTAAATAATTTAGGTTTATATGGTGCTGAGGAAAGGGTCTGGGAATCGCCGTTTGATTATCAAGATAATACGATTATGTTGATACCCAAATTGCCATTGCCGGACGCTTTCAACTTTCGCGACGAGTTTATTAATGTATTAATACCACTTATCAAGGCGACTCATGGTGGTGTACTTATTCTCTGTACCTCTTTAAAAGCAGTAGATGAATTTACTGAACTATTGTTAGAACGTTTAGATACGGAAAATATTGATCGACCTTTACTTAAGCAGGGTGAAAATTCGCGTGCTTATCTGATGGATAAGTTTCGTGATGAAGGCAATGCTATTTTGGTTGGTAGCGCTAGTTTTTGGGAGGGTGTGGATTTCCCAGGTGACTTATTGACTTTAGTAGCTATTGATAAAATTCCTTTTATGTCACCTGATGACCCAGTACTTGATGCACGTATCAAAGAATGCGAGGAACGAGGCGGTAGTCCATTTTTTGAAATCCAAATCCCTCACGCAGCAATCACGTTAAAGCAGGGTGCTGGACGCCTTATACGCAGTGAAAAAGATGCTGGTGTTTTAGTGATTGGTGATGTTCGTTTAGTTGAAAAAGGATATGGCAAAAGGTTGTGGAAGGGCTTGCCGGATTGCTATCGGACACGAGAGTCTTCTGATGCTTTACAGTTTTTGACTTATTTGGCTGACAAGAAAGAATAAAGGCTTAGTTAAAAACTAAGCCTTAGTAATCAAAGTATCTCTGGGTGGTATTAGTTTAACCAACTGGATAGTTTGAAAATATCGGTCCAACTTGAGTGTCCTTTTAATCCTTTGGTAAGGTACTCAGAGTCCGGATAGTTCTGCATAAAGACACGCTCAGCATCACTCGCTTGATCATGCAAATTGAGTTTTTCGTATGATTTCATCATGATGTATAAAGCGCGTTCGGTTGCACTAACTCCAGTAAAGTCGCGGAGTACCACTTGGGCGCGGTTAATTGCTGCTACATAGGCATTACGCTCATAATAGTATTGAGCAACATTAACCTCGTTACCGGCAATTGTATTAACCAACCAGTTAAGACGTAGCTGTGCGTCCTCCGCATAGCGACTGTTTGGGAAACGCTCTATTAATTGATTAAAAGCATCATATGACTCGCGTAAGCCCTTAGGATCACGTTCGCTTGGATCTTGACCTGTATAGCTGCTTAGAAAAGAGCTTGGCGGTGTGAAAGTGATTAAGCCCTTGAGGTAGAGCATGTAGTCTGCATGTGGGTGATTAGGGTATAAGCGATTAAAACGGTCAATCACGGCTAGAGAGCGTTCCGGCTCATCATCACGCCATAGCACATAGGCCTCATCAATCATGGCCTGTTGGGCGTGGCCTGAATATGGAAAGCGAGTACTAAGTGTATGAAGATAAGTACTGGCTGTTTTCCAGTTTTTGGCGCGTACATTTTCGCGGGCATGCTCATAAAGCTGCGGCGCGGTCCAACCGATAGTTTCGTCGTTAACCTTGTCTTGAGTATTGGAACAAGCTGCTAATAGGCTAACGCCGAGAAGTAGTATTAAGGACTTTAAGGTTTTTTTCTGCATATGGTCAATTTAAAATGAGAATGCTTGCGTGATATTATGCATTATTCTGATAAACACGAACAATGATAACAGCCTTTTTACATTGCAGAGCAACAGTTGTTAATTATAGTTCAAAAATCAAAGTGATTAGTATTTCTGCGTTAATCAAAAAATGTATAAAAAATTTATATTTAAGAGAGTGATATGGTCGATAAATTTATTCAATCATTAGAGGGGTTTGATGAGAGTTCATCAGAACAAGATGAGTTGAATTTTGAGATGCCTTTAGACTTTAGTAGTGAGCGCTTGGATAAGGTTTTGACTATGTTATTACCCGAGCACTCACGAGGTCGCTTACAGCATTGGATAACTGAAGGCTGGGTTAAGGTTAATGGTCAAGAGACTAAGGTGCGCCAACAGATCCGAGCAGGTGATAGGATTTGGGTGAAACCGCAGGCTTCACAAGAACAAAGTGCTTTTAAGGCTGAAGCGATCGACTTAGAGATAGTTGCAGCAACTGAGCATTTCATTATCGTTAATAAGGCAGCTGGTATGGTGACCCATCCTGGGGCAGGTAATTGGAATGGTACATTATTAAATGGGCTGCTATATCATTTTCCTGAGTTAACGCAGATACCGCGTGCAGGTATTGTGCATCGTTTGGATAAGGATACCTCTGGTTTATTAATGATCGCTCGTACAGAGGTTGCTCAAACGCATTTGGTGCGGCAGCTTCAAGAGCGTTCTGTGGGTCGTCAATATGTCGCTTTAGTCAAGGGACATATTGATGATGAGGGCTTGATTGATGCGGCGATTGGGCGCGATCGTCGAGTCGCTGTAAGAATGTCTACCGATGCACCGATTGCTGCTAAGGAGGCTCGTACGCGTTATCGTTGTTTGGCGAGAGGTCAATGGCAAGGTCACCCCATCAGCTTGGTCGAGTGTCGTTTAGAAACCGGTAGGACGCATCAGATTCGCGTTCATTTAAGTAGTTTGGGCCACCCACTGATAGGCGATGGCATTTATGGTGGCCCAACTTGGGTAGATGTCACCCGACAAATGTTACATGCTCAGAGCCTGTCTTTTATTGACCCTGCTGGTGGTAGTGAGCAGCAGTTTACAGTGCCTTTGCCTGAGGACCTGCAAAGCGTCGTTGATACTATCGATTGGTTATAGTTTTTAGTACTTGGAGAGGATTCATATGTCAATTCAGCAACATTACCCTAAACCCTTTGCAGCTTATGATGAACTCCAAGGGCTACCTATCATTAGGGGGCCGCAGATTACTGGGTTGAATTATTTCACCACGACAGCTAAAAGTGGTAGAAATGACACGACGTCTATCTCCGGTGATAGTGATGCTTTTACCGAGGCAGGGTTTAATCTGGGCTTATCAACTGGTGCAGAAGAGAGTCTGGTTTTAGCTAATCGTGCACATTTAGCTGATAGGCTACCAGCAGAGCCATTGTGGATTTCACAGGTTCATGGTAATACCGTGTTTGATGCGGATTATTGGCAAGAGGGTGATCAAATACCCATTGCGGACGCTTCTGTTACCAGCAAGGTAGGTCGTGTGCTAACGATACAAACGGCGGATTGTATGCCAATTGTGCTCCTAGGGGCTGATGCTAAGGTCTTGGGGGTAGTTCATGCTGGTTGGCGCAGTTTATTACTAGGAGTCATTGAAAATACGATTGAACTGATGCTGAGTAAGCATGCCGGTGCTATTAGTCATGTTTGGATCGGTCCTTCTATTAGTGCAATGGCATTTGAGGTTGGTGCTGAGGTCCGAGAAGCATTTATCGAGTCTAATTCAGATTATGAGCATTTCTTTGCAGTTAGAAAAGACAACTCTGATAAGTATTTAGCAAATTTAGTGGGCATAGCTAATCATAAATTATCTCATCTCAGGACTTCAGGCATGGTAACTCAAGAGGTCTCACTCTACTTTTCAGGACTTTGTACCTATTCACTTGATGACTGGTTTTATTCCTATCGGCGTAATTCAGTAACGGGACGTTTAGCGACAGTGACTTACCTTGTTTAGATATCTATATTACTAAGTAATATTAGAGGTAGCTTGAATTAGGCATGGTAGTTTGGTAGATTGAATAGCTTATACATAATGTTAAAGAATAAGAAATTTCGCTGCCTAGGCAGTTAATTTGCATAATTATGTAACATAATTGTATTACAATGAAACATTAGCTTAATGTTGATGGTTAGTGAGTGCACACCGACCTATCACAGAATTTGCGCTAGTAAACTAAAAGCCTACTGTATACCGAATGGAGATGAATGATGCAGCAGTTTGATGTAAGTAATAATCCTTGGCTTGCTTCGTGGAAGGAGATTACAAGCTCAGCCGACTGGGACACGTTAAAAACAGATTTTGTAACCAAGTATCAGGAGTTAATTAGGCTTCATCAAGAGGGTAATTTACCAGCGCTTAAGGATCGTCGTTTTAGTAACGAGGCATGGGTAGAAAATTCTCAATTGCATTTATTAGCCCATATATATGTTCTATCATCAGAAACAGTAGAAAAAATGACAGAAGAACTAGGATTACCTACAAGGTTACAAAATCGTTTGCAGTTCTCTGTCGAACAGTGGTTATCCGCTATTGCACCATCTAACTTTTTTACACTTAATGCCGAAGCGCTTAAGGCTTTCCAAGAAACTTCTGGTGAGTCTTTACAAAAGGGTATGCAGAATTGGTTGACTGACCTGCGTAAAGGACGCATGACGCAGACTGATGAGACTGCTTTCCAAATTGGTGAAAACGTGGCGACTACTCAAGGTTCTGTCGTTTTTGAAAATAAATTATTCCAATTAATTCAGTATCAACCGACAGTCGAGCAAGTGTTTGAGACTCCTTTACTAGTCGTGCCGCCGTGTATTAATAAATACTACATTATGGACTTACAAGAAGACTCATCGATGGTCAAGTACTTAATCGATCAGGGTCATAACACGTATTTGATCTCTTGGCGCAATCCGATGCCTGGCGATACTGATGGTATTTTAGAGGCAACTTGGGATGATTATATCGAGGATGGTGTGATCAAAGCCATGGAAGTGGTGCAAGTGATCAGCGGTCAAGAGCAACTTAATGTAGCTGCTTTCTGCGTTGGCGGTACGATGTCATCAACTGCCATCGCAGTACAAAAGGCGCGTGGCATTGACAATGTTAAGTCACTCTCTTTACTGACTACCTTCCTTGACTTTACCAATACAGGCGTGATGGACGTCTTTATTGATGAAGGCATGGTGGCTAGAAATGACGTTCGTCTAGGTAAAACGGGTTTAGCTACTGCCAATATGCTAAATACTACTTTTTCTTGGTTAAGGCCTAATGAGTTAGTGTGGAACTATGTAGTTAGCCACTACTTTAAGGGTGAAGCACCAACAGCATTTGATATTCTGTTTTGGAATGCTGATAGTACTAACTTACCAGGGCCTTTCTATTCTTGGTACCTACGCAATACCTATTTGGAAAACAATTTATCTAAACCAGATCATTTAGTGGTGTGTGGCGAGAAGGTTAATTTCGGTCGTCTTAATATGCCCGCCTTCGTTTACTCATCAATTGCAGACCATATTGTACCCTGGGAGGGTGGTTTTGAATCGGCAAAGCTACTTTCCGGTTCTGTTCGCTATGTCTTAGGAGCTTCTGGCCACATTGCAGGCGTGATTAATCCACCGCACAAAAATCGTCGTAATTATTGGATTAATGAGAGTCAAGCTGAAGACATCAATCGCGCACAAAGTGCTGGTGATTGGTTAGCTGAGGCTGAAAAAAGACCGGGTAGTTGGTGGCCTACATGGGCTGAGTGGTTAGAACAGCAAGGGGGCAAAAAAATTCGTGCTCGAAAAAACATGGGTAGCAGGCAGTATCCTGTTATTGAGGAGGCACCAGGCCGCTATGTCAAAGTTAAAGCGCTAGACTAATTTGTTAGCTTAATGTTTAAGCTCAACATATATATAATTTAAACTTTTCAAAATACCGTAAGATATCCATTTATTTATACTAGGTTTTACCTGATAGACAAGTGCGTGTCTTACGGTTTACATTAAAACTGTAGTTACCAAATCGAAAAAGGAGAGTGACTAATGAACTCAGCAAAAAAAGTTGCCTATGTTACAGGTGGTATGGGTGGTATCGGAACGGCTATTTGCCGTCGTTTAGCGGATGATGGTTTTTTGGTGGTTGCTGGTTGTGGCCCTACACGTAACTATCAAAAATGGTTAGATGAGCAAAAAGCCGATGGCTATGAGTTTCATGCATCAGCTGGTAATGTGGCTGATTGGGAGTCAACAGTTACTGCTTTTGAAAAAGTTCGCGAAGAAGTTGGTCCTATTGATATTTTAGTCAACAATGCGGGTATTACTCGTGATGGTGTTTTCCGTAAAATGTCAGTTGAGGATTGGTCAGCGGTAATGGATACTAACCTTAATAGCTTGTTCAACGTGACTAAACAAGTCATTGAGCATATGTATGAGCAGCGTTGGGGGCGTATCATTAACATCAGTTCTGTTAATGGTCAAAAAGGTCAATTTGGTCAGACTAACTACTCTACTGCCAAAGCAGGTATTCATGGTTTTACAATGGCTTTAGCACAGGAAGTTGCTAGCCGTGGTGTGACTGTTAATACTGTTTCTCCGGGTTATATTGGTACTGATATGGTACGCGCTATTCGTCCAGAGGTTTTAGAGCAGATTGTTGGCACTATTCCAGTCCGCCGCTTAGGTGAGCCGGAAGAGATTGCTTCAATTGTTGCTTGGTTAGCTTCTGATTGTTCAGGTTTTTCAACCGGTGCTGACTTCTCAGTCAACGGTGGCCTCCACATGGGCTAATATAGTACCGTGTTTTTTAGTGGTTTGGTAGATAAATAATGTCAGATGTTCAGCGAGATAGTTCACGTGTAATTAAAAAGTACCCTAATCGTCGTCTATATGATACTGCGAGTAGTTCGTATATTACATTAGTTGATGTTAGGGAGTTAGTAGTCGCCTCGGTGTGTTTTACTGTTGTCGATGCAAAGACTGGCGAAGACATTACGCGGAGTATCTTACTGCAAATTATTTTAGACCTTGAGAGTGGTGGTGTCCCTATGTTTAGCACTAGCACTCTCAAGCGTATTATTCAGTTTTATGGCCATGCAATGCAGGGAGTCATGGGTAATTACCTTGACCACAATATGCAGGCTTTTACTGAGATACAGCAGCAGTTAAGTAAGCAATCTGAGGAGCTGTATCAAACTCAATTCAAGCCTGAGGCTTGGGCTGAGATGATGTCAATGCAAAATCCTATGATGAGTCGCATGATGAATAGTTATGTAGA
>CANROD010000044.1 GCA_947632105.1 uncultured Oligella sp. | reverse complement strand
CTTTTTAAATCTGTACGCTTAGGCATAGCTCTCTACTTTTTCGCCATTAAATTAATGAATTGATCAAATAAGGTCACATTATCATTAGGCGCAGTGGTCGCTTCAGGATGACCTTGAAAACCAAATACTGGACGATCGCTTAACTTAATACCTTGTAAACTACCATCAAATAATGAAATGTGAGTAGGCTGGACATTAGTTGGGAGACTGTCTACATTAACAACATAGTTGTGATTTTGTGCAGTAATAAATACACGACCACTCTCCAGATCCTTGACCGGATGGTTAACACCGTGGTTTCCAACCTTCATTTTAGAGGTCTTAGCACCCGTCGCTAACGCTAGGATTTGATAGCCCAGATCAACCGCAAAAATTGGGAGGGGCGTTGCTAAGAGCTGCTTAATATTTTCGATAGCATAGCCACATGCAGAGGGGTCCCCTGGTCCATTACTTAAAAACACACCATCAGGATTCAAAGCTAAAACACTCTCAACAGAGGTTTCAGCAGGCACCACGGTGACGCGGCACTTTCTATCTGCTAATAAACGTAAAAAGCTATTTTTAACACCAAAGTCATAAACCACCACGTGGTGCTCAGGCTCAGTTAATCGACCGTAACCATCAGACAGTTCCCAAGAGGTCTGCTCCCACTCTTCTACTGACTGGCGAGTCACAGTCTTGGCTAGATCTTGCCCCTCGAGACCAGCATGCGCTTGGGCTAGTTCGATTGCTTTAGCCTCATCATCACCAACCATAATACATGCCGATTGAGCGCCGCCATCACGCAGGATACGAGTCAACTTACGCGTATCAATATCACTAATGCCTACTATGCCATTAGCTTTTAAATAGTCAGGTAATGATTGCTCGGCACGAAAATTAGAATATCGCTCTGGACAGCTGCGAATGACTAAACCTGCGGCATGAACTCTATCAGACTCTCCATCCTCTGAGTTAATGCCGCTATTGCCAATGTGTGGGTAAGTTAAGGTGATAATTTGTTGAGTATAGCCTGGGTCAGTAATGACTTCCTGATAACCGGCCATGGAGGTGTTGAAAACAATTTCTGCCGTGCTGTGGCCCGCTGCACCGATTGAACGGCCTCTAAATACAGTACCATCAGCCAAAGCGAGAATTGCCGGCTCAACACCATTTTGATAAGCAAAAATGCTACTAGAGTGCGCCATAAAATCTCATACATAAAAACTTAGTGAAACCTGTTTATTATATAGGAAATCTGTCTAGCACTTAACCATTTGTAATATATTTAGTGATATATTTAGATTATTGACAAGTAAGTACGTTACTGCATGAAAGCATGCGACCGTCCTAAGGCATCATACTCAACATTTAACACAACGTTACACTCATATTGCTGTGCAGCAATATGATATTCATAAACCACGATTTCCTCTCCAGCACCTATAGAACGACGACTATACAGCGTTGGATAAGTAGTCCGACTATTGATTAAGACATAAAGACGACCATTACCTCTTTCAGCTAAAATCTCACGCCATCCACTCGCTCCCGAACCTGCACCATCAAGTGCTACAACGGAATTACCACTAAGTTCCAATCGCTCTAATAACCAAACTCCTTGTTCATTTATAGGCTCCTTACACATAGCGAGCACTAAAGGACGACCCTCAATAGCAAAATTAACCGTAAAATAGTTCAGACCATTCATCGCATCTCCCTTACACACCTCCGAGAGACCCGATAAAGTCACAGGTAGATTACGCAAGGCTAAGGCAGGATGAACAACAGGTTCGCCAGCTAATACAGCCTGGATACGACTGGCAGCCTCTGAATCAGAATAAACAGGCAGACGGTCAATATTTAAATAGACCCACTCCGTCATGCGCGGTAATAGTCTATTTAAACAATCAACATTGGTGCATGCCCTAAGAGTTTCTAAATACTTATTAATCTCTGTAGCAAAAACGGCTGGACGCTCAGTATTGGCTAACAATGAAGTGTAATAGTAATTCCACGTCGCTAACTTGCTAGCGACGTCAGGATTTTCACATAACTGATTAGGCCACTTAGCAAGCTCATGCTCCCTATAACTCAGCGAATTTGCACCAAACCGATCTAATAAAACACCATCATCTACACATGGATTGATAGCTAACTCGTGCTTAGCCTGAGAAAAACCCAGTAAATTATAGCCATTAGGAAAGGCCACTGCTGCAGAAGACAGCAGTGATAAACTAATGCTAAACAATAAAACAGGAAGAGAGAGAAAACCTTTCAACTAAAATAGCCTCTTAAAGAGAGTGATACCGACATCTTATATATTACAAATTACTAATAAAGGAAAGCTTAACATTTGCTTACATTGAATTACATTCCACACATCATATACTATAAACACTATTGGAGCAATTACTGTCCCTTAAGCTGTTGTGACTTATCGATAGGATTTTGGGGATTTTTCAAGTAATATAGATGGTCAACTATTGGTCAAATAAAGTAAATAAAAGTTCATAAATATTACATACTCTTATTTCTTTCTTGCTGAATGTAACTTAACTAAAATTTAACATATACATCATATAATTTTTAATTCTCACATCTAATTTACTCAATTAAAAAAATTTAGGTTGTTTAATGACAAATCAATTAGAAAGCTTAGCTAAATACACAACTATTGTTGCCGATACCGGAGACTTTGAAGCAATTAGTAGACTCCAACCGACTGACGCTACAACCAATCCTTCTCTGATCTTAAAGGCAACTCAAGATGAACGCTATCGCCCTCTCCTTGAAGAGGTCGTTAAAAAGCATCCCGAGGCAAATACTAAAAAGCTACTAGATCATCTATTAGTTTTATTTGGCCGTAAAATCTTAGAGGTCGTACCTGGTCGCGTATCTACTGAAGTAGATGCACGCCTTTCCTTTGATACCACAGCAACAGTTGCTCGCGCCCGTCACCTAATTGAATTGTACAAAGCGGCTGGTGTAGACCCACAGCGTGTTTTAATTAAAATTGCGGCCACTTGGGAAGGCATTGAGGCTGCCAAACAACTAGAGCAGGAAGGTATTCACTGCAACCTCACCTTATTGTTCAGCCTACCTCAAGCAGTGGCTTGCGCCCAAGCTGGTGTAACGTTAATTTCACCATTCGTCGGCCGTATTTATGATTGGTATAAAAAACAGGCTGGTACCACTTGGGATGAGGCAGCGCAGTCCGGCTTAAATGACCCAGGTGTTAAGTCTGTGACAACTATCTTCAACTACTACAAGAAATTTGGCATTCAAACTGAAATTATGGGTGCAAGTTTCCGCAACATTGGTCAGATACAAGCCCTAAGCGGTAGTGATTTATTGACAATCAGCCCTGAATTATTGCAACAACTCAGTGAGAATAATGACACACTCAATTGTGTCTTAGATAAGAAAAATGCTCTATCAATGGATATTGAGGAGCTATCACTTGATGAATCAAACTTCAGATTTTTATTAAACGAAGATGCGATGGCGACGGAGAAGTTAGCCGAAGGGATTCGTAACTTTGTGATAGATGCAATTAAACTAGACCAACTGATTAAGTCGGCCCGCTAATTCAATCACTACGAGCCGTTGTGCAGTGATATAGGGGCTAAATGTAATAGCTTAGCCCTTACGCTCCATCAAGGCCCATGCAATAGTTCCTGCATCCACATACTCCAACTCACTACCTGCTGGCACGCCACGGGCAATACGCGTTACCTTAATATTATGTGGTCGTAGTAATTGACCAAGATAATGAGCAGTAGTCTCACCCTCGGTCGTATAGTTAGTCGCTAAAATTACCTCCTTAACCTGCCCATCCTGCGCCCTATCCAGCAGACGCTGTAAGTTCAGGCTCGCGGCCCCTACCCCTTGTATAGGTTGTAACTTGCCCATCAGAACATAGTACAAGCCACGATAACTGCGAGTTTCCTCAATCATATTTTGATCAATGGGAGTCTCAACGACGCAAAGCACAGAGTGGTCGCGCGACTCGTCACTGCAAGTCGCGCAAACTTCATCCAAGGTAAAGGAATTGCAAAGCTTACAATGGCGTAGCTCAGTAAGAGCATTATGCAATGCCGCTGATAACCTTAACCCGCCCTGTTGATCGTATTGCAACAAATGATAAGCCATCCGCCTAGCGCTACGCTCTCCAACCCCAGGAAGTTGACGCAAACTGTCAACCAACTCCTCTAGGGGGTTTACAAATTGAGGGGTAGCTTTAGAATCGACTTTATTCAATGAACTATCTTAAGACTTAAAAGATGATTTAGAATGGATTAGAAAGGAAACTTCATACCTGGAGGCATTGGCATACCGGCTGTAGCAGCACCCATTTTCTCATCAGAGGTGGCTTGTGCTTTGCGCAACGCGTCATTGAAAGCTGCTGCCGTTAAGTCCTCTAACATATCCTTGTCATCTTCGAGCAATGAAGGATCGATAACTACACGGCGCACATCAAAGCGGCAAGTCATTGTCACTTTAACTAAACCACCGCCAGCAGCACCTTCAACCTCAATATCAGCCAAAGCTTCTTGCGCCTTTTTAACATCTTCCTGCATTTTCTGAGCTTGTTTCATCAGCCCAGCTAATTGATTTTTCATAATCATTTGACGTTTTCCTAAAAATTAAAAACTACTCGTATTGTATCGTATCTATTGATTTGAGAGAACTTGCACTGAGCCATCAATCACAATCGCTCCAAAACTTTCTTCTAAGCTTTTGATATAGGGGTCATTAGCAACAAGCTCTTCAGCTTGTCGTTGACGCTCTTTTTGTTGCTTGATCAATTGCGCACGCGCGGTCGCATCACCCGTTTCACCTACCTCAAAATCCAACTTAACGACTTGAGAAAAGTACTCAGTTAAAGCGGTTGTTAGTGTCGACTTAATCGCTAACTCATCCACATTTCTTAAGAAGATTTTTAAATGAATCGTATTGCCTTCAGTTGCTAGCCATTGACTATTTAATAACAACTCACCAGCTAAACCAGACAACTCTAAGCTTTTAGTGAGTTCAATCCAGCGCTCTTGATTCAAGCCAGACAAGCTGATTTTGTTTTTATGCTCAACTACATTAGGCTCCCAACTCATTTCCAAGCTGTTATCAGGCAGTGATTCGTCAACAATATCACCATCATAATCGCTTAAATTACTACCGTAAATGCGATCCCAGTCGTCCTCAGACATCGCTGCTGGCTCACTAGTAGCTGCTTCCACCACCTCAGTTGCGACAACTGGTTCTACAGGAGCTACTGGTTCCTGCACAGTAACAGATTCCACAACTAACGCTTCAGACTGTTCAGACAAATCATGAGAAATCGCTAACTCAACCGACTCCAGCTCCTGCTCCAATGTTGATGCAGAAGCTTCTTCCCCACTATTTTTTACATTAGAAACTTTTTTTTTAGGCTCTTCGTTTGGCGCCGAAGTAGCGCTAACAGAAGATGCTGGAGAAGTTTGAGTAGCTTGATGCCTTTGGTCTAACTCTTGCTGAATTGTCGGAGCGTTGACTAAAGCCAACATACGCAAACAAATCATCACAAAGCCAGAATACTCATCCGGCGCTAGCGCTAATTCCTTACGCCCATGCACTGCAATACTGTAAAAGAGCTGCAAAATATCCTGATGGGCGCTCTGCGCGACTGACATCATATCCTCAAATAGCGGGTCGTCGCTATCAAGGGTACCCGGCAATCTTTGCTCCATGGCTATACGAGACAGCACAATAGACAAGTCTGCCAATGCACCCTCATATGAAAATCCACGCTCAGCAATCGCATCAGCTAACGTGACTACCTTTGAGGCATCACCAGCTAATAAGGCCCTTAACAAATTAACCAAATAACTTTGATCGATGGTGCCAAGCATATCCTGCATGGCCTCAACAGTGATACGGTTACCACTAAAAGCAATCGCCTGATCAGTTAGAGACAAGGCATCACGCATGGATCCGGCAGCACCACGAGCGATTAACTGCAATGCAGCAGTCTCGTACTCTACGGCCTCTTCCGCTAATAAAAGCTGTAAGTGCTCAACCACAGACTCTGGAGCCATCTGCTTAAGATTGTATTGAATACAGCGCGATAGTACTGTCACCGGTATTTTTTGCGGATCAGTTGTCGCTAAAATAAACTTTAAATGTGCCGGCGGCTCCTCCAATGTCTTTAACATCGCGTTAAAGGCATGAGTCGTCAGCATATGCACCTCATCAATCGTATAAATCTTAAAACGACCGCGTGAAGGTGCATAAATAGCTTGCTCTAATAAAGGTGTAATCTCATCGACACCACGTCTAGATGCTGCATCAACCTCGATATAGTCAACGAAACGACCTTGATCAATTTCTAAACAAGCAGAGCATTGACCACACGGATTGGCCGTAATACCAGTCTCACAATTAAGTGACTTGGCCAAAATACGCGCTAAGGTAGTTTTACCAACGCCTCGCGTACCGGTAAATAACCAAGCATGATGAATTCTTTGAGTTTCGAGCGCATTAGAGAGTGCGCGGACCACATGATCTTGGCCAACTAATTCCGGAAATGAACGAGGACGCCACTTACGGGCAAGGGCTAAATAATTCATAGAACATGTGGAAGGTGATAATGAGGCGGTGAGCCTGACTTCGGCACTAAGTCTTAATGGCTGTGGCTGCTTCCTTCCGGACCTGACCAAGTTAACCATGGACCTATGCGAAGGGACCCACCGCAAGCTAGTATAACAAGTTTATGAAATGACTTCTACAAAAACACCCTCTTCCATTAAGAATAAAGAGGCTTTAGCCGCTTTACCATCAATCGCCTGTAAGTAACCGCAGTAGCTCCGTAACTGTGGCAAATACTCTCGGCACATGCGGATTTGATAGTCTTCGATGCTTTCATCCTGCCAACGACGTGAGCTTTTAAAGTCAATCACATGCCAATAATCCTCATAAGGCACTACTAAATCCATAATCAACAACTTGCCATCCATATCATGCAAAGGCCACTCATGGTGCGCTTGTGGATTTATTAAGACCGCTCTCAACTCTGGGTTATTTAAACTATTTAGTAGCTGCTGCTGCAATTCAGCCAGTGCCGTTTCCAAACTATCCTCACTGTAGCCAGCACTGATTAACTGGTGCCGCATTAAAGGCTCACCTTGCAATAGACGCTGCCCATCCCATCCTACTAATTGATCAACGCCCATCATTTGTAGCCAGCTATGAGCCACAGTTCCTAAAATAGCTTCATCCTCATCAGAAAACTGCCAAGCTCCACTCGGATTACCTGCTTCAGCCAGTAGTTTCTGCGCCAACTCCCGATGTGAACCATAATCCGCTTGTAGCTGTTCAATCGTTTTTTGCTTAAAGCGCACAAAGTCTCCTAAGGATAGGGTCGCGTTTACTTGCTCAGAACCGATCTTCATCTGGTATGGCTGCCCTTCTTGAGCATAACTGGACTCTACCCCCTCATTATGAGAATCGACGTAATTAGGCAAAGACTGCTTAATTACGTCAATATTTAATTCCAAGGCTTGCTGAATCTTTGCAAAAAACTGATTTTTGCTCGGTTTACGTACCTCTAATACACCCTCTTTTTCACTCAACGCCATTAGATAAAACAAATGCAAACACTGACAAGGACGTGTGGTTGCCACATAGAGCAGACGGCTTTCCTCTAATTGCTCACGATAAGCTTCACGTGCTTTGAGCAACTTAGTCATCGCATCTTCCTCTGCACCATGCTGCTTAGACTGGGCAGTGCTTAATAACACGCCGGGCACCTTTCCACCATTAAACTCATACTCATAAGGCTCAAGACGCAACAGCATGTCATCCCGATTTACTGAAGAACCATGTAAACCGTATAAAACAACCTCTTCAAACTGCAGTCCTTTAGCCCTATGAATTGTCATAATCTCGACTGCCGCCCCTGCCGTTACACTCTCAGCATAAAGCTCAGACACATGCTGTTCAAGTACCTCTAAATCCGGCGTACCATAAGGTGCCAACTTATCCAACTGCTTAAACACTGCCTCAATGTCGGCATGCTCTGACTCTTTGGCATATAGCAAAGGACCACCAAGCTGCTGCCAAATCATGCTTACTCGCATCGTAAAGCTTAAGCCCTGCTGCTCAGCATTACTATTAAGCATAATCTCACTTAAATGCTTAAATCGTGTGAACTGCTCAGCACCAATCTGCACTACCAAGGCCTCATCACTTAAAGCATCACGAATTTGCTGCAGGACATTGGCTTCATTTTTATCACCAAAAATCCTATGCAAAGTAGTTAAAGTCAGTCCACACAAAGGTGAGCGGAATAATGACAACCACGCCACCCGATCATAGCGATGAGTTAAGGCACGGATAATCTGCAACAAATCAATCACATAGGGCTGTTCACTCAGTGGGAACATATCGACTGCGCGCACTGGAATATTTGCCTGCAATAAACGCTCATTTAAGCCGCCTAAGGCGCGACGACTTTTTACTAAAATCGCTATCGGTTTTTCTTTGTCTTTATGGCGCTCCAAAGCTTCCTTAACCACCTGAACTACTTTTTCTTCAGAAACATCAAGGGCGGTAGACTTGGAATCTATACCTTTAATCTCCTGATTTGAATAGTAAAAAGGATAATGCTTAACCGGTTCTAGACTGCCTGCACCATTAAAAGAAACTGATTTCTCATAAGGAACAGCACCAAACTCAGCATCATAAGTTGCAGGAAAAGTCTCCTCATAAATCCTGTTATTCCAGGCTACCACGCCTTCGACAGAGCGAAAGTTCTCACGTAAATTGAGCACCTCTATAGGTACATGATTCAATCGCTGCTCTTCAGCTACTTTAATAAACAGCCCGACTTCAGCCTTTCTAAAACGATAAATAGACTGCATCGGATCGCCTACTAAAAATACAGTACGACCATCATCAGGTAACCAACCGGAGGTTAACAAAGCCAGTAAATCAATTTGTATTTGACTAGTATCCTGAAACTCATCCACTAATAAATGCTGAATACGCGCGTCCAAGGCCAATAACAAATCAGCTGGATCATCAGCACTACCTAAACCATTTAATGCACTCAGTGCAACCTCAGTAAAATCAACGGCTCCGTCATTAACATAGACTTTATGCAAATTCTCTAAGGCACTATTTAAGACCTCGGATAAGTTTTTATAAAGCTCAATCTGATCATCAGATAATAACTTAGTCGGCAAACTTCTCACCGTCACGATGGCTTGCAAAAACTCTTCTGAAAAATCAGTGTTTTTTAGAAAATCCATCAGCCCTTTTTTAAATGGTGCGCCCGCCGGTACGCCATGGTTTTTAGTAAGACTTTTTCTAATCGTATCGTTAGCAGTTAATAGCGATTCCGCTACGGCTTGCCAGCGGATTAAATCATCAACCTCGGTGGTCAGGGGGTTAATATCTACATCCCTGAGGCTTACCAAATCCGGCCAATCCTGTGCCCATTGCACTAAATAAGGAATATAGTCAGAAGCAAAGCCAAGTGGCAGATTATCAATCACTTTTTGCAGCTGCGTCGCTACAAAAAACTCAAACGTCTGTACCATGCTGTAGATAGTCTTAACCGGATCACTAAGCGCCTCTTGCCACTGATCGCGGACCTCCAGCATCTGCACGATGGAGGCCTCTAAGTGCACTAAATCCACATTTAAGTGATTGAGAACCACCTGTAGAGCCGGTAATGTATCGATCTGACGGATAGTCAAAAAAGCCGCCTCATGATACTGGCGTCGATGCGCTTCAGAAATCTCCAAGCTACCACCCGTCTGTGATGACCACGGCATGGTCCGCACCAAGCCTGCGCTCAGTGAGTCAAAGGTCATAATGCGTAAACGGCTTGGATACTCCAATAAATGCCATTCTTTTTCTTGATTACGCTGCAAGACCTTTTGCGCTAATTCCCAACTAGCAACCTTATAATCTTCAAGCGGCTTGGGCTGAAGCCCGGCGCTTAGCTTTTCAAGGACACGGTTACGCATTTCACCTGCCGCTTTACGGGTAAAAGTAATCGCCAAGACCTGCTCAGGCTGTTCGACAATCGCTAACAGTGAGAGAATACGGTCAGTCACCAACTCCGTTTTCCCTGAACCAGCCGGTGCTTGGACTAAAAATGAGCGATTAGGAGCTAAGGCCTGTTTACGTTGGACTAAATCAGAAGGTACTTTAGTCATTACCATTCTCCTCTTCTTCAAAGACCTGACCTAAGCGCAAGAAAGGCAAGACCTCACAATATTGCATATCCTTTTTATCGATATAGCTATTAGCTGCATAACCATGCGCAATCTCATCGGCCAAATCCATTAGCACCCCCTTCCAAACGCTTAATTGCTGTGCAAAGTCAGACTCTGTTTTTTCCTCAACCTTGGAATTACCTGGATATGACCAGCTAACCGAACCAACGCCAGCAAAGCCCATATCCTTAGGCTTTAGACCACCAAAACCTACCCCTCCAATATCGTTGATGGGATGCTCACCATAAGCGGCATATAAAGGTAGTTGCAAATCAATCGGTCGCTCCCTATACCAATTCTTTTTATAGCTGGGTAAAGTACCGGTCTTATAGTCTAAGTAGAGATAACTTTCATTTTGAAGAAAATCCACACGATCAATTTTTACTCGTATCTTAATTTTAGAAAGTGCAATCTCGGCACTTTTCTCGACCTCAGCAACCGTAAAGGCTAATTCTCGACTCTGCTCTAATTTTAGAAAATGAAACAGCTGACTTTTCGCAAAGTCCTTTTCTAACGCTAATAAAGCCGCTGAATCAAAGAGCAACTCACTACGCGCAGAGGCATCAACAACCTCTGAGATTTTGTCTTTTAGCTCATCATCACTCATGGAATTGAGGGTGGATTGAGCACGCACCTCATTCCAAAAACGTTCTAATGAGGCATGAATAAAACTACCACGCTGCAGACGATCTAACTCATA
>CANROD010000043.1 GCA_947632105.1 uncultured Oligella sp. | reverse complement strand
AGTTGCTGTTCGCCATCGATGGCCGGAGCAACGGTGTCAAACTCAATTATTAAATGCAGACCTAAGCGTGAGAGGGTGTTTTTCCAATCGTCGCTGTAATTGTCTGGGTGGTGTAAAAAGTTTAAAACTGGAATGAGGGGACAACCGCAGCGCGCTAAGATTGTTAACTCATCGCGGTGCTTAGAGCGTACTGGCTCGCGTACATCGACTACGTATAAACCAGCATCACAGGCGAGGAGTTGACGCAATACGCGCGCTTCCTGTTCAAAACGTTGCTGACTCTCGGGGCTATCTAAAAAACGTTCGATGATGGCCGGACCATCAAGCCGCATACTGCTTTGTTGTTGTAATTGATCCAAATAATCCAACAAAGCAATACTATCCTCAATGCCCGGGGTATCAAACCATTGTAGTTTAAGATGCTCAATGCGCAGCATAGCACCCTCTACATGGCGTGTAGTAGCAGGGGCGTTTGCTACCTCACCAAAATCGGCATCATGTAAAAGTGTGCGTAAAAGCGATGTCTTACCGGTGTTGGTATGACCGACCACGGCTAGCTTAAGGTAATCATCTTGGGGTAAAAAGCGCTGCTTGATTTGTTTCATAGTCTCTGTGCTTTAGATATCAAGCATATTATAAGCTGCTTCTTGGTCCATAAAAACAGCTTCTCGTTCCACGCCGGAATCAGTCAGTGACTTGAGCCAGAGCTTACTTTGATCGCGGTCGGGATTATGGCGATTGATTAGAAGAATAAAATGCTTTTGTCCGAAGTGAGCAATGGTCTGCATTAAATTTAAATGGCTGCGATCTGGAGTTTGCTCAGCGTCACAAATAAAGAGAATTTGTTGTAAAGGATCACTGCGTTGGCCAAGCTCACTTAGGAGTTGATGGCGTTGCTCACGGCTCTCAATATTGCCGCCATCAATAAGACGCTCATTATTGTTACTATCAACGATGGGCCATTTTTCATCAGGGTCTAATTCAATACCAACAATAAGCGTGCCCTTGCCGGATAAATCAAGAGAGGCTTTTTCCAAGGCGGGTGCTGTTAGCTCAGGCGCTGGAGAATCAACACCAATATTGATAGCGATGGGCTCTAAGCGGGCCAGTAAGGAGGCGTAAGCCGCAGTATTTATATCAAGTTGGCAGCGCGCCAAACGAAAACGACTAATTGCCAAGCAAATAATAAAGGCGATTAAACGTAATAAAATGCCAAAAATAATAATTTGACCAACCAACCAGCTTGACCACAACGCATGGAGTGCGAGATTGTCAGTGGCACCCACCGTTAGAAGCTGATTCACTTCTGGCATAGGAAAACCCAGCCACGAGGGGATTAAGCCCAAGATATAAGCGATGTTCTCTAGGCTCTCCGCAGAGAGAATGGTGGTTTCCCAGACAAAGGTATAGCGCCGCGTCGACAGTAAGAAAAATACAGTCGCTAAAGCAGAAACTAAAACGGTGAGCCATAGTGCATGGCTGATGGTTGATAAAAGCCAAGAGGTTGAGCGTTGTTGACGGGTTAGGCTGAATAACGCATTAGGAACGAGGGAGGCGTTAGGGCCTCGAGATAACTTTTTAGTAATCCATAACCATAATTTACCTAGCAATGGATAGTCTTTGTCATTGCGTTTGGGAACAAATAAATACACTAACCAAATCGTAAAGCTTAGGGCATGCAGGCCTAATATTGCGACCCATGCGCTAAGTAAGTTAACTTCTGAGCTACGGCTGCCAAGCGCGGCATAAGCTAAACCAATACCGGAAAAGACGGACAAAACGAGTAGTAGAAATAAAGCATATTTAGCTAAACTACGGTAATTACTAATATCTTGTGTAAGACCTGAGGCGCTAGCTAGGCGCTGAGCACGGCTAATCACCTTTTGTTTGGGACTAAGTTGTTGAGCACGTAGGGCGTAAATATAGGCAGAGTCATCCATAGTACCATGGTGGTGCTCTTTTAAACGTATAGCCTCTGTTTGCCAAAGCTCGGTGAATTTAGTCATGTGTTTGGTATAAAGCTTGAAATCAAGTTCAGGGTTTTGGTGTGTCTAAATGTGATATTATTTCACACTTTGTCAGTAGATTAACTTTTGTTGAACCATTGTTCGACCTTGGCAGTGGATTTTGCCTTAATCTCCGGTGTGATGTAGGCTGCGATAGCGGTCAAGGCTGAGGTAATAACAGCTAAGTCATCCGTAAACCCAAGTGCCGGTAAAAAATCAGGAATGGCGTCAACAGATAGTACTAAATAGGCCAGCGCGCCATAGATAACACGCCGAGCCCATGCCGGTGTATCAGGGTGATGAGCTGCATAATAAAGCTGCAAGGCTTTTTCAATTGTCGTTTGGCCCGCTTTGAGAGCGATATTACTCATCTTTTTAAAAGTGGAAACGTGGTTAAACTCGCTTTGTTGCATGTTTAGCTCCTAAAAAACGTCTGATGCAAATATGGCAAAGAATATATTTTACATTGCTCTAACTTAATCATTTTTTATAAACGCCATACGTAAATTGATGTAACATCAAGGGTTTAGGCTATGTTCTATTAATTTTGCGATTAAATCAGTAAAATTCAAGTCTTTAATTTTTAATAATCATTAATAACTAAAAATATCCGAGCGGAGAAAAATCATGAAAAAACTAACGCCACTAGTTGCTGCCTTTATTTTAGGTCTAAGCACTTTTGCGGTATCAGCTCAAGATAAAGCTGAATTGCGTATTGGTGCTGAGGCTGCTTATGCGCCATTTGAGTATAAATTACCCAGCGGAGAATTAGCTGGTTTTGATATTGATATTGGTAATGCGATCTGTGAAAAGCTAGATATGACGTGTGTCTGGGTTGAGCAGCCATTTGACAGTTTAATTCCTGGGTTACTAGCGCGTAAGTTTGATTTAGCTCATTCTGCAATGACGGTTACTGAGGAGCGTAAAAAGACGATTGATTTTACTGATTCTCTTTATGCAGTAACTAGTCAATTAGTGGCCTCTAAGGATAGTGAAATTGATGGTAGTGATGAGTCGCTCAAGGGCAAAACCGTGGGTGTGTTACAGGGGTCAGTACAAGAAAGCTATGCGCGCCAACGTTGGGATAGACGCTCTGGTGTCAGAGTGGTGGCCTATATGGATCAGACGCAAACGATTAGTGATTTAAAAGTTGGCCGTGTTGATGCGATTTTATTTGAATCTCCTAATGCGGTTGAAGGTTTATTAGGTACACCGGATGGTGAGGGCTTTGCCTTTGTCGGTGAGCCTATTGTTAACGATCCAATTATGAATAACGAAATTGCGATTGGTTTACGTCAAGGTGATGAGGAGTTAAAAGCTAAAATCAATGGTGCGATTCAAGCGCTTAAGGATGAGGGCTTAATTGAACAGTTTGCAGAGAAGTATTTCCAAGAAGGCGAGATCTCTGTTGTTAAATAATCTTTTATATTGAAAATATCGTGTTCTTAGACGGTTATTGGGAACTCATTAAAGAAGGCACTTGGGCTACTATTCAGTTAGCCCTTTTGTCTGTTTTATTGTCCTTTGTTTTAGGTTTACTGGGCGCTAGTGCCAAGCTTTTTGGTGGTACTTTGCTACGTGGCATCGCGACCCTGTACACTACCATTATTCGTTCTGTACCTGATTTGGTGCTGATGCTATTGCTGTTTTTTAGTATTCAGATGGGCCTTAATCAGGTCACAGATGCACTCGGTTGGCGAGTGATTCAAATTGACCCCTTTTGGGCTGGTGTGGTTGTGATCGGCATGATTTATGGGGCGTATTTTACGGAGACTTTTAGGGGCGCTTTTTTAGCGGTACCTAGAGGGCAACTAGAAGCCGGTATGGCCTATGGTATGACGTCAGGACAGATTTTTCGTCATATCTTATTTCCCCAAATGATGCGTTATGCCATTCCGGGTATTGGCAACAATTGGTTGGTCGTTCTCAAAGCGACAGCGCTAGTCTCTATTATTGGCCTGAGTGACTTGGTGAAAGCCAGTCAGGACGCAGGTCGAGCGACAGGCGATATGTTCAAATTTATCCTAATTGCTGGATTAATTTATTTAGTGCTAACTTCTTTATCTAACATTGTTCTGTGGGTTTTAGAGCGACGTTATTCAGTGGGTGCTGCTAAATTTGAATTGGATTAAGTGGCGATGGATAGATTTTTAGATATTTGGCAGGATTATTGGCAAGCCTATTTGTTCTGGGATGGCTTTGAATTCTCTGGACTTGCCGTTACTTTATGGATTTTGGTGTTGTCGCTGCTGTTTGGCTTTGTGTTGTCAATGCTTTTAGCAGTGGGTCGTGTTTCAAAGAATCGATTGATAAAAGGGCCAATTTGGTTTTTTACCTATATTTTTAGGGGAACGCCGTTTTATATACAGCTACTCCTCATTTATAGCGGTTTGATGAGCCTTGAGTTTGTGCAGGATACACCGCTTTTACGTCACTTTTTTATTAATGGCTATTACTGTGTGATTTTAGCCTTGACGCTTAATACGACAGCGTATACGACCGAGATGTTTGCCGGTTATATTCGTACGACTAACAAGGGTGAGATTGAAGCAGCGAAGGCCTATGGTATGAGTAAATGGCAGATTTATACACGTATTATTCTGCCATCGATGTTGCGACGTTCTTTACCAGCCTATAGCAATGAAGTGATCTTAATGTTGCATACGACCTCCTTAGCTTTTGCGGCGACGGTACCTGATATTTTGAAGGTGGCGCGTGATGCGTATGCAGCGACTTATCAAGCCCTTATCGCTTATGGTATTGCTGCCTTAATTTATATGGTGGTGGCTTTTGTGATTGTGGCCTTATTTAGAAAAGTAGAGAAACGGGCTTTAGCGTATCTTGTGGTGAGCTCAAAAAATGATAAACAGGTAGTTAACAATGTATAAATTAGAAGTTCTGGATATTCATAAGTCTTACGGTGATCACGAAGTGTTAAAGGGTGTAACCCTACAGGCCAAGGCCGGCGACGTTATTGCTCTGATCGGTTCCAGTGGTTCCGGTAAAAGTACTTTTCTGCGCTGTATTAACTTTTTAGAGCAACCGAATGAGGGCAAAATCATCCTTAATGGCACTGCTTTACCTTTAGAGAAAAATAAAAAAGGCTATTTACAGGTCAGTGATAAAAAAGTACTACAAAAATTTCGTACTAAGTTAACTATGGTGTTCCAACACTTTAACCTGTGGGCTCATATGACGGTTTTGGATAATGTGATCCAAGCACCGGTTCATGTCTTAGGGGTTAAAAAGGAAGAGGCGATTGAGCGTGCCCGTACTTATTTGAAAAAGGTGGGTCTACCGCTTGAGGCTGAGACTAAGTATCCTTCACAGCTTTCAGGTGGTCAACAGCAGCGTGTGGCGATTGCTCGTGCCTTAGCGATGGAGCCTGAGGTTATGTTGTTCGATGAGCCGACCTCGGCACTTGACCCTGAGCTAGTGGGTGAGGTACTGAAAGTGATGCAGCAGTTAGCAGAAGAGGGTCGTACCATGATTGTGGTGACTCATGAAATGGGTTTTGCTCGTCATATCGCGACTCAGGTGGTGTTCTTACATCAGGGCCTAGTAGAAGAGCAGGGTACGCCGGCAGAGGTACTGGACAATCCCAAGAGCTTGCGTTTACAGCAATTTTTATCCGGTAATTTGAAGTAGTTTTTTCGTCTATTGACAATTAAAGGTTAAAAAATGATCAGTTTTGACGTTGGCCTAGCTATTTGCTTATTAATGCTAGGTGCTATGGGTGGCTTTTTAGCGGGTCTCTTAGGTATTGGCGGCGGTATGATTTTAGTGCCCTTCCTAACCATGTTGTTTATATGGAAGGGGATGCCTATGGAGTTGGTGGTACATGCCTGTGTTGCGACCTCCATGGCGATGATTTGTTTTACCTCTTTATCTAGTATGCGAGCGCATCATAAACGGGGTGGGATATTATGGCCGGTTGTAGGAGCCTTGGTGCCAGGCGTGATTGTCGGCGGCCTGTTATCAGGTGGGGTGGTCTTCTCCTTTATTAACACCGCTTGGTTAGCGCTGATTTTTGCCATTTTTGTAGCCTATTCTTCTTACAATATGGCGAGCAATAAAAAGCCCAAGCCTTCTCGTCAATTGCCTGGTTTTTTAGGAACATCAGCGATGGGTGGTCTGATCGGTTTTATTTCTGGTCTAGTCGGCGCTGGCGGTGGCTTCCTAACCGTACCTTTTTTGGTGTGGTGTAATATCGATATCCGCAAGGCGGTAAGTACCTCAGCAGCGTTGGGCTTTCCAATTGCAATTGCTAATAGTGTTGGCTTTATTTTCTCGGGAATTAGAGAGATAGGTTTACAGCCTGGTATGCTTGGCTATGTCTATTGGCCTGCGCTACTCGTGCTGATTTCTACCAGTATGCTGATGGCACCAGTCGGTGCTAGTTGTGCTCATAAATGGCCTGTTGGTCGTATTAAGAAGATATTTGCCGGTCTTTTAGCCTTTATTGCGGTTTATATGTTGCGAACATCATTAATCGCTTTTGAGATTATTTAGTGTTAGCTAGCTAAAAATTAAAATGGCTTATTGTGTATTGCTGCACAATAAGCCATTTTTTATTGACCTTAGAAGGAACCGAAGATGGTTCCAAGCGTGATAACGACCACTAGTGCAATCATTGGACCGATAATAGTCACCGCTGCGATATTCAGATAAGACTGACGGTGATTCATGCCGCAAATCGATAGTAGGGTGATGATTGCACCACAATGCGGTAGCGTATCAAAGCCCCCAGCAGCGATGACCGCCACACGGTGTAGTAGTTCAGGGCTGATATTGTTTTCAACTGCTAAGCGTAGATAATCCGCCCCTAGCGTTTGTAGTGCAATACTCAAGCCACCGGATGAAGAGCCGGTAATACCGGCTAGGGTTGTCATGGCGACCGCCTCAGAAATAAGTGGATTATTTGGTGACACGTTGAGAACTAAGTTTTTGAGAATGGTAAAGCCTGCCAAACTCGCAATGACCGCACCATAACCTACTTCAGATGCTGTGTTAAAGGCTGGCAGCATAGAGCCTAACGTACCTTTATTAATCGTTTGCTGAAGGTGTTGCCAGCGTGGCCAGGCAACAGCAATTAACCAGAGGCAAGCGATGACTAGCGAGATAATAATGGCCCATAAACCGGTTTTTCTACTTGGGTCAAGTCCAGAGAATCCTTCATTGATGGTAGTAAAATCCATGTTGGGGAAAATGCCATAGGTAAAAAGAGCATTAAGACCAATGACTAGGACTAATGGTGAAAATGCTAGGAGGATAGGCATTTGATTTTCACTACTGATATTTTCATGCTCAACACCGTCATTATGATCGCCGTAGGAATCCCCATTTCTGTGAGCTATTTTTACGCGACTATTTAGCCATAACCAACCACAACTAAACATAATGAGGGAAGCAAGAATACCTAGTCCAGGTGCGGCAAAGACGTTAGTACCATAAAAAGGAATAGGGATTGCATTTTGGATGGCCGGTGTGCCTGGCAGGGCGGTCATGGTAAAGGTAAAAGCACCTAAAGCGATCGTTGCAGGAATTAGACGCTTTGGTATAGCTGCTTGATAGAACATAACCTTAGCGATAGGATAGATTGCGAAGGCTACGACAAAGAGAGAGACTCCACCATAGGTGAGTACGGCGCATGCCAAGACGACAGTTAAAATGGCATGCTTAGGCCCTAAAACCTTGGTAAACCAATGAGCGATACTGGAGGCAGCGCCTGAGTCGGCGATTAGCTGACCGAAGATCGCACCCAGTAAGAAGATTGGAAAATAGTTAATCAAATAACCACCCAACGCTCCCATAAAGGTTTCTGTATAAATGGGTAGCATTAAGTGAATATCGCCTGACAGTAAAACGGCTAAAGTCGCTAAAACGGGCGCAAGGATTAATACTGAGATACCTCGATAGGCGAGATACATCAGCAATAAGAGTGAAATGATAATGGCCCAAATACTCATAGGGTACTGCCTCCAAAACTTGATTACTCTAAATTGAGTTGGTAGCTAAAACTGCTGCTATTCTAGTGCAATATGATTAAGTTTAGGTTGCAATTTGATGATTTCTTTGAGGGGGTCTAAAAACTTGCTTATCCTCATAAAAATCAGGGTCACTTTGACCGACATGCCATCCCGGTATGCCAAAAATAGGTACAGGGATATAAGGCTTGGTTGCCAGTTGTGTTTCATTAAGTTGTTCGCTGAGCCAGTTGTCGACGACCTTTAAATCAAATCGGCTGTTTTGTTGCTGTGGAACACGCAGCACATGGGCACAAATCGCTTTGTAGGGATTGAGAAGTTTTTCTATGAGAGCATGACCAAAAACCGCGGTTTGGCTATCGTGCCAATGATCTCTTAACTCGACAAAAGCTCGTTGCCAGTCTTTTGTTGTAAGAGCATGCCAAAGCTCGTCTGAGCAAGCGAGTAAAAGGCCATTTTCATCAATAATGGTAATGGCGTCACGGACCGGACCGCGTTGGTTATAGACCCCATCCCGTTGAATTTGTGTCGCCTGAATCTGATTGAGTTGTATCTTAGATCGGGGAAATAAAAACCAGCAAAGGGCATTAAAGTAGTCGTGTGGGCCATCACGCGTGGGAATGCCATTTGTTTTAAAAATAAAACTTTCATAGGCCTCACCCTCCGGTAAGTCCTCTTGAAGCACAAAGTGCTTAGGAAAACCTATTGGCTTTAACTGATTTAATAAAGTGCTTACCGAGACGTTCTGGTGGAGTACGGGCAAGCTCCGCTCAATCAGAGGGCGCCAATGATCGCAGTAGGGCGCATTTAAATCTAGGTTGTGAAGTTCGGCTAAAGGCATAGAAAATGAGTGAGAAACAGGTCATTAGGCACGTTGATATTGTAATATATAACAGTAGTTTTAATATTTTAGGAGATGCTCGTATTGATGGAAGCTGAAAAAGTTCGTATTGATAAGTGGTTGTGGGCAGCACGTTTTTTTAAAACCCGTTCTTTAGCTGCTGATAACATTAACAAAGACCGCGTACAGATTAATGGTCAAAATGTGAAACCTGCCCGTGAGGTTAAGATCGGGGATAAGATTCTAATTAAATTCGCGCGCGAGTACAAGACCGTCGAGGTCAAGGGATTGAGCCAGATGCGTGGTCCAGCACCTGTTGCTCAGCAACTCTATGAAGAAACCCCAGAGAGTATTGCTGAGCGTGAGCGACGAGCCGAATTGCGACGTTTTGCTCCCGAGCCTGCACATGATATGCGTGGTGGCCGTCCGACCAAGCGTCAACGCCGAGATATTGAACGCTTTACCAAGTTGGGTGGTGAGTGGTAGGTGAGTTTTGACGACCAGGATATAGGGGTTCTGGGGATTGAGATTTCTGTTATCACCAATAAACTAGTTAGTCGCTCAAAGCAGAAAGTCTTAGAAATTAATCACTAACATCTTTGTAGAAAATAGTGAATTTGTGTTTAATTACGATTAATCTTCCTAGTAGGTATACACTGTAAAGCACAAACTTTTAACAATTATTTCCTTTAAGGAGGCACTATGTCATACGTCGTAGAAGTTGCTGAAGTTGTTGCTGTACCAGTAGTTAGTGAAGATGCTAAGTTCCCTGTACGCCGCATTTACTGTGTGGGTCGTAACTATGCAAACCATGCCTTAGAAATGGGCTCTGACCCTAAGAAAGAACCGCCTTTTTTCTTTAGTAAAGCTAATGATCAAGAGTCAGTGGTTATTGCCACTGAGGGCACTGAGGCGACCATTACGTACCCTAGCAAAACGAATAATTTTCACTATGAATTAGAGTTAGTGATTGCGATTGGTAAAAACGGTAAAAATATCTCGGTTAATGAAGCGGAAGACTATATTTACGGTTTTGCAGTAGGTTTGGATATGACCCGTCGTGACCTTCAAAATGACGCTAAAAAAGGCGGTCGTCCTTGGGAAATGGGTAAGGCCTTTGACCAAGCAGCGGTGATTGGTGAGATTAGCCCTAAGTCTGAAGTGGGTGTTATCAATAGTGGCACTATTGAGCTGCAGGTTAACGGTGATACTGCACAACAGTCGGATATTCGAGAACTAATCTGGTCAAATGCGGAGATCATCTCTCGCTTATCTGAGTTCGTGGAGTTGCGCGCTGGCGATTTGATTTATACCGGAACGCCTGAAGGCGTCGGTGCCGTAAACCCTGGTGAGACCATGGTGGGCACAATTGATAGTTTAAAAGGTATCCGCGTTAAGGTGGTGTAGTTTGTTTGGGTAGTGCGCTGGAATTGAACAAGAGGGCTGTGATGAACAGTCCTCTTGTTTTATTTTGGGCGTGAAGTTTTACCTTAGTAGTTGAGTGTGGATTAATATAACAAGATGCTTAAGTATTGGATTCAAGGAAGGGATAAGGTATGTATTTTGAGGTATTAAAAACCCGTCAACGAGCCGAGCGTCACAACTATAGTGAAAGTTTGGCTTTGCGTGTGCATCGAGCCTTGAGTTGGTTGAAACGTGCAGAAATGGCCGAAGATAACGATGCGCGCTTTATTTTTTTGTGGGTATCTTTTAACGCTGCTTATGCTCAAGAAATTGATGAAACAAGACGTATTGGTGAGCAAGAAGCCTTTAAGCAATTCTTAGAAAAAATCTGCTATCTCGATAAAGAAAAAAGCGTTGATAAATTAGTTTGGCAGGAGTTTAGTGGTTCTATTAGAATTATGCTCGACAATCAGTATTTACTTCAAGCCTTTTGGGACCATCAGAGCGGCAAGATCAGCGAAGAGCAGTGGCAAGAGCAACTACGCAAAGAGAAGAAAATCGCTCAATTTGCACTAGGCTGCAGTAACACAGCGACTTTACTTGGCGTGACCTTCTCCCGTCTTTACACCCTCCGTAATCAGCTCATCCATGGGGGCGCCACTTGGAATAGTCAGGTAAACCGTCAGCAATTAAAGGATTGTGTGGGTCTGTTGTATAAGTTCGTACCGCTATTGATTGAAACGATGATGGATAATCCAAACACGCTGTGGGGTGGGGCTTGCTATCCGGTGGTGGGGTAGTAGATTTGACGGTGTAATTGTTTGCAGGATCCTCTTCTTCGGTTAGCGATGAAATAAGAATCATCATATAAATCAATTGGTTGTGTTTTATTGTCTGCTGTTGTTTGGTTTGTGATGAAATGAATTAGTGTCTATTTTAGAAAAATCTTCTTTAATTTCCGTTTATCATGGAGCCTGATGTTTTAGCATTAACTATGCTTACCCCCTAAGTCGCCCCCCGAAATAGTGAATCCATGGGCAGAGATGAGCAGAGACGAGGGGAGAGTCGTTATTACAAAAATACTTTACCTTCTCTGCGATACAAATTTCCCTCAACGTCGATCAATCGATTTAATAGCACCAAATCTCGCAAAATCAAAAAGCTGTGATTTAGGCGTAAAACGCTCCGTAAGCAAACACAATACTGCAGGTACTAGCGCGGCGACTAAAAATGATTCTAATAAATAATCCATTGGACCATCAGGCGTGGGGAATAAAAATAGCCCCATCACCAAGCCAACGCTGGTACTTAAGGTTGCTTGCGTACCGGTAATGCGGCGGCTGTATAGACCGTAAAAGACCGGAAAAGCCATTGCTGAACACAGTAAATCAGCCAATAAAAATAAATATAAGACACTGAAGCTTTTAGCCGAAACATACCAAACAGGAAGCGCTAATAACACGATAAAATAACGCGACAGGCGCATTAATTGCCGGTTAGTTAGCTGCGGAAATAAACGCTCAGCATCGACCGCAATAAGACTGCTCACAGCACTAATGGCGGTGTCAGCGCTACTCATTACCAAGGCTAAACCTAAGGGAAATAATAACACGACAAACCATAATGGCAAAGCCGGCATGACGACGGTGAATAAGGCAATGGAACTGTCGCCATCGGGGTACCAAGCAACAAAGGCAAGGCCAAATAAACCCATCACAAAAATAAATGGCATTGTCAGTAAGGAGCTGATTAG
>CANROD010000042.1 GCA_947632105.1 uncultured Oligella sp. | reverse complement strand
TTTTACGATTTAGAATGCTATATAGTATCAAAGCTTGAATTAAATTTTAGAGGAGAGTGAAAGTGAAAAGCACTAGAGTTATCTTAGCAGGCATGGCGGCAGCTGCTATGGCTTTTACCGCGCATGCACATGAGCATGCTCATAACCACAGTCACGAGCATCACACACAAGTAAGTTTTACAGGTCATGAAAAGCCGTTAAATGACGTGGAGTTTTCGCGTTGTTGGGTTCGTTTGGTGCCTGGTTCTCGTCCTTCTGCCGCTTATTTTGATATAAAAAATACGAAATCTGAGGCGATAGCCTTAATTGGTGTGCGTGCTGATGATTTCACTGATACGATGCTACATGAAACTACCGTGGTTAATGGTGTCAGTAAGATGTCCATGGTTGATAAGGTAGTGATTGGCGCTGGTGAATCGGCTAGCTTTAAACCAAAGGGTAATCATGTAATGCTAACAGTAGTGTCTGAAGATGAGGTCGTGGTTGGTGATAGTGTGAGCTTGCAATTTAAATTTGAAGGCGAGCAGGTAGCTGGTACAGAATGTCTGGTTAAGCCAATTAACTCGCTTTCATTTGAGGACTAAGTCATTCCATTGCTTATCGGCGTTTGACTGAGACAGGCGTCGATATGGTCCAAGACGATCTGATTAAAGGCCTGTGGCATGGCAAGATTCATGCCGTGTGTTGCTTTTTCTAGGATATGTACAGTAGCTTCAGGCCATAATTTAGATAGCTCTTCGATAATATGGGGAAATGGCTCAGGGCTTTGAGCCCCACCAATTAGGCTGATTTTAAATTGACTCAGTGAGGCTAACTCATTTGGCTCAAATAGTACTGGTGGCTCATTTTGTTGTAATATTAAGGTCTCAGCATTCTCGCGTACCATGTGCTTAAACCAAGGCACCATCTTTTGCCAAGTCCCATTACCGCTGACCGAGTCTATAAAGATTTCTAAACCATCATCAAGCGCACCGGAAACAATCATAGTGAGCGCGTAAGCCTTAGCGTAAATACTCGCTTCAAGCTCATCTGGATTGCGTAAACCTGGATCGGCAAGAATTAACGAGGCTATTGCTTCTGGCGCTTGTTGTGCCATGCGAACGGCGACAGCAGCACCTCGTGAATGACCTAGAATGTGCGCCTTTTTAATATCTAAATGATTAAGTAAAGCTAGTAAGTCAGCAGCGTGCTGCTCTGCACTAAAGCCCTCAGACTCAGGCTCTGTGATGGGCCAATAATGTCGTAGGCTGGGGATAATGAGACGGCACTTAGTGGCAAGAGTTTCTTCTTGCCAACGCCAATAACGATGGTCACAAAGCGAACCGTGGACTAATAAGAGAGCCTGGCCCTCGCCCTCATCAATAAAGGCTTGAGTCAGGCCGTTAATGTTTTCTTTTTTGAGTGGTGACACGTGAATATAAACTTAGTACATTTTTAAACGTTCTTGGGCAGTATCTGCAGCAGGAGAGTTAGGGTATTGGTTAATAACACGCTCTAAGGTTTGTTTAGAACCATCAATATCATTTAGCTCGAGCTTACTTCCAGCAACCACTAATAAGGCATCGCCGGCCTGGGGGTCTTGAGAATAAGTACTGACCATGTTTTCTAAACGGTTGATAGCTCCCTGAAAATCACGCGTAGCATAGTAACTACTGCCTTCGTAGAAACGGGCTCCTGGTGTTAACACGCTATTGGGATGGGCATTGGCGAAGCTATTAAGTGCCTGTGCGGCAGTTTCGTAGTCGCCCTGACGGAATAGGTTGATGGCATAATCATAGTCACGCTGTTCACTAGGATCGCCTACCTGTGGATTAGGACCGAAGTCATAGTAATCCTGCTCGGCTGAGGCCTGTGTAGCGGAGTGACTTATGCTCTCTAACTGACCGCGCAATTGAACAACCTCTTTTTGTAGAGCTTGAATTTGATTAGATAGTTCTAAGCGCGATAAACCAGCCATTTTAAGTTGTGAGCGTAGCTCTAAGATAGCGCGTCTTGCATCTTCATCTTCAAAGGCCATGGCTGGAGTGGTAAAACCGACTCCTAAAAGGGCAGTACTACAAACTAATAAGGATAGTTGACGTTTTAACATACTTGACATTCCTTGGTGGTTTATTGTTTTGTATCGCAAAATAGATTATAAGCTCAGTATTAAGACTAAGGTATATCCTAGCAGAAAGAGCGTATTTTTTGCAGCAACACATGTTGCTGTTTGTTGCAAAAATAATGCCACAACTAAAAAGCTGCGGCATTATTGCAACATCATTAAGATGACTACAGGATGCTTTTAGGTACTAGCGGATGTAGTTAATGTCCGCACGACGGTTTTCAGCATAATCTGCTTCAGATGTGCCTTGAGCAACAGGACGCTCTTTGCCGAAGCTAACAGCCTCGATCTGAGCGCCGTTAACGCCACGGTTAACTAGTTGCTGAGCTACAGCAACTGAACGACGTTGACCTAATGCTAAGTTGTATTCAGCAGAGCCGCGTGCGTCAGTGTTGCCCTCAATGCGGACACGCTGTTGACCATTAGCTGCTAGGTACTGAGCGTGCATTTGTATTAAAGGTAAGTATTGCTCTTCGACATTGTATTGGTCAAAACCGAAAAATACAGAACGTTGCTGTGCTAATGGGCTATTAGGATTAAATGGATCCATTACTACTGTCTGAGAGCCAGTTGAACTCGTGTCAGTAGTTGTTTTAGTAGAGCTACACGCTGCTAATGTAGTTGCTAGAGCAGCAATAGCAAATGTTTTTACGATGCGAGATTTCATGGGAAAACTCCTCTTTCATGATTAATTTAAAGTGTTATTTTGCAAGTTAGCATAGGTTGCAAAGCTTGAAGACAGTTCGCTATATCGTCTAATTGATAGTAAGTAAACTGTGTCCACTAAAGCTAGACTATGCAACAGAGAGCGCACTACCTCTTAACTTAAGAATATAACAGGTTTAAAGCATTTCGTGAAATAAAACCTGCAACATTTTGCTTCTCAGTGAAAGAAAATCTAAACATTTCAATATAATTGCTGTTTGTCTACTTCACTGAGGCTATGAATGTTGCTTTTAGTCTATAAATGGTCCCCATGCTGCGCTGCTAATGCCGCCGGAAGTAGTCGGGATAATTTGTTGATTAGTACCGTCTACATTGACTAGCGCTAGGTTAGAGCCACTGACGTAAAGCACTTGCATGCCATTGGCAGAAAAGCTAGGTGACAGATCGTTTGGGCCTTGAGTAAGTAGCTGATCACCGCCACCGCCTAGGTTAGTTAGGGCGATAGAGTAAGCGCCACCTCTGAGGCTAGCATTTACCAACTGCAAACCATCAGGGGAAATCGAGCCGGATACGTTTTGTGACCCGTTAAAAGTGATTCTGCTGGCGTTGCCACCGCCTAAGCCACTACGGTAAATCTGTGGACTGCCACTACGGTCGCTAGTAAAAATAATACCGCTACCGTTAGGGAAAAAGTAGGGTTCAGTATCAATTTCAGAAGAACTGGTTATTTGACGAGCACTGTCTCCACCAGCTGCATTAATAATAAAAATATTCGATAAGCCGCTCTTACTAAGTGCTACTGCCATTTGTGAGCCATCAGAAGACCAAGCTGGTGCACTATTATTCCCCTTGAAATTGGCCGCTATAGTACGGTTACCACTGGCTAGATCTTGCACGTAGACAATAGGTTTGCCACTCTCAAAGCTCACGTAGGCAAGCTTTTGTCCATCAGGAGACCATTTTGGTGAAATAATGGAGGAGTTGGAAGAAGCAACAACTTGAGTTCCCTGACCGTCAGAGTCAGATACATATAATTGTTTACCTGAAACAAAGGCTAGGCGTGTAGAAAATGTACCACGTACGCCAGTTTGATTTTCGTAAACAGCATCAGCGATTCGGTGTGCTTGGCGACGGGTATTGCTTTCGTTAACTGTCTTGTTTTCGATGGTTGTTTGCTGTACTGGATCAAGAAGACCATAATTAACAGTATTGCCAGTACTGGAGCCATAAACTAGTGGGCTAGAAATTTCTAACGCATTGATAGCATCCCAGTTGGGAGTGCCTATTGAGTCAGAGCTAACCGCCTCAACACGGCTAACATCAAACTCGCCAGAGCGAATTAAGTCTGCCGCCACGACGTCGGCAATTGCCTTACCATTGGGACCAGCAAAATCTGCTACCGTAATTGGGTATTTAAAGTTTTCTTGACCACTTGATGAAAGTGGTACATAAAGTTGAGCATGAGCTGTGCTCACGCCTAGACTCAAAGCAATAGAGGTAACAACGCTACCCGCTATGCGTAAAAAACTGGCACGTAGGCTTTTAGCTTTGCGTGGAAATAATGCTGTGATCATAGCTTTCATCTCCTGAAATAAATTTTTGATTAAGGGTTGAATATAAATTAAGTTAACACAAGTTTTTTACAATTAGCGTATGTAATTAAAAACACCATGAAAACGTGAGTTGCGAAGCTCTTCCGGATATTCAGGGCAATCCTTTAGCGCTTTAATCACAGCTAAATCAAAAGCTCTTTCGCCCGAAGGGTGGGTGATTTTAGCTTCATTGGCGTGCAGCTTATCGTCTACAGATACTTCGTAGTGTGCTTTTAAGTTGTCTTGCCTATAGGCAAAGTGCAACTTTGAGTGAACACATTCTTGAATTGCCTGGTTTAATTGATTGTCGTTTTTCTCCGATTCAGCATGGGCAACATTAATGCCAAAATAAGACATTAAAATAGTGATAATAATCATTGCTTTAGTCATAGCTGTTCATCTCCAAATTCTGCACTGTACAAACGTAGAACATTTTTACAATTAACGTGTGTAATTAAAATGGCCGCTAAACTTTGAGCTACGAATTGCAGCCGGATAGTTTTGGCAAGCTTTTAAAGCATTAACAACCGCATTGTCAAAGGCGGGATTGCCGGAACGACGAGTAACTCTAGCATTAGTCGCTTTTAAGTTAGCGTTGATAGTCACTTCATAATGTGCTGTTAAGCGTTGGTTACCTCCAAAGCGCAGTAATGGCTGTACACAGCGTTGAATAGCTTGAATTGTCGCATTGTTGCCGCCGCCACCTCCGCGTTGGTTTTGAGCATTACGACCCCCTTGAATGCCGGCAACACTGGCAATGTCACCACGCATTGCACCTCGCACATCAGCACCTTGACGATTGGCTTGGGCTTTGGTTTCAGCCGCAGCTTTGGCATCGGCAGCTGCTTTAGCATCGGCTTTTTTCTTTGCTTCAAGCTCAGCTAAGCGTTTTTTCTCAGCGGCAGCTTTACGTTGCTCTTCTTTTTTGCGCTCTTCTTCCTGCTTGGCGAGTTCTTGTCGGCGTTTTTCTTCCGCTTCTTTTTTCTTGCGTTCCTCTTCCTGCTTGGCGAGTTCTTGTCGGCGTTTTTCTTCCGCTTCTTTTTCCTTGCGCTCCTCTTCCTGCTTGGCAAGCTCCTGTTGGCGCTTACGATCTGCCTCTTCTTTCTGGCGCTGTTCTTCTTGTTTGGCAAGCTCTTGCTGACGTCGCTCTTCAGCAGCTTTTTGTTTGCGCTCTTCCTCCTGACGGGCTATCTCTAACTTTCGCTTTTCTTCTTGTTTGAGACGTTCTTCTTCGCGCTTTTTGTTTAAAGCGATCTCGGGATCTTCTTGCTCAGCGGGTGGAGTACTCTCGGTAACTGGTGGGGTAACAACCGGCTCAGGCTCAGGAGCGACTTCTTCAGCTTCTGCTTCTGGTGTAGGTTCAGGCTCCGGTTCTGGCGTGGGCTCGGGCTCGGGATCCATCTCATCCTCGTTGACCGTATCTTCGTCGGCGGGATTCATGGTTGCAGTTTCTGTTGGTGCTTTGAGAATTTGCTCAGTACCCTCAGCCCAAAGCTCAAGCTGAATGGGACCTGCAGCTTGTTCCGGTTTAAATAGCAGACTGGCAATAACAAGCACGGCTATGGCGGTGTGCAATACCAATGAGCCGATTAGGCCCTTGGAATTGTCATCACGTTCATAGTACTCGTTAGGGTTCTCAAACTTACTCATTGATTATTAAACTACTCGTTGTTACTTTTAGTTTGATTAACCATCAGGGCTAAGCGGGTAATGCCATTAGCACGTAGGGAGTCCATTACCTGCATAACCTCTTCATATGGTACCTTGCCGTCTGCAGCAATGACTACTGGCGTATCGGGCTGTTGAATTAGCATTTGTACCTCACCAAGTAGATCATTTTTGGCAATATCTTGGAATTGTGCACCAGCATTGCGTAAACGGATACCGATACTACCGTCTTCGGTAATTTGAATTTCCACAGGCGTTGCTGGTACCTCAGCGGCCTGACCGATGGATGGTAAATTAACCACTCCTGGTGTAATCATAGGGGCGGTCACCATAAAGATAACTAGTAGCACCAACATGACATCGATGTATGGTACTACATTCATCTCGTTTTTGCGGCGTGAGCCGCGTTGGCGGCGACGTTTATAGGTTTTCATCTTAGCGAAGTTGGCGTTGTAAAATATTTAAAAGTTCGTCAGAAAAACTGTCGAAACGACTAGCGATTTTGTCGTTTTGAGTTGTGAAGTAGTTATAGGCTAAAACGGCAGGAATCGCTGCAAATAAACCGATTGCGGTGGCGATCAAGGCTTCAGCAATGCCCGGAGCAACAGCGGCTAACGTGGCGTTGGATGTTGTGGATAGGCCGATAAATGCGTGCATAATACCCCATACAGTACCCAATAAACCGATATATGGGCTAACAGAGCCAGTAGAAGCTAAGAAGTTAAGCTTTGAGTCCAGGCTGTCAAGTTCTCGTTGAGTCGTTGCTTGCATGGCACGATAGGTGCCGTCAATAATTAGCTCACTATCACCTTGACCACTACGACGACTGCGTAGAAACTCTCCCATGGCCGAGTTGAAAATGCGGGCTAGTGGGCCGTTGCGGTCTAGGTCTTTGCCGACGCTTTGATGAAGGTCGGAGAGCTCTTTGCTCTGCCAAAAAGTTTGTTCAAACTCGCGAGTTTGGTTCATCGCGCGCTTAACTTGAAAGTACTTACTGATGATGATTGCCCAAGATAGTACTGAGGCAAACACTAATATCAGCATGATAATTTGCACAGGCAAACTAGCATTAAGAATGAGAGAAATAACCGACATAGAGTCTTGTGTTTCGATCGGTGGCATAGTGATTAATTATCCTGAACAGAAAGAAATAAACTGCGAATTTCAGCCGGAATAGAGGCTGGCTTGAAGCTTTGAGTGTCTACACAACAAATCTGAATAGAGCTTTCGACAAGGACCTCGTCATTTCGTTCCGCAATTTGCTCAAAAGAGCATGATGAATTGCCGACTTTGATGAGGCTTGTTTTTATTTTGATAAGATCATCTAAACGAGCGGGACTGCGGTAGCGTACCTGTGTGCCAACCACTACAAAAATACGACCTTGTTCTTCAGCTAATTTAGCTTGATTAACACCTAGGTTACGTAGCCACTCAGTGCGGCCGCGTTCAAAAAACTTTAGATAGTTGGCGTAAAAGACGACGCCACCAGCGTCAGTATCCTCGTAGTACACGCGAGTTGGCAGAGTAAAGACTTTACTTTGACTTTGTGCTAATTGTGTATTGGCCATAGATAAATGATCAGTGTAGTAAAAGCCTACCCTTAATAACGGTAGGGTAGACCAAGTGTTATAGCAAATAAAGGCTTATATTACTGATTTTTTAAATTTTGATAAAGAGTCAAAACGTAAGTATTTAAGTCAGCAATGTTAACCTTTTCTGATTCTGCGGCAGAACGTAATTGAACTTCTACCTCTCCATTGGCTAAACCACGGTCACCAATAGTGACGCGAATAGGTACACCAATTAATTCCCATTCAGAGAACATCACGCCGGGACGGTTGTCGCGGTCGTCAAGCACTACTTCAACGCCTGCGGCCAATAGGGATCTGTAAAGTTCTGTTGCTTCTGTACGAACCGCTTCGCTTTTACCCCAACCAATTGGGCAGATAACAACCTCAAATGGTGCGATGCTAATTGGCCAGATAATACCCTTATCATCGTGATTTTGCTCAATTGCTGCAGCGACTATGCGGCTAACACCAATACCGTAGCAACCCATTTGTAAGGCTTCAGCTTTTCCTTGCTCGTTTAGAAATGTTGCGTTTAAGGCTTTTGAGTACTTATCACCAAGGAAGAACACATGCCCCACTTCAATACCACGTTGAATAGCAAGAGTGCCGCTACCATCAATGGTTGGGTCGCCGGCGACCACGTTGCGAATATCTGCAACAATAGGCTCTGCTAGATCGCGACCCCAGTTGACACCACGCAAATGATAATCTTCTTTGTTGGCACCACAGACCCAGTCGCTCATATTAGCAACGGTATGGTCAGCAATAACTTGAATTGGTTTTATGGTATTAATAGGACCTAAGAAACCAGGTTTAGTACCAAAATACTCGAAAATTTCCTCTTCACTAGCTAAACGATAGTCATTCTTAAGTACCTCTAGTTTGGAGGCTTTAATCTCATTGACATCGTGATCGCCGCGGACTAAGAGTAAGCAGATTTGAGTCCGTCCCTCATCATCAGTCGTATGATAGACCACGGACTTAACAGTTTGTGCTAAAGGTAGTTCTAATTGACCTGCAACGAGTTCGCATTTATTAGCGTTGGGTGTATGAATCTCGTTCAGCTCTTCTGTTGGAGCAGCGCGCTCAGGAATTAAGCAGGTAGCCTCAGCTAATTCAATATTAGCAGCGTAGTCAGAGTTTGGTGAATACACAATTTCGTCTTCACCGGTATCGGCAATGACTTGGAATTCATGGCTGCGTGAACCACCAATGGAGCCTGTGTCAGCGGCAACTGCACGGAAGTCCAAACCTAGGCGAGTGAAAATACGTACATATGCATCGTACATTTTATCGTAAGAGAGGCTTGCACCGGCCTCATCTTTGTCAAAGGAGTAGGCATCCTTCATGGTGAACTCACGACCACGCATTAAGCCGAAGCGCGGGCGACGCTCATCACGGAACTTAGTCTGGATGTGATAGAAGTTAACAGGTAACTGGCGCCAGCTTTTGATTTCGTTGCGTGCAATGTCGGTGACAACCTCTTCTGAGGTAGGCTGTAAAACAAAGTCGCGGTTATGGCGGTCTTTAATGCGCAATAACTCCTGACCATAATCTTCCCAGCGGCCAGACTCCTGCCAAAGCTCGGCTGGTTGTACGACCGGCATTAATAACTCAAGAGCGCCCGCATCGTTCATCTCTTCACGGATAATGTTTTCAACTTTGCGTAGCGATCTAAGGGCTAGTGGCATATAGGTGTAGATACCGCCAGCTAAACGGCGAATCATACCAGCACGCATCATGAGTTTATGGCTAACAACTTCTGCCTCAGCAGGAGCTTCTTTTAATGTATTAATATGAAATTTTGACGCTAACATAGATGTATTCTTGGATTAATTGTCTTGGGTCAGTGGTTTAGACCGAATCTTACATTGTATTTGCAATGTAAGTTTACGTCCGCAGGAGTCGTGTGGAATCTAAAAAAAGAATGGTGTGAGAATGAGTCTAGCTTAGCTTTAAATTTCTCTTTTTGGGGAGTTTTAGCGCCTTTCCTTAAAAGACCCGTATAATTTATCGTAACGGAATTTATGATAGGTGGAACCTCATGCTGGATCGAGAAGGTTACCGCCCTAATGTTGGTATTATTCTGCTCAACCAAAATAATGAGGCTTTTTGGGCAAAGCGAATAAGAGAGAAGTCTTGGCAATTCCCTCAGGGGGGCATTCAACGAGGTGAGAGCCCCACCAAAGCGATGTATAGAGAGCTTTATGAGGAAATTGGCTTAAAGCCTGAGCACGTAAGAATTTTAGGGCGAACGCGTACTTGGTTACGCTATAACGTTCCCGACCATTATATTCGTCGGGATTCAAAGGGAATATACAAGGGGCAAAAACAAATTTGGTTTTTATTGCGTTTAGAGGCTAGGGATTCGAGCATTAGTCTCAGGACGAGTTCGACTCCAGAGTTTGACGCATGGAGGTGGCATCCTTTTTGGGTACCTCTAGATGCGGTGATTGAGTTTAAACGTGAGGTTTATAGAAATGCGCTTGATGAGTTAGTGCCGCTTTTGCCTCAGGAGATGAGTCGCAGACGCCCACGTACCCTGTATTATCGCTCTGTTTCAGTTAATGTGAGTCTCAGCGTTAGTGCTGAGGTTAAGAGTAGTACAAAAGCAAATGTTAGTGTTAGTGAGGGGGCTAAGGTTGTAGGTGGGTTGAAAACACCTAAAAAGCTTACTGTTAAAACGAGTAATGCTAAGCGTAATCAGAACTATCTACGACGTAGAAATAAGGCCCGTTCAGCCAAACAAGCCGCTAAATCCTAGGAAGTCTAGGATTTAGCGGTTCTTGGCTTTTTACAATTAAATGGCTGCGGACTCTGGCTCCAATAGGCTGTTTTCAAAGCGGATAATGTACTCTTCAAAACTGACGTCGTCGCTTGCTTCAATCTCGGCTTGTGCTTCTAAGGAACGTTCAGTCTCGGCTCTATAAGCAGCTTCGATTTCTGTTGGTAGCTCAATTCCTCTCAGTAGGGTAGAGTGCTTGAAGCTGTTTTGCTTAGCAAATTCATTAAAGCTTAAACCACTATTTTTCACCGCATCAAGATAACGCGCAGAAGGAGTTAATGTGACATCTTCGAGTTTTGCCGTTTGTGCAACTAGTGATTGGCTATGAGCCTTGGTTTGGTATACCTCATCGAGTAACTCGGCGTAGGGAGCTAGCTTTTCTATAATCTCCAATCCCCAGTGTTTAAGCTCTACAGTCTGACCTAGGCGCTCTAAATTGAGTCCAGGTCTGCGTCCTTCAATAACTACTTTATTAAAGTTTTGATCGGTTTCTTCACAGTCATTAGTTGCATCAAACAAAGGGCTGTTTTCAGCGGCACAGTAGACTAGGAATGTGTCAAGGAAATAAGAGGTTTCAGGGCTAATTCCTAGCGGTTCGAAAGGGTCAATGTCTAAGCAACGCACCTCGACATACTGTACTCCACGATTAATCAGTGCATTATTAGGGCGTTCACCCTCTTTAGTGCTGCGCTTTGGTCTAATGCTAGCGTAGTATTCGTTTTCAATTTGTAAAATGCTAGTGTTGAGTTGAATCCATTCGCCGTTGCGGTGGGTGCCATTTTCTACATATGCCTGCCAAGGCTTAGTCACTGCGTTATAAATCAGAGAAACGTAGCTTTCAACGTGGTTATAGCAGGTGCGGATATTAGATTGAGCCTCACTGGTGTAGCCTAAATCGCTCATACGCAAGCTAGTCGCATAAGGTAGGTACAGACTATTTTCATCAAAAACCTTTAAGCCATGGTCGCTACCCTCTAAAAAACTACGATTGACCAGTGGTGAGGCACCAAATAAGTACATCAGTAACCAACTTTCACGCTTAAAGTTGCGGATTAAACCCATATAGCCGACTGATTGGCGCTGCTTAGGATCGACAATGGTAGGCTCTAAATACTGCCACAGTGCGGGAGGTATCGAGAAATTGTAGTGGATACCCGCGATACACTGCATTGACTTACCATAGCGCTCAGCTAAGCCTCGACGGTAAACGTGCTTGAGCATTCCACTATTAGAAGGACCATAGTAGCCAATAGGAATTTGATCTTCAGGTGGTAAGGCACAGGGAATGGATTGCATCCACAAGGATTGCTCGCCAATATTCTGTAGGACAAAACTGTGTACCTGCTGTAATTCACTGAATAACTTATCTACATCATGATAAGGTTTAGTCACTAGCTCCATCAGAGCTTCGGAATAATCAATGGTGATCGATGGATGGGTGAGAGCTGAGCCCAATACCAAAGGATGTGGTTCCAGAGAGTAGTTGCCTTGAGCATCAATGCGCAGCGTTTCGCGCTCAATGCCTCGGCCAATTTGCGCTAATAAATCCTGATGCGCTTTTATTGTTGTAAATTTAGACACAATTAGATCCTGTGAAATTCTTCGAGCTAAACTAATTATAGATAGTAT
>CANROD010000041.1 GCA_947632105.1 uncultured Oligella sp. | reverse complement strand
AAAAAAATCCCGAGCTATTAACACTCGGGATTTTTTCATTGCCTACACGCTACTTCAAAAACAGCGTATTAATTCGCTTCACAAAGGCAGCTGGATCGGTAATTTGCACCCCTTCAGACAACAGCGCTTGGTCTAAAAGCACCGACGCCCAATCAGCCAACTCATCATCACTACTAGCGTCAATACGTTTAATCAATGCATGGTCCGGATTAATCTCTAACGTATGCGTAGACTCCGGAACCTCTTGTCCTGCGGCCTTGAGCATGCTCACTAAATGAGGGCTCAATTCGTTTTGACCGACCACCACACAAGCAGGTGAATCAACTAAGCGCCATGACACCTTAACTTCCTTGACCTTATCTCCAAGGGCAGTCTGTAGCTTTTCGATCAGTAGCTTAGATTCTTCATTTACCTCTTGTTGACGCTTTTTCTCATCATCATCGGCCAAATCCTCTATATCAAGAGCACCTTTAGCGACTGACACCAGTTTTTTACCGTCAAACTCAGTCCAGAACGACATCATCCAATCATCAACTCGCTCTGACAGTAACAATACCTCAATGCCTTTTTTACGGAAAAACTCCAGATGTGGGCTACTCTTAGCAGCAGCATAACTATCAGCAGTCACATAGTAAATTGACTCTTGCCCCTCTTTCATACGACCAACATAGTCCGCAAGACTCACTGATTGAACCTCACTCTCCTCATGAGTTGAGGCAAAGCGTAGTAACTTACTAATACGCTCTTGATTGGACTGGTCCTCACCAATACCCTCTTTAAGAACCTGACCAAACTGAGTCCAGAAAATCTTATAGTCGTCAGGACGATTTTCCGCTAGATCTTCGAGCATGGTCAGCACACTACGAGCTGCTCCATCACGAATTGCCTTAACATCACGACTTTCTTGAAGAATTTCACGAGACACATTTAATGGCAAATCAGATGAATCAATCACACCACGCACAAAACGTAAGTACATTGGCATTAACTGCTCAGCATCATCCATAATAAAGACACGCTTCACATAAAGCTTTAACCCATGCACCGCATCGCGATTCCACAAATCAAAGTTTACCTGCTTGGGGACATACAAAAGCTGAGTATATTCGTTGCGACCCTCAACACGACGGTGAGTCCACGCAAGTGGATCCTCAAAGTCATGGCTAATATGCTTATAAAACTCAGCATATTGCTCATCCGTGATCTCATTACGATTACGAGTCCAAAGCGCGCTGGCTTGGTTGATAGTTTCCCACTCACCGGTTTTGAGTGACTCACCCTTTTCTTGATCGTAATCCTCTTGCTCCATTTGAACCGGAATAGAAATATGATCTGAATAGCGCTGCATAATATTGCGCAGCTTCCACGTATTTAAGAACTCCTCAGAATCCTCTCTTAAGAAAAGAATAATATCAGTACCACGATCAGCCTTCTCGATCGTTTTGACACTAAACTCACCCTCACCCTTCGACTGCCATTCAACTGCTTCATTCGCTGCTAAACCCGCACGACGAGTACGCACCACCACCTCATCAGCAACGATAAAGGATGAGTAGAAACCGACACCAAACTGGCCGATCAATTGATTGTCTTTTTGCTGATCGCCTGTGAGCTGAGAAAAGAACTCTTTAGTCCCTGAACGAGCGATCGTACCGAGATGACTAATCACCTCCTCCTCGCTCATACCGATACCGTTATCACTGATCATGATCGTTTTGGCATCAGGATTGTAACTGACGCGAATATGCAAATCGCTATCCTCTGCTAATAACTGTGGATTAGCAATTGCCTCAAAACGCAGCTTATCACACGCATCTGATGCATTAGACACTAATTCTCTTAAGAAAATCTCTTTATTTGAATACAAAGAGTGAATCATCAAGTGCAATAACTGTTTGACCTCAGTTTGAAAGCCCATAGTGCGGGCTGCTGCTTCTTGATGTTGACTATCCTGAGCCTGATCGACCATTGGTTAAATCCTCATAATTAATGACAGGTTAAGTGTATGGTAGTAAACAATGAGGACTAAGGTGAAGTTTTCAAGATCTGGCTGTGCACATAATACTGTGCTTTGTACATTGCGTAGTGAAGATAAAGACCTTCTACCCTATAATGACATGATTATCAAAAAACTCTTTTAATAAAATTGACTATGCAAAATACTCCCCAGCAAACGATCTATAACAACGAAATCGATTTATTCGAGTTATTTAAAACGATCTGGCAAGGCAAATGGCTTATTATCGCCATCGCCTGTTGCTTCATCATTTTAGCTGGACTCTATGCTTTTACCGCTAAAGAGCAGTGGACAGCGACAGCGCAGGTATCAGTCCCTGAGCCTAGTCGACTTGATGGTTATCTAACGATTGAGGAGTCCTATCACCGTTATGCTATGTTAAGCGCAAACACAACGTTTGACACGCAAAAGGCACTAGAGGAGGCGTTTACTATTTTTAGATCAACTCTTTTTGCTACCGATACAAGGCTCGAGGCCATCCGCAATACTGAGTACTATCAACAGCTATCGCAAAGCCTAGACGATGAAGCAGCTCGCCTAAGGTTACTCAACAACATGGTTTCGAATAGCCTTAGCGCAGCAGAGGCGACCACTAACAATCCCTTTCTTTATAACGTTGGATTTTCTGCAGAAACAAGTAACAACGCCTACGAGGTTTTGGTTGAGGCCATCAACCATGTTAATGATGAAGCGCTTGAACTACTTGCTGAAAGACAGGAGAATCGCATTAGAAACCGAGCGATTGCTTTAGAAACACAAGCTCTACAGCTTAAAAACAAGACTGAACAAAATCGTCTAAATAAAATTTTAGAGCTTCAACAAGCATTGCAAGCAGCACGAGCAGCGGGTATTTCTGACTACACTGGAGACAATCCTGTAGCAGGCAACAGTATTATCAATCTTCAAAGCTCTGACATGCTCTTTTTACTTGGAGAGAACTACCTACAAGCTCAATTAGATGCGTTATCAAACTCACCGATCATTTATCCGGCTGACTACTATGAAACTCAACGCAACACTGAGAACTTAAAGTCTCTTCTAGATCAAGCAATTGACGGTCAGATGTTTTTCTACACTAGTACGCCTAAGCTTCCACTAGTAAAAGACAAGCCTCGCAAAGCATTGATCTTGGTGTTAGGAGCCATACTTGGTGGCATTATTGGCATCTTTGTCGTCCTACTTCAGAGTGCAATTCGCAATCGTCGCTTAAAGAATCAAGCAAGCTAAACAAACTGACTAAACAATAGCAACTACATAAGGAGGTGATAAATTACTTATCACCTCCTTATGTATTCCCTTATTTAGCTAATACCCCAAATACTCAATTAACCAAGTTGATAAGGCAATTATTACACCCACAACCGCAATGGTGATACTTAATTGACTCATTTTGGCATTACTACTCTCACGATGCTCAGCCTCTTTTTCAGAATTTTCTAAATCCAACAAAAAGTGTACTGATTTGATTTTTTCTAATAACTCCCGATTCTCTGCACACACTCGATAGGCATCATCAATACGTTGCCAAGCCTCACACATTGAAGGACGGTCATAAAGCACTGGTTGCATGTAAAAACAATTTGCATTAAACCGCACAAAGTCCTGATAGACCGCCCGTAACGCTCGTATATCACCTTGACCTACAAGACTAGGCCGTAAACGATGCTTTAATTGACTCATCGCCAACATATAAGCTTGTGCTAATGCGTGAAGTATCGTATGCCTCTTAAAGTTTGCATCATGATTGAATATTGATAAAAAAATCTCTCCTCGCCCATCTATGTATCCACAATAATAATCTGTCTTAAATAAATGCTGCTCTGTAATTGACTCAGAATCTTTTAAGATTTTTGACGCTTGAAGAACGTGAGAGCCGATATCTTTTCCTTTGTTTGGCAAATAACTAAACACCAATCGAGTCAAATACTTAAGAGCATAGGCATGCTGTTGAGTTTGTTGCTCTCTCAAAGACTCTACATTATCTGCAATCAAAAAACGTACAAATAACCTCTGCTCAAATTCTGTATCGACAAAAAAACGCAGATGCCAATTGCCCTCCTGATCGATAAAGAACCGACTATCACTGAGTATGCTTTGCCGTAAAAACTTGACTTCGTTACGATTGATTGTCAATGGCACCAAATTAGACTCACATTCACCACTACTTGGGTAAATTTCTACCAACTGCCAGCAGTTCGCTTGCATAAGAACTCCAAACAAACAACCCTAAATATCCAACACAATTTTACCAAAGTGCTTGCCACTCGCTTGATGCTCAAAAGCCGCCACTATCTCATCTAATGCAAAATGCTTATCGATAACTGGACGTAAACCATTAATCTCTATCGCTCGGACAAACTCCTGCTGCTGACGACGACTACCGACTATCAACGCTTGTAGACGCACTTGGCGAGCCAAGGCCTGAGCTAATGGTAATTGACCGGTCACCCCACTTAAAATACCAATCAACGCAATGTGCGCACCAGCCTTACACGCATCTAAGGACTGCATTAAGGTATCGGCGCCACCAACCTCTATCACATGATCAACACCACTGCTATTAGTCATGCGACGAGCAATCTCGCCCCACTGTGGGTCTCTGCGATAGTTAATAACCTCATCCGCCCCCATATCTAGAAGCCGCTGCAGCTTCTCATCAGAAGATGAAGTGGCAATCACTCGCGCACCCATCATCTTGGCAATTTGTAAGGCAAAAATCGAGACCCCACCAGTACCCTGTAATAGTACTGTCTCCCCAGCCTTAAGTGCACCATCATCGATTAACGCTCGCCACGCAGTCAAGCCCGCTGTCGTCAACGTCGCTGCCTCGGCGTGGCTATACCCCTTAGGCGCAAGTGTGAAAGAGGTTACCGGTGCCGTTACTTGCTCACGCGCATACCCATCAATACCATCCCCTGGCACACGCGAAAAGCCGACAAAATTAGGTTGACCATCAAGCCAATCGGAAAAAAAGGTACTGACCACATGATCACCTACCGCAAACTCCTCAACCCCATCACCAACAGCAACAACCTCTCCAGCACCATCTGACATAGGAATACGACGCGTTTGTGGTGGCGTAATACCACTCACCACCATAAAATCATGATAATTCAGCGAACTGGCATGAAGTTTTACCGTCACCTCACCTGCCGCCGGTTCTCTAGGCTCAGTCTGCGCAATCGCAACCTGCCCAAAACCACCGCCTGCACCAACATAAATCGTTTTAATCGACATAACTGCTCCTAAATTGTGATTAATATAGACTTACTTTACCCCAACTTTAACTCGCTTTGTACTAATAGAAATACTACCTGAATAGTCAACTAAAAACCATCTACGAGATGCCTACGAAGCAGGCAGAATTCATGTACTAGATAAAGATAATCAGCCGCTAACGGATAACAAAATTGATAACGCCCTAGACTCTCACTTACGACAGGCGCTGGAACTACTCAAAACCAACAATCTATTTTACAAAAAACCTTAACTATTGAAATACCACCGAGGGCTTGCTTTCCAAGCCCTTCACATCAGCCCTTTACAATACTCCTACCGCGCTTCCAAAAGCTTCTAAACTCTTCCTCCGGCATAAAGCTACCACCCGTCGCCCACACGATATGATTGGCGCGCGACATGTGTTCAGCCAAACCATGCCTGTCAATATACTCCGCACCTTCTGGGGTATCAAATATCGCTCGCGGCCCACTAATAGCCGCTGCGGCAGATGCTTCGATCTGAATATCATCTTGCTCTTTTAGCAAATACAAATCACGCATTAAATTGTCCTCACCAATCACCACAACACCCGATAAACGTGGACGCATTTCCTTTATCGCAAGCTGCGAAGCGACAGGTACCGCTAGACCATCTGCCTCCGTATGATTTTTTTGCCCCACATCATAAATACTGATATTAGGCCTATCGAGATGCTGCATTTGCACGGCAAAACAAGAAGAATCCTCCGGCTCTACAAAGAACACATGCACATGATCACCGAACTCATCCTTCAAACCATAGGCAATACCACCCGGCGCACCGCCCACGCCACAAGGTATGTAGACAAACAAGGGATGCTCTGCATCAACCCTAATACCAAGCTCATCAATCTGTGCTTTTAAACGGCTCCCTGCTACGGCATAGCCACAAAACAAAGAAATTGACTGCTCATCATCCACAAAATGACTAAAGGCATCTGCCAGCGCCTCCTCACGGCCCTGCTCAACTGCCAACGCATAATCTCCATCATGCTCAATCACCCGAGCACCCCGATCACGTAGCCGCTGCTTCTTCCACTCCTTAGCCTCTGCCGACATATGAATCACTGCCTGCATGCCTAAGGCGGCACTAATTATCCCAACACTCATACCGAGATTGCCGGTCGACCCGACAGCAACCTTATACTTGTTCAAGACCTCTAACGAAGGCTCCGATAACAAATCAATCACGGAGTTATTAGGCATTAAGCAATACTCTTCACTTAGTCGATCGACAAACTCCAAGACCTCATGAATACCGCCACGGGCTTTCACCGAACCGGCGACAGCCAACGCATGATCGCCCTTAAGCCAATAACCGGCCGCCGGACCATAGCCATTGAAGGGCTTAATCGGCATCAGCGGTGATTCAATAATACCCTGCGTTTTTTCTAATTCTGGAAATAAATAAGCCAATAAAGGAGCGTAGCGCTGTAAACGCTCAGTGGCTGTTTGCACCATGGTGCTAGTCACATTAATAGACGGATAAGAATCAGCCGCAACCTGAAGCTCTTCATTGAGCACTAAAGAAACCGATAAGCGCCAATCGCCCATATATTTACCCTCAAAGCAATTAATCAAACTCATGATACGTCAGCTGTTCTACTTAAGATAGCCGTATTTCCACTAGCAGTATTAATACTAATCCGCCACCTATGAAACCCTAAAAAACTAGGCTTTCCGCTGCCTTTTTTACTAATTTCCTGAATGGTTCGCTCATATCATTTATACTGTCTGCTCAATCATTAGTTAGCTAAAACAGTTGTCATATCAATAAGCTAGCAGCCAGATCATGTCATACGACTTAATAATCACTTCCATCACGTCACTTATACCTTGTAGATTATTTCTATGTTGTCATCTATCCGAGAGCAATGGTTCTCAAATGTTCGCACTGATATTTTATCGGGTCTAGTGGTTGCCATTGCCCTAGTTCCCGAATCGATTGCCTTTTCGATTTTGGCTGGCGTTGACCCTAAAGTGGGGTTGTATGCTTCCTTTTGTATGGCTATCGTCATTTCTTTTTTTGGCGGTCGCCCAGCCATGATCTCTGCCGCCACTGGTGCCATGGCCGTTGTCTTTGTGAGCTTAATCCGAGACCACGGATTACACTACTTACTTGCAGCAACGGTTTTGACAGGGTTCATACAAATTATTATCGGCTATTTAAAGCTTGCTGATCTCTTGCGCTTTGTCTCCAAATCAGTGATTAATGGCTTTCTAAATGCCTTAGCCATTATTGTGTTTATGGCGCAAATGCCTCACCTTATCGATGTTAGTTGGCATGTCTATGTCATGGTGGCAGTTGGATTATTAATTGTCTATTTATTCCCGCGCATTCCAGTGATTGGTTCAATTTTGCCATCACCTCTGGTCACCGTCATTGTATTGACCGTGGCTTGCTTGCTACTGGAATGGGATATCCCTACCGTGGGGGACATGGGTGAATTACCCAGCACTTTACCGATTTTCTTACTGCCTGAGATCCCATTGACCTGGGAAACCTTAACAATTATCTTGCCCTACTCCCTTGCCCTAGCCGCAGTGGGTTTGCTCGAATCGCTGTTAACCGCACAAATTATTGATGATCTAACCGATACAGACAGCAATAAGCACCGTGAATGTAAGGGTCAAGGTGTAGCAAATATTGTCACTGGTTTTTTTGGGGGAATGGCGGGCTGCGCAATGATTGGCCAATCCGTTATTAATATAAAATCCGGTGGTCGTACACGTCTTTCAACCTTTGTTTCCGGGGTTGGTTTAATTGTGTTAGTGGTCTTTATTAGTGATTGGCTCAAAGTCATTCCCATGGCGGCGCTCGTTGCTGTGATGATCATGGTCTCAATCGGCACTTTTAACTGGGACTCAATTAAAAACATTCGCTCCTATCCACTCTCCAGTAACATCGTCATGCTGGCCACTGTGGCTATCGTTTTAGCCACCGGCAACTTAGCACTTGGGGTATTAATTGGCGTACTACTCTCAGCACTCTTTTTTGCCAGCAAAATTGAACGCTACCTATCAATTAAATCAGCTTATGATGAACGCAGCAGAACTCGCACTTACGTGGTCAAGGGACAAGTTTTCTTTAGCTCAGCGGATAAATTTATCACCGCATTTGATTTTAAAGAAGTACTATCAAAGGTAGTCGTCGACGTCAGTCAGGCTCACTTCTGGGATATTTCTGCTGTTGCTGCAGTGGATAAAGTAGTTTTAAAATTTAGACGCGAAGGCACCACTGTCGACGTGATTGGCATGAATGAAGCCAGTCAAACGATGGTTGACAAATTTGGGGTCTACGACACACCAAACGATCACTAGCGGGAGTTCCACATGTCAAAAGTCATTGCATCCATTGATGGTTCAAAAAGCACATTGAGCGTCTGCGATTATAGCGCTTGGTTTAGTAAAGCGCTTGATGCTCCGCTGGAACTTCTGCACGTCGTGGAAAAATCAAGTGCACGCTCCCCCCAGGATTTCAGTGGCGCTCTGAACCTAGGTGGCGGGGAGATTCTCTTAGAAGAAATGGTCCAATTGGAAGAAGCCAAGGCCAAGGTAGAACTACAGCATAGCGAGCTGTTACTTCAAGATGCCAAGGAGTATCTACAAGAAAAACACCAGCTTCAGCCTCATATATTTCAGCGTCATGGTAATTTACTGGATACCGTGGTCGCCATAGAGGAGGAGTTTCGCGTTCTCATTATGGGTAAGCAAGGTAAGCAAACCTCAGAGCTTTCCGACAAAATAGGCACACAAATAGAAAATGTCGTCCGCGCTATTCATAAACCAGTGTTAATCACCTCAAGTCCCTTTGAAGAACCTACCTCATTTTTAATTGCTTTTGACGGTAGCCCGACCGCCAAAACCTGCATACAACGCATTTGCTCTAGCCCCTTATTAGTTGGTCTTCAGGCACATCTTGTGTATGTCGGTGAACCCAACCAAGCAATACAGCAAGAAATTGCTTGGGCCAAAGCGGAGCTCAAACAAGCGGGCTATTCACTGCAAACCCAAATTCTTCAAGGCGAGGTAGAAAAAACCATTATCGACTACGCGGATGAACTGCAAATTAGCATGCTCGTGGTCGGAGCTTACGGTCATTCAAAAATTCGGCAGTTTTTTATTGGCAGCAGCACAACAAAATTGATTAGTCGCTCAACCAAGCCACTATTGCTGCTACGTTAAGCATTTGAACGCTAGTTACTTATTTAACCTAAAGACAGAATGACAGACGACACATCACACCCATCACTTATCTACCCTATCCCGGCTGTTGCCGCCGTGGTTATTCGTGAGAATAAGGTATTGCTCGTCTGTCGTGGCCAACAACCGAACAAAGGTTATTGGGGCTTTCCAGGTGGCAAAATTGAGGTAGGCGAGACCATCAAAGAGGCGGCAATACGTGAGCTCAACGAAGAAACAAGCATTACTGCCCAAGCCGAACACATACTCACCGCCTTTGATGTGATTATCCGTGATGAAACGCATCAGACCTGCTATCACTATATACTCATTCCGGTACTTTGCACCCACCTAGAGGGCACAGCAAAAGCAGCAAGTGATGCCGCTGAAGTGTGTTGGTTTCATCTTGATGAGCTTAATGAAAACACCCCTAATTTGATAGCAAGCGTCTTAGACGTTATAAAAGAAACTCAACGCCTCCCTACCATCCCTATCAATTAGGCCAAGGCGAACCAAGAATCAGTGAGCAAAAGTTAATGCGCTGATAATTAGGAGCCTTAAGCACCAACCAACTTAATTGCCATACTTGCTTTGTATCGTACTACATGTATCAGCGAGACAGCCACTAACTAATAAGCAATACGTACTCACACACGCTCATACGATACATAAGCAAGCTCGCCTCTTAGAACGAACAATCCCAACCCCTACAAAAGGGAATCAGAAAACAATAGCAATATGATCAAGATTGATTTTTACTATATCGTAAGATACAATAATCATTAATAAGAATGATTTCTATTTACAATATCTTATGCTATCCAAACCACTTCCGATGAAGCAACAGCGTCGCACCGAATTAACTAGCGGACGTAAGTTTACTGCTGACGAGCTGCAGCTCATGCTATTGCAGCTATTGGCAGAGACGCCTGCTCATGGCTATGAGTTAATCAAACGCCTAAAGACGATCTCTGAGGATTATTATCGCCCCAGTCCCGGTGTGCTATACCCTGCGTTAGCCACACTAGAAAGCTTAGGTTTTGCGGAGGTAGAGAGCAAGGGCAGACGTAAAAAGTACCATCTTACTGCGAGCGGCGATTTGCACCTACAACGACACACAACTGATGCCAATGAGCTATTTTTAATACTTAGGCATGTGGCCAAAAAAATGCGTTGGCTCAAGCTCGCTAATAGCAATCCGGCCCTTGCAACAGAAGCCACTGGTTGGAGCCCTGACTATGTCGCGGCTCGTGATGCACTGCGATCTGCCCTGCTTTCAGTTGACGATAGCTGTACTGAAGAGCAGCGACGCATCACCAAGATATTGCAACGCACAGTACACGACATTCTAAACAACAGCCAATGAAGCAACGCGAAATCCTTCTATTGCATTATTATCAATTTACACAATCACATGAGAATGAGTATCACAATGAACAATAAAACTAACCTTGTAGAGCGTATCCGTCACCCCATCAAAATGCGTCTATTAACCGTCAAGCGCATTAGCGAACTAAGTCCAGCAATGCGTCGTATCACCCTAACTGGTCCTGACTTACCTGAGTTCTTATCCTCATCATTTGATGACCACGTCAAACTGTTCTTGCCCGCGGTACAAGGTGAGGAACCAAATATGCCGATGGTAGGTGAAAATGGCATGCAGTTTGATGAAAACCGTCCCAAACCCGTCATGCGTGACTACACACCTCGTCGCTACGATCCTGTAAATAACGAGCTAGATATTGACTTTGTACTGGATCACGAAGGCCCTGCCACTCACTGGGCCACCAAGGCAGAGGTAGGCCATTACGTCGGCATCGGTGGGCCTCGCGGCTCCTTTGTAATACCGACTGATTTTGACTGGCATCTATTAATTGCTGATGAAGCAGCCTTACCCGCCCTTGGCCGTCGCTTAGAAGAACTGCCGGAGACTACCCGCGCCATTGCCATTATTAAGCTACGCAACAAGGACCTCAAAGTTGAGCTTAACAATAATTGCCCCGCCGATATTTATTGGGTAACTGAGACAGAAGATGCAAAAGACGGTCAAAACGCACTTGAGACGACCGTTCGCAGCATTATCCTACCGGAAGGCGACGGCTTTGTTTGGGCTGCCGGCGAATATAGCGACATCAAGGCATTACGCACCTACCTAGTGGATGAAGCCGGTATTGACAAAGATCGTATTCGTGCTTCAAGCTACTGGCGTATCTCTGTGCCTGATGCCCATGAAAGCTTTGAGTAGTCTGTCACGCCACCTTTACCAAACCACTACTTAGCGCCCTGCACCATCACATACAGGGCCTTTGATTTACTACATTGATGCTTGGACATAACACAAAGTAGCACCCCGCATACAATTACAGTAGAATGAAACATCTGATTTAACTGTCTATTTTGTAAAAACGTAATAACCTAACATATAGCGAGGCCATCACTTCATGCGCATAAAACAGCTAAGCAAACTCTCTACTGCCCTATTACTCGCAGCCGGTCTAACCGCATGCGCTAAAAACACCGGTGACACGATGAACAATCCTACAGCCCTCACAGCCTATCATTGGAGTATCGATCAAGCAATTGATGCCGAGGGCAATAGCGACACTCAGTGGCTACGAGCAGATGACGCCCAAACTGCTACTCTGAGCTTTAGTGAAGATGGTGTGGGTATTAGCGGCTTATGCAATGCCATGGGAGCAGACTATCAGATTGATGGTTCAACTATCAAGATATCGCCGGTTATCAGCACGATGATGATGTGCGCTGATGACGCACTCATGCGCTATGAGCGAAGCCTCGGCCAACATCTGACCGCGGCATCGACTTGGCAGATCCAAGAAGCGACAGACGACGCAAGCCTCACGCTAGGCTTTGAGGATGGCTCTCAATGGACCTTAAAAGGCATTGCGACCGCTGAAACTAAGTATGGCAGTACCGGTGAAACCATCTTTTTAGAAGTTGCGCCTGAAACCAAACCATGCAACCACCCACTCATCGACAATTATCAATGCCTACAGGTGCGTCAGTTGGAGTATAGCGATCAGGGTCTTAAAGAAGC
>CANROD010000040.1 GCA_947632105.1 uncultured Oligella sp. | reverse complement strand
TCTAATAAAAGCTTCGGTGTTTTATCACTGACCTTCATTGGCAGCGGTGCTTCAACCCTCAACACATTGCCAAGGTATTTACCTGTTAGGGTATTTGCATTACGCAGCTCTTCAGGTGTACCATCAAAAACAATATTACCACCACGCTCACCGGGGCCCGGACCAATCTCTAAAATACGATTAGCAGCCACCATCGCTTGCGGGTCATGTTCAACGACAACGAGGGTATTACCTGCATCACGTAAGCGATGCATGACCTCAACAATGCGGCCCATGTCACGCGGGTGCAGACCAATCGATGGTTCATCCAGCACAAATAGTGTGTTGACTAATGAGGTACCAAGGGCGGTGGTTAGGTTAATACGCTGAACTTCGCCACCAGACAGGGTGCGGCTTTGTCTGTCGAGTGATAAATAATCCAAGCCAACATCGCATAAATAACGTAGGCGGTGACGCACCTCTGTAAGCACTAATTCACTGGCTTTATCTGTGTGCTCATCAAAATAAGGACTGTCAAAATAATTTCTTAAATGACCGAGAGGCAACTGCATTAGATCATGAATCGCTAAGCCAGGTAATTGTTCTAAGGTGCTTTCTGACCAACGGGCGCCGACCGGCATAAAGCGTTTATAACAGCCTTCAGCATAGTCACCTTGTTGACCGTCACCTAAGCGCCATAAATTAGCCTCAGCTTTGAGACGTGAGCCTTGGCAGACTTGGCAAGGGGTATAACTTCTAAACTTTGATAGCAAAATACGCACATGCATGCGGTATGATTTAGTTTCTAACCACTCAAAGAAGCGCTTTGCGCCATACCACTGTGTATCCCAGGCTTTACTTTTACCAGTCCACTCAGGATCACCGTCAATGACCCATTGCTTTTCAGCTGCATTAAGATCACGCCAGGCAGTGTCGGTACGAATACCAACCTTCTTAGCATACTTCATGAGGTCATCTTGCTGTATTTTAAAGCTAGGAGTTTGCCAAGGGCGTATTGCTCCATCTGCCAAACTTAGGCTTTCATCAGGAATTACTAAGCCATAGTCAATACCCATGCTGCGACCAAAGCCACGGCAATGATCACACGCACCGGCTGGGGAGTTAAAAGAGAAGGTACTAGCATGTGGTTTTTTATAGGAAATATCACAATGGGCACAATGTAAATGCTGACTAAAGGGCCAAACTAACTCTTCGTTATCTGCTAGTTGTGCATAGACCTTCATAAAGCCTTGACCGTGATTTAAGGCGTGCTCTAAGGCTTCAGCAACACGTTCATATTCAGCCCTAGAAAAACGGAATCTATCTTGTACTACGTATAACTTTTTCATCACCTCAAGCTTAGTTTTTTTGGTTTTTTTGTCGGTGATTTGTCGTGTGGTTTCTTCCTCGTGGTGAATTCGCGTATAGCCTTGTTGCTCTAAAAAGGCTTTGACCTCTTCGTCACTAAAATTGGCAGGTACTAAAATAGGAAAGGTTAGCACTAATCTAGGATCATCATGCTCTTCGCTAAGCTTTGCTATTTGCCCTTGAATTGACTGAATCGTGTCTTGATGAACAGGTGCTGCACATTGTCTACAAGATAAATGAGCAGAATGAGCATAAAGTAATTTGATATGGTCATTTAGCTCCGTCATCGTTCCAACTGAGCTGCGCGAAGTGCGCACAGGGTTAGTTTGGTCAATAGCAATGGCTGGGAGAATCCCTTCAATGCGTTCAACTTGCGGTTTATCCATGCGGTCTAGAAATTGACGCGCATAGGGTGAGAAGGTTTCAACATATTTGCGCTGACCTTCAGCATATAGAGTGTCAAAAGCTAATGAGCTTTTTCCTGAGCCGGAGACGCCAGTTAATACCGTAATTTCCTCAGTGTTAATTGCTAGATCTAGGTTTTTTAGATTGTTTTGCTGGGCGCCAAAAATACGGATTTGTGAGGACATAATTTTATTAACTCAAAGCTAAAAAGCGACATTGTCAAGATAAATGAACCTTTAAAAAGGCTTTGATATCATTGTAATATGAATTGGCTTTTTGTATTAAAGACGACATTTTTATTAGTATGTTATTAAAAACCAAGCCTTTTCTAGAGAATTTTAATCAATCATGATAAACTTAAGTATTACTTACAGTATTTATGCGCTCAGTTCTTAATTTTTTTAGAGTAAATTAAGAGTAGGGCTTTAATAATTTTAGAGGCGATCATGGCAGAAATTAAGCGTACAAGCCGTAACACTTTAGAGCGTCGTTGCATTGGCAAGGATTTGAAGCGTTTGTATTCAACCTCTCCAAAGGGTGTTTGGAAAATGCTAGAAAAAGTTAACCAAGCAAATAAGCTTAAGTAGTACTTTTTCTAAGCTTAATCTTTTTAAGCTAGACTGATGAGAAAAGGCCGCCGTGTTTTATGGTGGCCTTTTTGTTTGGTGAAATGTTTTGTTAACAATGGTTCCTTTTTGCTAGCTGATAAAGAACTACACTGCGATATCTACTAGTTTAGTGTTTTTTAAGATCATAATATTATGGGTCAATACAGTTTCACAGTGCTTACCCCAACCTACAATCGGGCTAATACCTTGCCACGAGTGTATGAGTCACTTAAAGCTCAAGATTTTGGCGATTTTGAGTGGCTTATTATTGATGATGGGTCGATTGATGGTACCGCTGAACTTGTTGCCGATTGGCGTCATGAGGGCATTATTGCTATTCGATACGCGTGGCAGCCTAATCAGCATAAAAAAACAGCCTTTAATCATGGTGTTGCAATAGCACAGGGGGAGTTGATTGTTGCACTCGATTCAGATGATACATTGTTGCCTAATACCTTATCTTCGATGTGGTCTGCGTGGAGTGGCATTCCTGAAAAGCAGCGAGGTGGCTATATTGCGGTTACCGGTTTGTGCCAGAGACCTAATGGAGAGATAGTGGGGGATAGGTTTATCAGTGATCTCATGGATATGACCTCGATTGATATGTATTTCAAGCACCGTCCCCGCGGCGAAAAATTTGGTTGTTTAAATACTGATATTTTGCGTCATTTCCCATTTCCAGAAGAATATGAGGGGTTTGTGCCGGAGAGTATTGTTTGGCGTAAAATTGCTCGTGCAGGTTATTTAACTCGTTTTGTTAACGAGGTGTACCGAGTCTACCATGATTCGAGCGACTCCCTGAGTCGTGAGAGCTCATCAAATGCAGGGCAGCATGCTTTGGGTTTATTACTATTAGCGCACGATACAATAGAAAAAAGCATTACCTGGTTTTTTCATAGTCCGTTGGAGTTTGTAAAATCAGCTATTCGCTATACGCGCTTTCGCCTACATCTTAAAAAAGAGAGTAAGTCAGTGCCCTCAGCAGTGCGTCTCAGGAATCCTGTTGCTTTGGCGCTAGTGGTGTTAACATATCCTCTTGGTTGGTGCTTATATCTCAGAGACCGAGTCTATGCGGTCTCTGATAGTAAAGTCTGAGGCTTAAGGGGGTGTCACTTAGTGAGTATTGTCCTTGTCAACGGGGTGAAGACGGTGACGTTCTAGCCACTCCTCCTCACTGAGCTCATCATCAGGATCACTACCATCATCCTCATTGTCCCAGTCATCATCATTCCACTCGTCAATCTCGTCAACTTCTCTGAGGCTAAAAGGCACAAGATCCTCGATGTTGTCCGATGTAGTAACTAGTTCAAACTCATCATTGACTAAAATAAATCTCTCTTCAAAATCACCTTCTTCTGCATTAAACATAATGCTAAAGAGTAATCGACATTCATAAATCTGGGTATCGATATCAGTCAAGCCACCAGCGTTACCAATAATGCTTGAGTTAGCACCACCTAAGAGAAGGAATTGCCCCTCTTGCTTATCTTCGACAGCATGAGCTTCTACGCTCTCGTCAGCATCGGCGTTGTTTTTTGTCGAATCGTCACTATCTAAGACCTGAGCAAAGATGGCAACCTCAAGGCCTTCATCGGTCATGTTTTTTTCGCAAAGTATGCACTTGCCTGTCCAAGCGCTAAGTACATCGGCGGTTTTGGCTAAAGCGTCGAGCTCTTCTTCTGTAAATATTTTCTTCATGTCAATTTCTGCTTTGGACAAATTCACTTTAATAAAATGGTCGATTAGTCGAACCTAATATGTAATACTGCTTTAGTCTAAGTCATTTAGAGCATAATAAGTATATAGATGGCTGTCTTTACAACAGATATTATCTGTATTGATTACAATTACTCTATATTTTATAACTATTTTATTATTAATTACTTATGGCTCAATTTGTTTACACAATGAATCGTGTGGGTAAAACAGTCCCACCAAAACGTCAAATTTTAAGAGATATTTCCTTATCATTTTTTCCTGGTGCAAAGATTGGTGTGCTCGGTCTTAATGGTTCCGGTAAGTCGACTTTACTTAAAATTATGGCTGGCCTTGATAAAGATATTGATGGCGAAGCCGTTCCAATGGCGGGCATAAGTATTGGTTACCTGCCTCAAGAGCCACAGCTAGACCCTGAGCATACTGTTCGACAGGCGGTTGAGAGTGGTCTAGGCGAGGTGTTTTCTGCTCGTAAGCGTCTAGATGAGGTTTATGCTGAGTATGCAGAACCAGATGCTGATTTTGATGCGTTGGCAGCAGAGCAGGCAGAGCTAGAGGCTATTATTTCCGCTGCAGCTACTACGGGTAATGATGACCTTGACCACCAGTTAGAGGTTGCTGCTGATGCTTTACGCTTACCACCGTGGGATGCTAAGGTTGAACACTTATCCGGTGGTGAGAAGCGTCGTGTCGCGCTTTGTCGTTTATTGTTGTCAAAGCCAGATATGCTGTTACTTGATGAGCCTACTAACCATTTAGACGCTGAAAGTGTCGAGTGGCTAGAGATATTCTTGCAAAAGTTCCCCGGTACGGTCGTCGCAGTGACTCACGATCGCTATTTCTTGGATAACGCAGCCGAGTGGATTCTTGAGCTAGACCGTGGTCACGGTATCCCATGGAAGGGTAACTATACCTCTTGGTTGGAGCAGAAGGAAGATCGTCTCAAGCTAGAGGAAACTGCTGAGAGTGCGCGTCAACGTACCATTAAGCGAGAGTTGGAATGGGTACGTCAAAATCCTAAGGCGCGTCAGTCAAAGTCTAAGGCTCGTTTAGCCCGCTTTGAAGAGTTGTCCTCACATGAATATCAGCGTCGCAACGAAACACAGGAAATCTTTATTCCTGTCGCAGAGCGCTTAGGGCAAGAGGTAATTGAGTTTATTAATGTTTCTAAGGGCTTTGGTGATCGTCTATTAATTGATGATTTAAGCTTCAAGGTGCCTGCTGGTGCTATTGTCGGTATTGTGGGTCCTAACGGTGCTGGTAAATCTACCTTATTCCGTATGATTGCAGGACAAGAGCAGCCGGATAGTGGTGAGGTTAAAATTGGTCAAACCGTCAATTTAGCCTATGTTGATCAGTCGCGTGCTAGCTTAGATGATAAAAAGTCGGTTTTTGAAGTGATTTCTAATGGCCAAGATATTTTAAATGTGGGTCGTTTTGAAATGTCATCGCGAGCTTACTTAGGTCGCTTTAACTTTAAAGGCTCAGATCAAAGTAAGATTACTGGTGAGTTGTCTGGTGGTGAGCGTGGGCGTCTGCATTTAGCCAAAACCTTAATTAGTGGCGGTAATGTTTTGCTGCTGGATGAACCATCGAACGACTTAGACGTGGAGACTTTACGAGCATTAGAGGATGCTTTACTTGAGTTTGCCGGTACTGTTATGGTGATTAGTCACGATCGTTGGTTCTTAGACCGTATTGCGACTCATATTCTAGCCTATGAGGGTGACTCGCAGCTTTATTTCTTTGAAGGAAATTATCAAGAATATGAGGAAGATAAAAAACGCCGTCTAGGTGAGGAAGCGGCTAAGCCTAAGCGTATTCGTTATAAGTCTCTCAAGTAGATTCGTTGTTATATAATTAATAAACAGCTTTTAATATAAAGGGGTTTGTGATGAAAGCATCGATTGGAAAATATCTGGTAGTAGTGGCACTCGTCGGTAGTTTAACGGCTTGTGGGAGTATGACGACTCGTGAGCGGAGCACTCTGACAGGTACGGCAATAGGTGCCGGTGCTGGTGCTATTTTAACTGGTGGTAGTGGCTGGGGTGCAGCAGGTGGTGCTGTTGTTGGTGGTGTGATTGGTAATCAACTAGGCAAGTAGTTAATCGATTTTTGCCATTGTGATTTTTGCATATTGATACACTTATATAAGTATTTAAATATTATTTATCACTCAAATGGGTTATTTTAAATATTATGCAATATCATGCAGCTATTAGTTCTAGTTGTTGTGTTAATTTACTTTACTCAGCATTTGTTTGTGTGGGCTGAGCTTTAAAATATGAGAGGTGTTCTATGAAAAGTACAATTGGTAAGTATCTTATGTTAGCAGCCCTTGTTGGTAGTTTAACTGCTTGTGGCCATATGTCTGGTCGTGATAAAAGTACTGTAGCAGGTGCTGCAATCGGTGGGGGGGCCGGTGCACTAATGACTGGTGGTAGTGGCTTCGGTACTGTTGGTGGTGCGGCAGTGGGGGGCCTAATCGGTAACCAAATAGGTAAATAGTCAGTTTAGTATGTTGTTGAATAATATACTGATTTAAAATAAAATAGCCTGAGCTCGCTCAGGCTATTTTCATTAATTATAATTAGGAGATTTTTTGACTCTTTGCCTCTTTAGCGGCAACAATTTCATCTTGGTTCATCTCAATTTTGACCTCTAGCACCTCTAGGCTATCTTGTTTGTCTAGTGATACTTTGATATCCTCTGCGTTGACTTTAACATACCTAGAAATTACCTCAATCAGCTCCTTTTGCAGTTCAGGCAAAAAATCAGGTCCGTCAGTGGCGTCGCGTACTAGAACAAAGCTAATACGCTCTTTGGCGATTTTTGCAGATTCAGACTTTTTTCTTTCACCTAATAACAATTTAAGTAAAGACATCAGCTATTTACCTCCGAAAATACGCTTTAATAAACCTGCTTTCTCGTAATTGGTGAAACGCATAGGTTTCTCCGCTCCTAAATAGCGGTCAACAATATCCTCATAGGCTTGGGCGACGTGACTTTCTTTTAAGTGAATAACAGGTGAGCCTGTATTTGATGCTTGGATGACATCATCAGACTCTGGGATTACACCAATTAATTTGATACGTAAAATATCCTCGATATCCTTAATGGATAGCATATCACCTTCCTCTACACGCCTTGGGTTGTAGCGAGTGATAACCAGATGTTCTTTAATAGGATCCTCAGAACCCTCTGCGCGCTTAGATTTAGAAGATAAAATACCCAGAATGCGATCTGAGTCACGCACAGAAGAAACCTCAGGATTCGTCACTACTAAGGCATCGTCGGCATAATAGGCAGCCATAAGTGCTCCTGCCTCGATCCCCGCTGGGGAGTCACAGATTATATACTCAAACTCCATCGCCTTCAGATCGTTTAAGACCTTTCCTACACCCTCGATGGTAAGTGCATCTTTATCGCGAGTTTGAGAAGCAGGCAAAATATATAAATTGTCTAGTAGCTTGTCTTTGATTAGTGCTTGGTTGAGCGTAGCCTCACCACTAATGACATTAATAAAGTCATATACGACACGGCGCTCACAACCCATAATTAAGTCTAGATTACGTAAGCCGACATCAAAATCAATGACGGCAGTTTTGTGGCCGCGCATAGCTAGACCAGCTGCAAAGCTGGCGCTAGTGGTGGTTTTACCAACACCACCTTTTCCAGAAGTTACAACAATAATACGTGCCATAAAGGTTCCTATTTATAAAAATTTGGATATTATCTTAACTGAAAATTAAGCTGTGAGTATATGCTTCTACGCTCTTGTAATACATTATTGCACATCTGTAATTTTTGTATTTTAGTTTATATCTTCGCCTTGTTGAAAAAGTAAGGATTCATGCTCTAGCTCAATGATTGCTGGCTTTTTATGAATATCAGCAGAGAAATCCTGATCAATTAGTCGGTAAATGCCCGCAATAGCCACTAACTCGGCATCTAAATGTGATGTAAAGATGCGTGCACTAGTATTGCCACGAGCGCCGGCAATTGCTCTACCGCGTAAAGGGCCATAAACGTGAATATTGCCATCTGCAATAATTTCTGCACCACGACTGACCGCACCGATTACTATTAGATCGGCGTTGCGGGCATATACCCGTTGGCCGGAGCGTAGCTGGCGTTTGAGAACCATTGTTGGGCTAACCTGTTCGTCGGGTACCTGTTTTTTATGGTCTTGAGTAGCTGGCTGCGCAATGGCTTCTAGCACTACCGGCTCAGTCGTCGGGCTAGGCTCAGGAGCTTCACGGCTAGGAAGATTGTCTACGTCGATGATGTAGAGTCCACGACCCTTGGCTTGCTCCAATAACTCGCCTTGGGCGCTGACTCCAATCACAGGAAGATTTTTCTTTTCTAAAAATTCAATGAGCTCCGCCCATGCTAAGGGCGCTTCGATTTCATTGACATCAATAATTAATGGCTCGTTTAAAAAGAGGCTGCCTGTTTTTGTCAGTCGATCCTCAAGAGATGCCTTAATCTGTTCAATGTCATTGCTTTGTAGTATCAAACGCAGAGTATAGATAAATCCGCCTTTGAGTTGTAAAACCGATGCTGCTTGATTACTCACGCTTATGTCCACTTAAAAATAAATAAAATGTATGCCTGTATGCACTATACCCAGTTATCACGTAAAGTTGTGCTACGGTTAATAACCATTTTGCTATTGTCCTGTGGGTCAATGTCAACGTAGAAATAGCCTAATCGCTCGAACTGCCAATGCGCCCCTGGAGTGATCTCCGTGCCAGGTTCAATAAAGCCTTGTACTGTTGTAACTGAGTTAGGATTCAGGTGCTCGAGGAAGTCCTGATCGCCAGCGTCCGGATTGGCTACCGTAAATAAACGATCATAGAGTTTGACCTCTATTGGTTGTGCATGCTCTACACTAATCCACGTGATGTTACCCTTGACCTTAACGCTACTGGCACCAGGTGTGCCACTTTTAGTGTCAGGCAGATACTCGGCATAGACTTCTGTGACGTTGTCATTTTCATCTTTTTTAAAGCCGGTACATTTAACGATGTAGCCATACTTTAAGCGAACTACGTTGTCAGGGAAAAGGCGGAAATATTTTTTTGGTGGATTTTCCATAAAGTCTTCGCGTTCAATCCATAGTTCGCGACTAAATGGGAATTCACGAAGGCCTTGCTCAGGTGTGTGCGGGTGCTTTGGTGCTTGACATATCTCGGACTGACCTTCGGGGTAGTTCGTGATAATTAACTTAATAGGATCAAGTACGGCAACACTACGATCAACCTTAGGATCTAAATCATCACGCAAGGCTTGCTCTAGAATGTTGTAATCAATGCGAGAGTCCGCTTTTGATACGCCGATACGTTCACAGAATAAACGGATTGACTCTGGGGTATAGCCACGACGACGTAAGCCCATGATAGTCGGCATGCGGGGATCGTCCCAACCATCGACGAAGTTCTCGTCGACTAGTTTTTTTAGCTTGCGCTTACTCGTAACGACGTGGTTTAAATTTAAGCGTGCAAACTCATACTGATGAGGGCGTTGCTCAGGTAAATGACCGAGTGCAATTAGTTTATCAACAATCCAGTCGTAAAATGGGCGCTGATCCTCAAACTCTAGAGTACAAATGCTGTGCGTAATCATTTCTAGCGCATCTTCTAAGGGATGAGCATAGGTATACATAGGGTAAATTGGCCATTCTGTACCGGTGCGATGATGGGCGTCATGACGAATACGGTAAATCACTGGATCGCGCATATTGATGTTTGGTGACGCCATGTCGACCTTGGCTCGTAAACAGAGACTGCCATTTGGGTGTTTGCCTTCGCGCATCTCTTTGAATAGTCTTAAAGACTCCTCAACAGGACGAGCGCGCCAAGGTGAATCAATACCTGGGGCCGTAAGAGTACCGCGATTTTCACGAATTTGATCTGGTGTCTGCTCATCGATATAGGCATTGCCACTTTTGATAAGAGCGAGTGCAAATTCGTAAAAGTATTGAAAATAGTCACTGGCATAATATAAATTATCTGTGCCAGCGAAGTTCCAGTCAAAACCCAACCATTTGACCGTATCAATGATGCTGTCAACGTATGCCTGTTCTTCTTTTTCGGGATTAGTATCGTCGAATCGTAAGTGGCACTGACCTGCATAGTCTCGGGCTAAGCCAAAGTTTATACAAATACTTTTGGCGTGGCCTATATGTAAAAAGCCATTAGGCTCGGGTGGGAAGCGAGTACGAATACGTGCAGGATCGCTAGGGGCGTTTTGCTGTACAGATAAAGGACCAGGTTTACCGGCCCAAGGCTTATTTTGAAATTTATTTGCGCTTAGATCTTTTTCAATAATAGTGCGCAGAAAATTTGAAGCAGGTACGTCTGAATTAGATGCACTCATAGATGATAAATATAGATTAATTGAATTTAAATAATACCCTCCATTGTGCCATATTTGGAGGATTTATAAGCTCATTTAAGATAGAGGAAAGTAAATATCAACACGTAATCCTCCAGAGCTATGAGCGTTGAGTTCGAGACGACCATGATGAGAAATAACGATTTGCTCGACCAATGCCAAACCGAGGCCTACGCTACCGGTTTTGGTACGTGCCTTATCTAAACGTGAGAAGGCCCTTAAGGCATTCTCGTGCTGTTCTGGCGAGATGCCTTTGCCGTGGTCACTGACGCTTAAGAGCAGTTTTTTTTGTTCAGACAGGATTTGTGCTCTTACTTCTACCGGTGCTGTGCCATGCTTAAGGGCGTTGCCAATGAGATTATCCAGTAGGCGATCGAAAGCCAGTTTATCGGCTTGAATCGTACAGCTTTTATTCTTAGGTAGCTCCAATAGTTGTACATCGGTGCCGGCCTCTTGCCATGAATTGACTCGCTCATTGAGCCATTGTGCGATATTGAGGCTTTCTAGCAAGTAGCTGCTAGGATCGGAGCCGCGGACGTAGGTGATAAACTGATTAATAATCGCCTGCATCTCTTGGAGATCCTTACGCATACCCTCTTTGAGGTTTTCATCATTGGCCATTTCTAACCTTAACCAGACGCGAGCTAATGGACTTTTTAAGTCGTGAGGTAGGCCGGCTAAAAGTGTTCGCTGTACCTCTTTAGCTTCGTTGATACTATGTAGCATACTATTAAACTGTGTACCTAGTTGCTGTGTTTCACGAGGGCCAGAGGGTTTTACATAGACAGTTTGTCCCTTGGCTACCTGTATAGCGGCTTGATTTAAGCGGCTAAGAGGGCGGGTTAGGTACCAACTAAAAAATAAACTCAGTACGAGCAATGCTACAGAAACAGCGAGCCATAGCAAGTAGAGATGGGAGGTGTCTGGTGCCTCGATGCGGTTTAGGGGTACAACTAGCCAATCTCGAGTTTGTTCTAGCTGTCCAGGTTCAGCCGTCGGTACGAGGGAGATAAATAGGGTAGGGCGTTCGCCGCGACTGAGGGCGATACGAGTGCCGTCATTAAACTCCTTGTTAAGTTGATGAACCATTTTGGCTAAACCGGTATGCTTGTGAGGAGTTTTGCCTCTTTGCCTTTCGGGGTGATCTCCTTCCTGACGTCTTTCGCCACGAGCCCATGATGAATAGCTATCTTGAGGTAAAGGACGTTCTATATAGCCCCATTGGCCTAAGGATGCCGTGTCAACAAACTCCTTTCGCTGTTCCTTGGGGGTTTGAGCGAGTGAGGCGCGTAACACTCGAATAGTAGCGCTAAGATGGTTGACCACGACATTTTGAGCATAGCTTTCTCGTAACTCTTTGGCAATGTACAAATTCATGATTTGTACACTGATGATAGTTAATAAGATTAATAAAATAGTTTGCAAGCGTAGCGAGAAAGGCCAGATATTCTTCAGGTTAACACGCTTTTTAAATGTGTTTTTCATTAATGATAAGTGAGAGTTGGACTGAGACAATTACATTTAAAAACTAAGGTGCAAATCGGTAGCCTACACCCCAGACTGTTTGTATCCAACGAGGGTTTTTAGGGTCGGTTTCGATGGCTCGTCGTAAGCGTAAAATAGCGATATCGATGGCGCGATCATTGCGCTCACCGGACTCATCATCACGCGCTAAACTCAATAAGCGGTCACGACTGAGAGGTTTGCCAGGGCTCATCACTAGTGCCTCTAATAAATTGGTTTCGCCGCCGGTTAGCTTCACTAACTCATCCTCTTTGAGGAGCTGACGGCGTTGTGGGTCAAAGGTAAAAGGCCCAAAGTAAATTGGTTGGTCTTTAGTGAGAGCAGATGGTCCCTCTTTGCGACGTAGTACCGCCTCAATACGTGCTAATAACTCACGAGGGTCAAAAGGCTTGCCAACGTAGTCATCGGCACCAGACTCAAGTCCGATAATGCGATCAACTGGTTCGTCTTTTGCCGTTAAAAGAATGATAGGAATGTCCTCATCGACGGCGCGCAAGCGGCGGCATGCATCAACACCATCGCCGCCAGGCATCATGCGATCGAGAATAACTAAATCAGGGGCGAAGCGAACGATAAGATGCTCTAAGTCAGTAGCATCCGCTGCTAGTAGAGAATCATAACCGTTACGATTTAGATAATCAGATAACAGTTGACGTAAATCGGGATCGTCATCAACAACAAGAATTTTTTTCACAAACTTACTCCTTCCTTTTTAGTATTATGGGGATTTAAAAAGGCTTAAGCAAGCTTGCGAAATCAATTGAAATGGCTTAA
>CANROD010000039.1 GCA_947632105.1 uncultured Oligella sp. | reverse complement strand
CCCTCATCACCCCATTGGGTGCCTATCACTACAACATTTTTGCTCATATTCTAGATAAAAAAAAAACTGAAACAATTTAAGTCTATTTGAACCAACCCACTAACAGGACGTTAATTAACCCTGTGTAGCAATGCTTTTCAAAAGCCATTCATTATTCTCAAGCACTAGCTCACGAACGAAAACATACTCTTCATTCACCTGCTCAGTATTAGGAAATATCTGAACAACAATATGACCTTGTTGGCGTAATTGGTGAATTTGCTCTAAATGCTCAGCATCATCAGACCAATCTGTTTTTATAGCTTCATTAGGCTCTGACGATGCCAGACCTTGGACTAATCGTCTTAAATTCAAACTAAAACCTGTTGCTGGACGCTCTCTGCCGTAAGCTTTAGCAACCTTATCATAACGTCCACCACGCACTAAAGCATTATGCCAACCCTCTGCGTATAGCGCAAAACTAATACCGGTATGGTAGTCATAACCACTAATATCAGCTAGATCTATACTAACAGAAGGGAAGCGCTGTGCGATTAACTCCAGCTCATCTAAGGCAGTTTGAATTTCCGGTAGCTTTGGTAAAACATCACGCGCTCTTCTAATGATATCAATATCGCCGTATAAGTTAGGTAAAATTAATAAAGCCTCTTGAACCTCCGTAGGCACATTATCAAGTTCGGCTAAAAATGCTTTTATACTCGTAATGGCCTTTTCTTTAACAAGACCATTTAGTTTATCAACCTCTATTTCTAAAGCAGGATGAGAAGCGACTAAAGCACGCATAATACCCGGATGATTTAAGTCTAACTTAGCGCCATGTACGCCCGCTGTTTCTAACGTCTGATAGGCTAAACTGATAATTTGCAGATCAGCCTCAATGCCGGCATAACCGTATATTTCTGCTCCAATCTGCACCAACTCACGATCACCGATCAAATCATTAGGTACGGCATGAAAAACCACACCACAGTAACACAAACGGGTTACACCTGAACGGTTCAGTAAATGAGCATCAATACGCGACAGTTGCGGCGTAATATCAGGACGAATGCCCATGGTACGCCCACTCAACTGATCAACTACCTTAGCTGTTTTTTTAGGCAGATCAGCTCGCTGGCCTGCAAACAATGACTCAGTAAACTCGACCAACGGCGGTGCCACCAACTCAAAACCACTTTGTTGATATAAGTCTAACAACTTGCGACGTAACTCTTCTAAGCCTCGCGCCTCTGCCGGCAAAATATCTGAGACAAACTCCGGCAACAACCAATTACTAGCACTCATAATTACTCCGCTAACTCCTTTTCCGGATTAGCAAAGTATTTGAAGAAACTAGAATCCGGTGAAACAACAATCATATCGTCTTTGTCATTAAAAGAAGAACGGTAAGCATTTATACTGTTATAAAAGCTGAAAAACTCAGGATCTACAGAGTAAACATCAGCATAAATTTTAGTTGCAGTAGCATCTCCAGCACCTCGAACAGCCTGCGCTTCTGCCTCTGCCTGAGCTAAAACCTCTGCTACCTGACGATCGGCTTCCGCACGAATTCGCTCACTCTCTGCAGCACCACTTGCTCGTAAACTGTTTGCCTCTTGCTTACGCTCAGCTTGCATACGAGAATAGACAGAGTCAGAAACCTCTGCAGAGAACTCGATACGCTTCAATCTCACATCTACTACCTCGATTCCTAGTGGCGCGGCACGCGTAGAAATATTGGCAAGAATCTCTTGCATCACAACATCACGATCAAAGGAAATTACTGCCCTCACAGTACGTACGTTAACAGCAGCGTTAAGCGCATCACGAATTTGCGCACCTAAACGATCCTGCGCAGCCTGAGTAGAAGTACCAAAAGAAATGTAATATAGACGAGGATCTGAAATACGCCATTTAACATAAGAGTCGATAATTAAGTTCTTTTTCTCTGAAGTTTGAATACGTTCAGCATCTTGTGATTCAATCGATTGAATACGTTTATCTAAAAAGACAACATTTTCAAGAGGTGATGGTAATTTAAACTTAAGACCCGGCTCAGATATTGTTCGTTGCCATTCACCTAACTTAAATACCAATGCATAACTTCGTTCATTTACCATAAACACACTAGAGGAGATTATGATAAATGCAAGCCCTAATAGTATTGCCCAAAAAACAGGTCTTTTCATAATAGTATTATCCTCATTAATTAAGGTCGAGCAGAATCTGCACGATCACGGTTAAGCCCTCTGGCCCGTGGATCGTTAGAGCCTGTAGCACTTGATGTTGTGGCACTGGCAGCTGTCGCAGTATTGCTATTAGCGTGTTCAAATGAACTAGCTGACGCTTCTTGATTCTGTGCTGCAGATGCATTAGGCACCGGCTGATTAGATGAACGATTTAACATGCTATCTAAAGGCATCAACATAAGAGGATTTTGTTGCTCAGACGTATCGAGCAAAATCTTAGAAGTATTAGAGTAAATATCACCTAAGGTATCAATATACATACGCTCGCGAGTAATTTCAGGTGCTGCTGCATACTCTGCTGCAATTTGCTTAAAGCGTTCAGTCTCACCAATCGCTTCGCCCACTATGCTTGCTCTATAACCCTCTGCATTTTGTAGTAAACGAGAGGCTCGACCCTGCGCTTCAGGAATAACACGACTGGCATACGCCTGGCCTTCGTTTTTCTGACGCTCATTATCCTGACCTGCTTTAATCGCATCTTCAAATGCGGCTTGAACTTGCTCAGGCGGTTGCACGTTTTGAATTGCGACAGTAATTACCTCAATACCTGTATTGTAGCGATCAAGAATAGACTGCATTAAACGCATAACATCTTGTGCAGCCTGAGTACGACTTTCATAAAGAATGTTATTCATTGACTCTTTACCAACCACCTCGCGCATCGCAGTCTCAGCTGCTTGACGCACAGACTCATCAGGATCGGAAGTAGCAAATAAATAACTGGCGGCCGGACTTAACGACTTACCAATATCAATATCACCATTTTCCACGTCCGCAATACCGGCTCTAATTCGGTACTGAACGTCAAACTGCACATCAACGATATTTTCATCTTCAGTAAGCATCAATGACTCTGCTAATACCTTATTACGTGAGTTATCACGATAGCCCACAGAGAAAGCACGAACATTAGAAATATCAACTGACTCTACAGACTCAATAGGACTAGGGATATGCCACTGAAAGCCTGGCATAACAGTACGCTTATACTGACCAAACTGTGTAATCACCCCAACCTGTCCCTCACGGATAATAAAGAACCCACTGGCTAGCCATAACAATAGACCAACAATTAACGCAAAAACAATTCCACGTCGAATAAACTTAGGCGACATCTGCATATTTGGCTTATTACTACCTTGATTTGGTCCTCGCGGAGCACTACCTCGATTGCCACCACCAAAAAGAGACTTGAACTTCTTTTCGACATCAGACCAGACTTGGTCTAAATCTGGTGGATTATTTGAGTCTTGCTGGGGACGCTTAGGCTCTTCGGAACCATCATCATTTTGAGGCTTTTTGCCCCAACCTGGGTCATTTAAATTAAAAATTTTACTTAGCATCAATCGTTTTCTCTAATTGCTGTTTAGTTAGAACAATAGCCTCTCTAAGAAACTCTAAACCATCTCGATTTTCAGCACTCAAAAAAACCCTGCTAGCATGGCCTGAATCATTCAAATCGAGTCTTGGCTCTTGTTCTGTCAAATCTGTCTTATTGTAAACAAGAATGGTTGGTATGTGTTGCGCACCAATATCTTGTAAGACTTTATTTACTTCGTATATCTGTTCCTCTTTTTGCTGATTACTGCTATCAATTACATGCAACAACAAATCCGCATAAAGCGTTTCCTCAAGTGTTGCTTTAAAAGCCTCAATTAAGGTCGGGGGTAACTCACGAATAAAGCCTACTGTATCAGAAATAGTAATCTGTCCAGCACCTTCTATCCACAACCGACGAGTTGTTGTATCCAACGTTGCAAAAAGCTGATCTGCTGCATAGGAATCAGAGCGTGTTAAGGCATTAAATAAAGTTGATTTACCCGTGTTGGTATAACCAACTAATGAAACGACAAAAGCACCACTTCTTAATCGCTGCCTACGCTGAGTATCTCGCTGCTTACGAACCTTTTGTAAACGCTCAGTAAGTACCTTAATACGACCACCGATAACTCGTCGATCTAACTCGAGCTGAGTTTCCCCTGGCCCTCTAGTACCAATAACGCCACCTTGCTGCTGTGACAAATTAGTCCACATTCCTGTCAGTCTAGAACGCATATATTGCAACTGAGCTAACTCTACTTGAATCTTACCCTCATGACTCTTAGCTCTGAGGGCAAAGATATCTAAAATCAAGCCAACACGATCAACTACCCGACAGTTGAACTCACGCTCTAAATTCCGTTGCTGCGCAGGAGATAAAGACTGACCGAATAAAACAATCTCAGCCTGTGCTGCCTGAGTCAATGCAACTGCCTCTTCGACTTTACCCTTACCCAAAAAAAAAGCTGGATCCGGCCTGTCACGATTAACCATTAAGGTACCAACGATCTCTGCGCCAGCACCTTTAGCCAACATAACAAATTCCTCATGATGCTCTTTAAAATCAAGATCACCATAAAGATTAACGTCTATTATAAATGCTTGCATATTGGGTTTGCTACTTTATCCTTAAACTTTAATACTATTAGCTTACAAATAGCTAACATTTTTCCTGTACAAATAAAAACCCGCTAATAGAGCGGGCTTAGTTCGACCTTCTACTCTGCACCTAAACCAAGTAAAAAGCCATCATCAATTAAGCTAAATAAGCGAATTGAGATTTTAGGCTTCAGGCTCTTCTACCGCTTCGCCTTGTAAATTAACAGCACGTGCTGGTACCACGGTAGAAATTGCATGCTTATAAACCATCTGAGTCACTGTATTCTTTAGCAGTACAACATACTGATCAAATGACTCTACCTGACCTTGCAACTTAATACCATTTACTAAATAAATAGAAACAGGAATATGCTCTTTACGTAAAGTATTTAGAAAAGGATCTTGTAATGATTGCCCTTTATTGCTCATTAGTGAGACTCCATTAATTTTTATATGATTAAAATTGTAATTTTATATAGGAAGTTATTACTTTAACATTATTTTAAAAGATTCGACAGCGCTCTAGGGCCTTAAAAAATCTTTTAAGGCATCTACCAAGGCCTCACACTCTTCTTCTAAACCTATGGTTATTCTTAGATATGGGGCGCAACGCGGTATTTTAAAGTGACGCACCAAAATTTTTTGCCGCCGCAAAACTAATGCTAAATCTTCTGCTTCATGGGCTGGGTGAGTTACAAAAACAAAATTAGCTGCTGACGGTAATACCTCAAAACCAAGAGCAGTTAATTCAACCGTTAATTTCTCACGTGAACGAATAATCTTTTGACGTGTTTCTTGAAAGTAGTCCTCTGCTTGAAATGCAGCTATTGCACCTGCTTGAGCTAAGCGATCAATAGGATAAGAGTTAAAACTATTTTTCACCCGAATCAAGGCATGTATCAATTCAGCTTGTCCAAAAGCAAAACCCACTCGTAAACCAGCTAAAGAGCGAGACTTAGATAAGGTCTGAAAAACAATTAAGTTAGAGTAATTCTGAATAAGCTTAATCGCTGTTTCAGTACCAAAGTCCACATAAGCCTCATCTACAGCGACGAGTATATTAGGCTGAGCTTTTAGCAAACGCTCAATCTCATCTAAGGTTAAAGCAACGCTTGTAGGCGCATTAGGATTAGGAAAAATAATACCTGAAACCTCAGTCGAATTTAACGCACAATAATCATCGATATTAATACGAAAATCCTCGGTAACCGGTATAGTTTCTACCTCAATATCATAAAGACGCGCATACACAGGGTAAAAGCTATAAGAGAGATCTGGGTAAACCAGCTTTTTCCCTTCGTGTCTAAATAATGCATTAAAAGCATGCCCCAGGGCTTCGTCAGATCCATTACCTACAAAGACTTGGTCTACATCGATGCCATAGTAATCAGCAACAACATGACGCAACTCACCGGACTCAGCTGTTGGATAGAGCTGTAAAGCACCACCTGCAGCAACCTTAATTGCCTCGATAACCTCAGGTGCTGCCGGAAATGGGGACTCATTACTATTTAATTTAATAAACTCACCCTCCCGTGGCTGCTCCCCAGGCACGTACGGTTCCAGTAAATCGACAAAAGGACTCCAAAATTTATTCATTTTTATACTCAAACTTATGATGAACAACTAAGCGTAAGGATTACGGGTGGATTTAAACTGAATCCTTAAAGGGGTACCCTCTAATTTAAATGCATGCCGGAAACGAGTTTCTAAATAACGTCTATACGAATCTGGCACTGCCTCTAGCTGATTACCATGAATAATCACGAGTGGCGGGTTTTGCCCTCCTTGGTGCGCATAACGCAACTTCGGTCGGAACATGCCCTTGCGTGGAGGCGCTTGTTGCTCTACCGACTCACGCAACACACGCGTTAGTTTTGGTGTGGCTAGTTTACGGAAAGCTGCATCATGTGCTTGATTGACAGATTTTAATAAAGCTCCAATACCACGACCCCTTAAAGCCGAGATTTTATGCATCTTAGCAAAGCTTAAGAATCGTAATTTACGATTAAACTCCCGCTCAATCCACTCTTTATTGTAATCGTCCAGACCATCCCACTTATTAATAGCCACTACGAGTGAGCGACCACTTTCTAAGACAAAACCTGCAATGTGTGCATCTTGTTCAGAAATTTCCGTTTGTGCATCTAGCACCAGAACAGCGACATTACATGCCTCAACCGCCTGCAATGTTTTAATTACTGAAAACTTCTCAATCGTTTCAAAGACTCTACCGCGCTTACGTAAACCTGCAGTATCAATCAGAGTGTACTTACGTTCACCATGCTCAAACTCAATTTCGATAGCATCACGTGTAGTACCCGGCAAATCAAAAGCAATGACTCGATCCTCACCTAATAAAGCGTTAATCAAAGTTGATTTACCAACATTTGGACGACCTACAATGGCTAATTTAATACGATGTTCAGTAAAGACTTCGTCCACCTCACCTTGCTCTGATAAATCCCCAAAATAGGAAACTTGAAGAGCATCAGCTTCAGCTTCAAGCGCAAGAATAGCCTCTTCGCTAAGTTCATCTTGCTCCGCAAACAGAGTATTTGCTAACATCTCATCTTTTGCAAGCTCAATTAGCTCTGCATGAGCATCATAATTTTCATGTGCTTTTTCTAAGGCAAAATCAATTAATCCCCTAACACCATCACCATGAGCTGATGATATTTGATAAGGCTCACCTAAGCCTAACTCATAGAACTCTGCAGCTGCTTGACCAGGCTGCATACCTTCAGCCTTATTCACTGCGAGCAATACAGGTCGACCAATACGGCGGATCTTGGCCGCAATATCATGATCATGACTATTGATTCCAGCTCTAGCATCTACTAAGAAAATAACGACATCAGACTCAACAATTGCTTGCTCAGTTTGTTTCGCCATTTCGACTAAAATACCGCTTTTTGTTTCTGGCTCAAAACCACCAGTATCCACCACTAAATATGGTGAATCACCAATGCGACCTTCACCATAGTGGCGATCTCTGGTTAAGCCAGAGAAATCAGCAACAATGGCATCACGCGAACGTGTTAAACGATTAAATAAAGTAGACTTACCTACGTTGGGACGGCCTACAATAGCCACTACAGGCTTAAACTTTGAACTCACTGAGCACCTAACATAACTAAACGACCACCACCGGTCTGTACTAAAACCCCGTAAGGAGTAGCTGTAAGGGGTGACTGAATTGAACGACTATCCCCTACTGACATACGTCCTTGCAACTGACCGGTATTAGGATCATAAAAATGTATATAACCTTCATAATCACCAACATAAACTTTACTATTAAAATAAACGGGATTGGTTAAACCACGATTACGAAGCACATTATCCTGCCATAAAATTTCACCATTATCGCCGTTAAACGCAGATAGCTCACCATGCATACCCGACGCATAAAGACGATTTTGTGCAACCCCTAAACCTACCGAGCTTGAGAAAGCTCTTCGCCATTTTAATTGAGGTTGAGACTCCGGGCTACCGCCAGAATAACAAAGAATAGCACCTTGATAACTAACACCGCACGCACTGCCATCATCTAAGCGAACCGGCAAACCAACGACGTCAATCACCGAGTCTAAATCGGTAGCACCTTTAGCATGGCCAATTTTTAAATCCCATAAGGGATGACCATTATCTAAATTTATAGCAACTAAACGACCAACTGGCAATGGTACAAAAACCGTATTTCCGCTAACCACCATTCGTGTATCAGCCTTAAGCGCTAAAGGAGCATTAGTACGCATGTAGGACCATTGCAGCTCACCAGTTTGACTGTCAAACCCTTGCACACGATAGTCATCATTACGAACCACAACAACATTGGAACCAACAACGGGTGGTGTTGAACTAACTGTTGATGTGCGAGTATCCCATAGCTGACTACCATTACTTGCATCTAAAGCGATAACACGACCATCACGCGTATTAACTGTGACAACCTGCCCGTCACTACCTACGCCAGAAGATAACTCAGTCCCGACCTTAACACTCCAACGGATAGTACCACTCGCTAAACTCACACGCGCCACGCTGCCATCCGGTGTTGCTACAAAAACTTCTTCGCCTAGAATGCTAGGCGCAAAACCATAGTTTCCAGAAGAACCGATAGACTGTGACCAAACCACCGCCCCTTGGGCTGTCTGCTCATAAGAGGTTAAATCAACGGGGTCAAAGCGACTCTCTGCTACAAAAAGACTGCTGCATGCGGATAAGGCGACAGTAGCAACAGCTGTCATCATTACTAATCGGGTAGATTTAAATTTAACCATAGGCTTACTCATCCGCCCCTCCCAATATACTTAATTTAAACTGCATGGTTTGCATAAACTCACCACTAACGCCCGACGCATCAGATGCTTTCGCCCATTGAGCGCTTGCATTAGCTAAATCACCTTGTGCAAAATACACATCACCGCGTTTATCAGCGAAAAGAGCATCATAGCCAGCCATCTCTTGATTTAATAAACTAAGGGCAAGCTCAAACTTCTCTTGATCTATGTAAATAGTAGCTAGCTGCAACGTAGCTGCACCCACCAATTCTGGATACCTCTTAGAGCTCTCCAACACTCGCTGCAACTCGAATTCAGCTTGTCCATAATCACCTATATCTAAATAGGTTCGTGCGGCTAATAAAGCGGCTCTACCAGTATAAACATTACCACTATGCTTGTCTTGAAGGATTTGATTCGCTTCTTGTAGGCGCAGTAAAGATGCCTCATCCGCTGCTCCATAGCTGCCTTCTACAATTTCAAAGTAAGTTAAAGCCGTGCGTGTTTGATTGGCCTGATACCAGTTCCAGCCATACCAACCCAAAATTGCTAACATCACAGCAAGAATTAACCCGCTGAGTAAGTTGCCCCATTGCTCCCACCACGCTTTGAGTCGGTCAATCTTTTCCTGTTCTTCTAAGTCAAAAGCCATGCTTTATCACTTCCTTTCTGCTAAAACTTGAATCAAATCAGCTGGAGCTACCTCGAACTGATTTTCAATATTACCACTTTCTGATTCTCGCAAAGGTTTAACCGCTACGATCCCCTTTTCAAGCTCTTGCTCAGCAATAACAATAGCCCAACGCGCACCACTCAAGTCTGCACGCTTAAACTGTGACTTGAAACCAGCTGAGCCTGCATGAACCATGACTCGCCACCCTGCATTTCTACACTGTTCAGCTAATAAAGCAGCTTGTCGTGAAGCTTCTTGGCCTTGATGAACAAAATAAAGCTCGGCCTCTTGAGGTTGCGTAAAGGCTCCTTGCTCATCGGCAAGCTGCAACAAACGCTCTAATCCCAAACCAAAGCCAACACATGGAGTCGCCTTACCACCCAAAAGCTCAAATAAACCATCGTATCGACCACCACCACACACAGTACCTTGAGCACCCAACTCATCGGTTACCCATTCAAATACTGTCAAATTATAGTAGTCTAATCCTCGTACTAAGCGCGGATTAATAATGTAATCAATACCTGCTTGCTGCAAGCGCCCGCACACAACCTCAAAATGTTCTTTTGAGTCCTCACCTAAATAATCAAATAACTTAGGTGCAGCATTAGCCATATCTTGCATCTGTGGGTTTTTTGTATCCAAAACCCGTAACGGATTACTATACATGCGACGTTTAGCATCCTCATCAAGAATATCGACATGCTGCTCTAAATAAGCAATTAATGCCTCACGATGCTTAGCTCGCTCATTACTTTGCCCCAAACAATTCAACTCTAAGCGAATACTTTTCAAACCAAGCACACGCCACAGACGAGCTAATATAAGGATAAGCTCCACATCCGTATCAGGACCATCAAACCCCATTGCCTCCACTGATAATTGATGAAACTGACGATAACGACCTTTTTGTGGACGCTCATGCCTAAAAACCTGTCCCATTGCAAAGGCTCGAACTGGCCTATCGTACAATAGATTATGCTCAATTGCCGCACGAACGACACCAGCAGTAAACTCAGGACGCATCGTCAACATATCCTCAGGAGTTACTTTATCCGCCTCTTTATTCATGGTGAAGGTATACATTTCTTTTTCAACAATATCTGTAACCTCACCAATTCCCCGTGCAAATAAACGTGTTTGCTCAAGAATTGGTGTACGAATATTTTGATACCCATATTGTGCAAGCAACGATTTAATAATCGCTTCTAACTGCTCCCACTTATAACTTTCACTGGGCAAAATATCATTCATGCCACGAATAGCATTAACTTTATTAAAAGCTTTAGACATAAGTATTATTATTTAAACTATTTTTATTTAATTAGGACTTTTGACCGTAACGTCGATCTACATACTGCTCAACAATTTTTTGAAACTCTTCAGCTATTGTCTCACCCTTAAGTGTCATTTGACGTTCTCCATCAATAAAGACCGGTGCTGAAGGAACCTCACCTGTACCTGGCAAGCTTATACCGATATCAGCATGCTTACTTTCTCCAGGACCATTAACGACGCAACCCATGACAGCGACGTTCATCGTTTCCACCCCAGGATAACGGTGCTTCCACTCTGGCATACTATTACGCAAATAGCTCTGAATCTTGTCTGCAAGCTCTTGGAAAAAAGTACTACTGGTACGACCACAGCCAGGGCAGGCTACAACCATCGGTGTAAAGGCTCTTAAACCCATTGTCTGCAGCATTTCCTGAGCTACAATTACTTCATTGTTGCGGTTACCACCCGGCTCTGGAGTAAGGGAGATACGAATTGTATCGCCAATACCTTCTTGCATTAAGACTCCAAGCGCTGCGGTGGAAGCAACAATACCCTTAGAGCCCATACCTGCCTCAGTCAAACCCAAATGCAAAGCATAATGACAGCGTGAAGCTAGATTGCGATAAACCGAAATCAGATCTTGCACATGACTGACTTTGCAAGAAAGAATAATCTTATTTGCTGACAGACCCAACTCCTCTGCCCTCATTGCATTGGTAATTGCTGAAACCACCAATGCCTCACGCATTACAGCCTGAGCTTCCCAAGGCGTCACACGCTGATTATTATCATCCATCATTTTAGCCATGAGTTCTTGATCTAGGCTACCCCAGTTAACTCCGATGCGAACAGGCTTATCATTTTTAATAGCCACCCCGATCATTTTGGCAAAATTATCATCTCTACGCTTACCACCACCCATATTTCCAGGATTAATACGGTATTTAGAAAGCGCTTGAGCGCACTCTGGATAGTCACTTAATAGCTTATGGCCATTAAAATGAAAATCACCTACCAAAGGCACATCAATACCCATCTTATCGAGCTGCTCACGAATTGCAGGAACCTCTCTAGCAGCTTCAGGGCTATTGACTGTAATTCTGACCATTTCTGAACCTGCTTGGGCCAGCTCCTTAACCTGAATAGCCGTAGCAATAGGATCTGCCGTATCAGTATTAGTCATCGACTGCACCACAACAGGCTGTGAAGCACCCACAGACACAATATTGTCACGCCACCTAATATCAACCTGATGTGTGTGATGTCGTCTCAAAGAACCAATCGGGTAAGGACTATCTGCTATCTGAAAACTTGATTCCATTTCGCTGCTCATACTGCATCAAACCAATCTCTAACAAAGCCTAAATTAAGATCTTCAAGTGTAATTGTCTCTTGCCAGAGCGCGACACCCAAAACGACAATCACAATTAAAAGAACTAACCAAATAATAGTAGATATAGAGAAACCGCTTGACTTAACCTTGCCCGTCGCGGCTGGTGACATTTTATAGTCAAGACTACTAACTAAGTTACTAGGGGTTTTAGAATCAGTGTTTTTTGGTTTATTACCTGTTTCACGACTCAATAACTCTATAGCAACATCCGAATCAATACCCAAAGCCTCTGCATATTTACGCACAATGGCTCGCAAGATAAAACCTTGCGGCAAAACATCCCAATTTTTATCTTCTAATGCGCGTAATTGCCAACTAGCATACTTAGTAGTGTTAGCAACATCGTCTAACGTTAAGTTTTTACGTAAACGCGTTGCATGAAACAAACCACCGAGACTGTCTGCCAACTCAGGTTGTGGCGCAGACTCCATAGTTAAATCAGGTGTTTCTTGTTGTGAGCTCACTTGCGCACCTCGTAGATTGGAATTACCCCATCA
>CANROD010000038.1 GCA_947632105.1 uncultured Oligella sp. | reverse complement strand
TCGTAGACAAAAGAGCCTAAGCCACAAATCACACCAATTGCTCTATCTGACAGATAAGATTGGTGTCTAAATGACTCTCGCGTGTGTACATTTGAGATATGAACCTCTACAAAAGGTACCTCAGCTGCGGCGAGCGCATCACGTATTGCAATACTTGTATGGGTATAAGCCCCAGCGTTAATAATAATGCCGTCAATCTGTCCACGAGCCTGCTGAATATAAGTAACTAACTCGCCCTCAGAGTTACTCTGAACACATTCGACACCAAGCCCAAGCTCAGTACCTAAATACTGTGCTGCAGATTCTATATCAGCTAGAGTCTCAGCACCATATATTTCAGGCTCACGCAAGCCCAACATATTTAAATTTGGACCATTAACGATTAAAATACGCATAACGCCGTTTTAAATTTTGACAAACCGTTAATTTAACGTCAAAAGGTTGCTTCTGTCCATTAAATTCTACTATTTTAATAGAAAAGAAGGTAACACAAAGTACACCTAAGCCCCCATTTCGACTAATTTAGCTTTTAACTCCGCTGTATTAACCTGACCAATAATTTTATAAGCAAGCCCCTGTTCAGGCACAAAAATTAGGCTAAAAGGCAAACCACCACTCGGATTACCTAACTTTCTCATTAAGGAGATAGCAGTTGGCTCACCGATAAGTATAGGAAAACTTACAGGCACTTTGGATAAAAATCGACGTATATTTTGCTCTGTGTCAACACTGTAACCAATGACTTGAACCCCTGAAAACTCCTGATGAATCTTTTCTAAGTCTGGCATTTCCTCAATGCAAGGGGTACACCAACTAGCCCAGAAATTAACAATGATAATCTTATCTTGATTGTCGCTAATTCGACTCTCTGTGCCATCCAAATTTTTTAAAGGTATCGTTAACAAATGCGCTACACTCTCAGCATCAACATCTGCTACAGTCACAGACTGTAGCTTTAGCTTAGACTGTTTTTCCTGAGTGCGAGCCTCTGCTGCCTGTTCGGATGGTATTCCACTAAGAAAAACCAAACTCGCCGCCACTATAGTTAAGGCAACAAGCCTACCAACAAAACCTTTTAGTCGGCTCAAAATCACATTTTTGCGAAAGAAACCTCTTCTTTTAAAAATAGTCATTAGTCTCAATAAGGAACATTTGATAGGCTGATTTTAGCCATAATAGCGCGAGCATAGCGACAGACTCCATAAAATGCTTAAAATAGTAGCCCGCAGGAGAAAATTTTTATGCATATTCATATTTTAGGTATTTGTGGTACCTTCATGGGCGGACTAGCCCTTATTGCACGCGCAGCCGGTCACAAGGTGACTGGTTGTGATATGGCTGTATACCCACCGATGAGCACTCAACTAGAGGATCAAGGCATTGAGCTAGTTGAAGGCTACGGCGCAGAACAAATAGATCTGAATCCCGATCTATTTATTATTGGTAACGTAGTGAGTCGTGGTAATCCTCTCATGGAGGAGATTTTAAATCGTAGTCTCCCCTACACATCAGGTCCCCAATGGCTTGGTGAGCAGGTACTGCGACACCAGCATGTACTAGCGGTTGCTGGCACACATGGCAAAACCACCACCTCATCGATGCTAGCTTGGATACTAGAGTATGCAGGTCTGAAGCCAAATTTCTTAATTGGTGGTATTGCCGAGAACTTCGGCATCTCAGCGCGTTTTGATCAAGCGAATAAATACTTTGTCATCGAAGCCGATGAATATGACACGGCCTTTTTTGATAAAAGGTCAAAGTTTGTCCATTACCATCCTCGCACGGCGGTACTTAATAACTTAGAATTTGACCATGCCGATATTTTTGAAGACTTAGCGTCGATTCAAAAGCAATTTCATCACTTAGTGCGCATTGTGCCTCAAAATGGCTGCGTGATTTATCCAACAGCCGAAACAGCACTTCAAGACGTCATTTCAATGGGTTGCTGGAGCCAACAAGCAGTTCTTGGCCACGGCTCTGAAAAAGCTGACACAAGTGATTGGGACTATCGTTTACTAACACCTTCAGGCAGCCAGTTTAACGTGCTGCAGGGAGAGCAAATCATTGCAGAGGTTAAATGGCCCTTAATCGGTACTCATAACGTGCAAAATGCCCTTGCCGCCATTAGCGCCGCCGAGCATGTCGGCGTACAGCCTGCTCTTGCTTGTGAGGCACTACAAAACTTCACGGGCATTAAACGTCGTATGGAGCTACGCGACACCGTTAATGGCACAGCTGTTTATGATGACTTTGCTCATCACCCTACGGCTATTACTACCACACTTGAAGGACTACGTAAGCAGATAGGTGATGCACGTATCGTCGCTGTATTGGAACCACGCTCTAATACAATGAAGCTAGGCACAATGTCCGCACGACTACCTGAGTCTTTACAGCTAGCTGACATCGTTTTTTGTTATAACGAAACTCAGGGCAAGCATAGCATCGCTTGGGATGCAGAAAGCGTTTTTGCATCTATGCAGCAGCCTACCTACGTCCACCACGACATGTCACAATTAGTTGATGCCGTAGCTGCCGAAGCGCAACCTGGCGATCATATCTTAGTGATGAGCAATGGCGGTTTTGGCGGTTTTCACAACAAACTAATTGCTAAGTTAAAGCAACTATCTTCTTAAGACGCAAGACAATGATTTTATACCTACACGGATTTCGTTCATCACCTCAATCAATGAAAGCTCAGTTAATGGCCCAAGTGATGGCTGAACACGGCTTAGCTGATCACTTTGTTATGCCACAACTGCCTTCTTCACCGGCTGAGGCGATAACGCTGTGTACTGACATCATTAGCAAAAAACACGAGCACAACCATCCGCTCACTATTATCGGTTCGTCCCTGGGCGGCTATTATGCAACTTACCTTGCCGAACAAAATAACGGCCAAGCAGTACTAATCAATCCAGCGATTTATGCGACCCGTGATTTATCTACACAATTAGGTCCAATGACCTATTTTTACGATGACACACCTTTTGAGTTTACCTTAGCGAATTTACACGAATTAGAAGCATTATTTCAGCCTAAAATTACAGCTGATCGCTATTTTTTATTAGCCAGCGACCGTGATGAGGTACTAGACTGGCAGGAAATGACTAAACGCTATGAGGGTGCTAAACAAATTATCGTGCCTGGTGCCACACATAGCTTTGATTGCTTTGGTGACTATATCAAAGATATCTTGGCTTTTGCTCAATACGCCTAATGACACATCACTTATTAGTCCACTAAAAACCCAACACACGTAGTAAAAACAAACAGAGTTTTAAATAATGAATGTTATTTTCGAAGAAAGCGGTCAATTTAAAGTTGCCCGAGTGCTATCTGAAACCGATACTAATTACCAAATTGAACTAAGCACTGGTAAACGCAGCAAAATCAAACGCAACAATGTGATCTTTGAATTTGAAAAGGCCCCTTACCCCCTAACAGAAATTCTGCCCAAAGCCGAAGAGTTAGGTGAGGAATTGGAAGCAAGCTTTTTATGGGAATTTGCCCCACAAGAGGACTTTAAAGCTGAAGAACTAGCTCTCGAATACTATGGTCACGAGCCAAACATCATAGAAAAACTAGCGCTACTCATACAGCTACAGGCAGCGCCTATCTACTTCCACCGCCGTGGCAAGGGACAATATCGTGCCGCACCACCTGAGATTTTAGAGGCAGCATTAGCTGCGGTTGAGAAGAAGCGCCTACAAGAGGAGCTACAAGCACAATGGACTGACTCTTTAGTCAACTTCCAGTTACCAAAGGAGATGGCTGAAGATGCTAAGACCTTCCTCACCTCACCAAACAAAAACACCATGGCTTGGAAGGCTTTTGAAAATGCTCAGTCGCGTAGCTCCCTCAATGTTAAAGAAATGCTTCTTAAATTAGGTGTTTATAAAAATGAGTTGGAAATTACGCTTGCTGGCTTTTTAGAAAAGCATTTCCCCAAAGGTTATGACACACCAGAACTGCCTCTGCCAACGCTCAAGGAGCCTCCTTTAGCAGAGGTTGAAGCCTATTCAATAGATAATGACGCCACCACTGAAATTGATGATGCTTTTTCTATCAGGCATATAGAAGGTGAAACCTATCAGTTTGGTGTGCATATCGCCGCTCCCGCTCTCGCTGTCACTAAAGATTCAGTCCTTGACTTAGCAGCTCGCAAACGCATGTCGACGATTTACCTACCTGGCAAAAAAATCACTATGCAGGGCGATAATCTCATCAAGGCATTTTCTCTTGATGAGGGGGAAGTGAAACCTTGCATTTCCTTATACGTGGTCGCTAATCTCACTAGCGGTGAAATCATTAGTAATGACAGCAAGGTTGAAAGTATTAGAATCAAAAAAAACCTGCGTCTCTCGATGTTTGATGACGACTTAGTTACCGCAGAAAATCTGAACAATGATTTGGTCGAGCTACCTTATGATTTTTTAATACGTCCTTTCTGGCGCCTAACTCGCTACCTCTCAGCAAAGCGTGATGAGGTGCGAGGTTATCCTGAGTCTAACAAAGGTCTTGAGTTCAGCTTTTTATTGCATGGTAATTGGCAAGACCAAAACGCAAAGGTTGAGCTGTTACCACGCCGTCGCGATATTCCAATTGATTTAATTATTGGTGAAATGATGATTTTCACCAATGTACAGTGGTCAGGCATGCTGAATAACCTAAACATACCAGGAATTTATCGTAGTCAGCAATTCGGTCGCGCCAAGCAAACCACTCATGCCGTATCACATCAAAGTATGGGGGTCCCACAATACGCCTGGATGACCTCTCCGCTTCGTCGCTACATCGACCTATTAAATCAACAGCAATTAATTTGTGCTATTGAGCATGGCGTATCCGCACCGCTAGTGGCCCCTTATAAGCCTAAAGACGTGGATTTATTAGTGGTTATGACTAGCTTTGATACGACTATTCAGCAATGGCGTAATTTCCAAGATAGCGTAGAACGTTTCTGGGTCTTACGCTGGTTACAACAACAGGGTATCGAAGAGCTTGAAGCTTCAGTGATACGAGATGATTTAGTCCGTCTAACCTGCGCCCCAATGACACTCTTAGTCGAAGGGCTAATCAACAACTATGAGCGTGGCACGATTATCAAAATCAAGCTTGGCGATATTAACTTACTTAAACTTAATGCCACTGCTCGTTTTCTCGAACTCGTCTCTGAGCCTATTAGTAATGATGTCCTTAAGAGCGATAAAATCGTACGCTGCGCAGTCTATGGTTACCCCATTGCACAAAGCGTGTCCCCTACCTTGCACGGCATCGCTGCGGAGCAAAGTAATTTACAGCTGCAGTATGACAAGTTGGAGGTCAATCCTGATGAGTTTGCAGACACTGTAAAACAGTTTTTTGATGATGGTGGCTGTGGCTTAAATATCACGATTCCATTTAAACTTGAGGCTTTTGAGCTAGCTAAAGAGAACTTAACACCAAGAGCTCAGGCCGCACAAGCAGTTAATACTCTATGGTGCGAAAATGGCAAAATTTACGGAGATAATACCGATGGCATTGGTTTGGTCAATGATATTCAAAATCAAGGTCACTCAATTAACGGTAAAAAAGTGCTATTAATTGGTGCCGGTGGGGCCGCTAGAGGTACCCTGTTACCCCTACTAGAAGCTAATTGTGAGACCCTACATATTGCTAATCGTACTGTATCAAAAGCCACGGAGCTAGCAGAGCAAGCACGCAGCCTGTCGACTGGCAATGCTAACATCAACTCCAGCAGCATAGAGGATATTCCTGGTCAATGGGATATTGTGATTAATTCAAGCGCTAGTAGTCTTGAGCACATCAACCTACCACTTCCAGAGGGTATTTTTGCAAAAGACGCACTGGCCTACGATATGGTTTATACTGCGAGCGGCAACACCTCATTCCTAGAGCAAAGCAAGTCCTTGGGTGCTAAGCATTTATTAGATGGATTAGGGATGTTGGTCGGACAAGGGCTCGAAAGTTTTAAAATTTGGCATAACTTAGATGTAAATGCAGCTGAAGTACTTAGCGAATTACGTCAAACTATGCAAGCTGAACAGTAGTCTCATAATGGGCTAAAATACCTTTTTCTCTAGCAAAAAATCTATGAAAACAGCTCGTCGCTATATTGCCAGCGAAATTTATCGCAGCACCATTGCTGTAACCCTCGTGTTAGTCGGCTTATTCATGTTTTTTGACATGATTGACAACCTTGACAATGTTAACGAGAGCTTCACCTTTAGTGCATTAATCGGTATGCAGATTCTGCAGATCCCAACACGCCTCTATGATTTGCTGCCAATTTCCTTATTAATTGGTGCTATTATTGCCTTGGCTGGTTTAGCCCAGCGCAATGAGTTAGTCGTGCTGCGAGTATCTGGTATCAGCAGTCGTAATTTACTGGGCATGTTATGGATAGCCACCATTCCAATGATGGCTTTTGCTTTTATTCTGTCTGAAGGGCTAACGCCATACGCAGAGTCTAAGACAGGCCAGATTAATCTACAACTACTGGATAAAAGTAGCGGTGCCCGCATGAATAGCGGCTACTGGTTTAGAGAACCAGCAGGCAAAGAAGGTGAGCTTAGATTTATCAATATTGCCCAAATTAGCTCTGAATCAGAGGTTGAAAATATCCGTATCTATAATTTTGATGCAGATGGACACTTTAAAGAGCTACTCCTTGCAGACAAGGGTAGTTTCCAAGACGATCAACTCGAGCTATTTGACCTTCAACTAATCCGCACAGAATTTGATTTGGAGACGGCTCTAAACAACCCTGACACCCCCCAAGAACCCCTAAGCACACGGAAACACCTAGAAAACTACACCATCGACACCAGTCTAAGCCAAGAACGCCTACTAGCCAGTGAGCTACAACCCGACCGCATGTCGATAATTGGTTTGCTAGATTATATTCAATACCTAGATGACAACCACTTACAATCCAATCGTCAGGTCGTAGCACTATGGCGTAAAGGTGTTTATCCCTTTACGCTACTCGTCATGATCACCTTAGCTGCGCCTATCAGCTTTATGCAAACGCGTAAGGGGGGAGCCGGACTCAAGATATTTGGCGGCATCTTAATTGGTGTGGTCTTTTTTATGATCAATCAATTAGCCCTTAATCTCGGTATGCTCAATAATCTACCACCTTGGCTAACAGCTCTTGCTCCCAATACGATTGCTTTGCTAATAGCCAGTTTTGCTCTTTACATGATAGAAAGAAAGAATCGGCCAAACTCTAAAGTCCATGTCTAAAAAAGCTCAAACATCAACCATACCTGCTCGAATCGAACAAAGTAGTAGCTTCAACACGCTAAGCGTGCCTAATATTTGGGCTATTGGTGATATTCAAGGTTGCTACGATCAATTGAATAGTCTACTAAATCACCCTGAAATCAAAGACGATCCTAACTGTAAGCTTTGGTTTGCTGGGGACATTATCAACCGTGGCAAAGGTTCCTTAAAAACACTTAAACGTATTATGGAGCTTGGTGATAAAGCCATTACTATTTTAGGCAATCATGATATTCACTGTTTAGCTGTGGCTGCAGGTTTTAGAAAAGAGCACCCTACCGACACAATTAGTGAAATTTTAAAATCAAAACACCGTAATGACTATATTGATTGGCTACGCCATCGCCCATTAGCTCACTATGATTACGGCCATTTGATGGTTCATGCCGGTGTGATGCAGCCTTGGAGCGCAGATAAAGCAATTGAACTAGCTGAAGAGGTTAGCAACAAGGTATTAAAAGATAAGCATTGGCACCAAAAGCTATCCGAGGTTTTTGGTAATGAACCTAATTATTGGCATGACTCGTTTAAAGGTGCTAAACGCCGTCGAGTTGTCATTAACTCACTAACTCGTATGCGCATGTGCCAACTTGATGGCTCAATGGATTTCAACTACAAGGGTGCTCCACAACTTCATCCCTACTATGGTGAAGAAAAGGTTTTACCCTGGTTTGAATTGCCTAACCGCCAAGCAAGTGACACCACTATTGTGTTTGGCCATTGGTCAACCCTCGGCCTATTAATTCGCCCCCACTTACTTTCTCTCGACACAGGTTGCGTTTGGGGAGGTCGTCTGACAGCTATACGACTGAACGATCGCAAACTAATACAGATTCCCTACTTTGAGGATAGCGTTGACAGGCCATCCCCAAAAGTCTGGACACTAAAAAACAACTAATACTAACTGTACGCCTTAGTCTTTAGCACCTTGCTCAATCTCAGCTTTAATCAGTTCATAGCTGAGATTGGCGGCATCATTACGACTAAGCTCACTCGCTTTACCAAGCTGAGTAATAGGTTCTAAATATCTGACCGTAACAGAAATACCAAAATTACTTAACAAGATCCAGATATTGTGTACTAAAGTTTCATCACCAATAAAAGAAGCAAAGGAGCTCCGCTGACCTTTATGGTAAAACAAAATAGCGACAGGCTGAATAGGTATCTGAGATTTTAGAGGGGCTTCTAACAAGCCACCAAAAAAGCTCTTTACACCAAGACCATCAGATGTAGTGCCTTCAGGGAAAAGGCCAGTACACATACCTTTAGCAAAACGCTCATCTAATTCTTTATTAACCCCTCGCATCGCTGAGCGACTCGAGCGATCAACAAAAATCGTCCCCGTCTGCACGACTAAGCGACCAACAATTGGCCAATCCTTAATTTCTTTTTTTGCAATAAAAAAGGTCGTACGACAACTGTTTAAAATAAAGATATCAATCCATGAAACATGATTTGCCACCAACATTACCGCACTATTTTTTATCGGTTCACCCTCAATCTTAACCCTAACTCCTAATACCAGAATCAACAGTTTGGACCAAGCTTGAGTAGTTCGCTCACGTGTTGATTGACCAAACATAGGAAACAGTAAACCAGTTAAGATAAGGCCCAACACAATTAAGGATATGAGCAATACTAATCGGATAAGGAAACGTACTATTCTGACTAGAATCACTCCGCGCTCTCCCACATAACGCGTCCACTAACAATCGTTAATTTTACGCGACCAGGCACCTGATAGTTAATAAATGGCGTATGCACACTCTGACTCAATAAATTGTCACGATTAACGGTCCAATATTCCGTCAAGTCAACCAGCGCTAAATCTGCTGGAGAGCCTACAGATAACTGACCGCATGAAGAAAACGCTGGTGCCGCTTTTTGCAAAATAGAAACTGGCCCAGATGTGACTTTATTCAATGCGTCGAGCAGCGGAATATCATTTTCTTTGGCCCATTTATATACCAAAGAAAATAACAACTCCACCCCTGACGCTCCTGGCTGAGCCTCAGAAAAAGGCACTAACTTATCCTCATCATCTAAAGGAATATGGTCAGAACAAATAGCATCAATAGTGCCATCAAGTAGACCCCGAGTAATTGCCTCTCGATCACGCTGACCACGCAAAGGAGGGTCTAGCCGATAATTACTATCAAAGAAACCAATATCAACATCCGTCAAATGAACATGATTAATAGACACATCACACGTAACCGGCAAACCCTCAGCCTTAGCCTGGCGCACCAATTCCAGTCCTTGGGCACTGGAGAGACGACATAAGTGTAAACGCACACCAATACTACGCTGCAGCTCAAATAAAGCATGCAATGCAATCGTTTCACTTTGTACTGGTATGCCACTCAGGCCTAAGCGTGAAGCCACCTCTCCACTGGCAGCTACCCCATTGCCGGTTAAACTACGCTCATGTGGTCTTAACCACAAGCTATAGCCAAAACTCTGTGCATACTGCATACATTGCTTAAGCGTGCTCAGCTCCGGCAACGGTCGATTAGCATGAGAAAACGCAATACAACCGGCACGAGTCAATTCATTCATCTCAGTGAGCTGTTCGCCCGCTAAATCCTCCGTCATCGCACCCAATGGATAGACATAGGTCTGGTTCAAGGCGCGCGCGCGATGCTTCAGCATCTCGACCAAAGCTGGCTCATCAAGAGTCGGATCCGTATCAGGTGGTAAGACTAGTCGCGTTACGCCACCCGATAGTGCAGCCATCAACTCACTTTCCAACGTATCTCGATGCTCATAACCCGGCTCACGTAAACGCACCGACAAGTCCACTAAGCCGGGAATAATGGCTAAACCGCTAGCATCAATCGTACGATCTGCCTCAAAGTCCGTGAGATTCGGAGCAATTGCAACAATGCGCTGTCCTGCGACAGCAACATCATGGACGGCATCAATTTTATTTTTAGGATCAATTAAGCGACCATTTTTAATTAAAATCTTCATTATTCAGACGCTCCTGCAACAATACTCATTACCGCCATACGCACTGCAATGCCAAAATTGACCTGATCTAAAATCACCGCTCGCGGTGAATCGGCCACATCTGTCGCTATCTCCACCCCTCGATTCATTGGCCCCGGGTGCATAACAATTGCGTCATCCTTAGCCAACGCTAGTTTTTCCATCGTCAAACCATATTTTTTAAAATACTCATGAGATGATGGCAACAGCGCGCCAGTCATACGCTCATTCTGAATACGCAGCATAATCACGACATCAACCCCTTGCAGCCCCTCATTCATATCATGATAGATCTGTACCCCCATATGCGCTAAATCACTGGGTATTAGGGTCTGTGGGCCTATCACTCGAATCTCGGGCACACCCAATGTGCTTAGAGCGTGTATATTAGACCGAGCAACTCGCGAATGTACAACATCACCCACAATCGCTACGGTGAGCTGACTAAACTCCTTTTTGAAATGACGAATGGTATACATATCCAATAAGGCTTGGGTTGGATGTGCATGCCGCCCATCACCCGCATTAACCACATGAATATGTGGGTCTACGTGCTGTGCAATTAGATAAGGGGCTCCACTCGCTTGGTGACGCACCACAAAGATATCAGCCTGCATCGCCGTCAGGTTCGCAATGGTATCTAATAAGCTCTCACCCTTTGAGGTTGAGGAGGCATTAATATTTAAATTAAATACATCAGCTGATAAGCGCTTAGCGGCGATTTCAAAGGTAGTACGAGTACGGGTCGAGTTTTCGAAAAAAAGATTAAAAACACTCTTACCACGTAAGATAGGTACCTTTTTAACATCGCGGTCAGCCAAGGGTACAAAGGTTTCTGCAGTATCTAAAATATTGATTAGAACATCGTAGGGCAAACCTTCAGTACTCAGTAAATGAGTCAACTCACCATACTTATTAAGTTGAGGATTAAGCATCTTCGACCTCTTTTAAAAACATATCGAACACATACGCTTCGTTTTGTGAGAGCACAAAGCGCTGCGTACTTGGCAACTCGAACACCTCACCCACCACGTCTGCCTGAATCGGCAACTCTCGACCACCTCGATCCAACAACACTGCCAATGCAATACTGGCAGGACGTCCGATATCAAAGATCTCATTTATCGCTGCTCTAACACTACGACCAGTGTATAAAATATCATCTACTAAAATCAGATGCTTATCACTCACATCAAATGGCACGGAGGTAGGTAACTTTTGCCCATGTAAACCAATCTTGCGGAAATCATCACGATAAAGACTGGTATTAATTAAGGCATTGTCAGTAGCAATTGCTAAATCCGCTTTAAGTCGCTCAGCGAGCCAAGCACCACCTGAGTAAATACCGACCAAATGTACATCTTCCGGTGATAAATTTGCCATTAAAGCCACCACACCTGCTTTGAGACGCTGATAAAGCTCTTCAGCTTTTGGCAGCTCATCTAAGCTTCTTTGCTGCTTAGGAGATTCGTGTTGCATGATTATTCCTGAGTTAAATGAACGCTACTTTTTTAGCCGATATTTTAGCACTTAAGATACCAAGGAATCTAAATGGCGCTGCAATATTACTGCAGCTGCGACGGCATCATCCTCATCAGCAAAACGTTGTGCTTGCTTAGGGTCAAATTGCTTAAATTGGCGAATCAACATCTGCGCCTCCATGCTGGAGTTTTGCTCTTCAACCAAAATAACGTCTAAGCCATAACGACCGTGTAGTTGATTAGCAAATCGACGCGCATGGATTGAGGCCTCCTGCTCCTCACCCTCAAGGGTTAAGGGTAAGCCAACAATCACCTGATCTGGCTGCCATTCCTCAAGGAGCGCTTCAACCTGTTCAAATCGCCGCTGCTTAGTTTCGGATTTTAAGGTACTCAAAGGACGTGCATGCTTTAACAGAGAGTCGCCTACGGCAACACCTATTTTTTTCAATCCAAAGTCAAAAGCAAGATAGCGAATTTCTGTCATAAATATACTTTTAGGCGTGCCCAATCTGGGATGATAAATTACTAAACTCAACACCCAAAATAGCCAAGGCCGCACGATAACGGTCATGTACAGGATGCGCAAAAATCAGTTCATGATCAGCAGGAATCGTTAGCCAGACATTTTGATGTAGCTCTTGCTCTAACTGACCGCCATCCCAGCCTGCATAACCAAAACAAATAAAGGCCTTTTCAGGACCTTGTCCTAACAAATAATCCTGTAAAAGATCGCGTGAGTCATTAAGCCCTAACACCTCTTGACCTGCATCTAGCCCCTCTCCCGCTGCATCATCCGACGCCAACTGAGGATGTAATACAAAGGCCCGCATAGGCTGCACCGGTCCGCCAAAAAAAACCCACTGTGCGGCCAAGTCATCATTGGACTCAAGTTCAAAGCGATCAACTAACTCAGAGAGCCCAACATCCGTTGGTCGATTAATAATCACACCCGCTGCACCATCCGGTGAATGATCAAACATATAAACAACGCTGCCACTAAATACGCCACTATCGACACTTGGCATAGCCAGCAAAAAGTGACCTTTGAGGCTTGTAACATCAGTCAATGCTTGCTTATCTGCAAAGGACTTTTCTTTGTCTTGTACCATACAACTAAACCTCTATCATCTCAAAATCCACCTTGCGTGCTGCACATTCGGGACAAAGCCAATCATCGGGGATATCCTCCCAACGAGTACCAGCCGCAATCCCCTCATCAGGAGCACCCTCGGCTTCGTCATAAACCCAGCCACAAACTAAACAAATCCAAGTCTTCATCGATAAAATAAGAAAAAATCAATTAATAAATATCAGGTGATATAACCTAATTGTACT